>NZ_JBSHCV010000013.1:0-89580 GCF_053615975.1 Dietzia sp. NPDC055877 | reverse complement strand
GGTCCTCAAGGAGGGCCGCACCGCCAGCAACCGCGGCGCCTACGCCCTCTGACCCGCACCACCCCGCACCGACGCCACGAGCCGGTGACCGCCCCGCGCGATCACCGGCTCGTGGTGTTCTCCTGCTCGTTCGCCTCGTCCTTCTCCTTCTGCCACGGCCACCGGCCGGAGATCTCCAGTTCGAGCGACCAGCTGAGGAAGGTTCGGATCGCGACGATCGCGGCCAGCACCGCGATGTCGTTGAGCGTCGGCATGACGGCCACGGTCTTGATGATGTCCGCGGCCACCAGCAGTTCCAGGCCGAGCAGGATGGACCGGCCGAGGAAGCGGCGGAACTGCCGGTACACGCCGGGCTCGCGATGCAGCAGCCGCCACCCGGCGAGCACGGTGGCGGCGACCGTGCCGATCACGATCGCCGCGACGCCCGCCGCGTCGATCACCTGACCGACCATCTCGATTGATTCCTGGAAGTCCATGGCTCCTGAAGTACCACGGTCCCGCCCTCACCGGGTCGAATCGGCGGCGTCAGGCCTGCATCCCCCGCCAGATCGTGTCGAGGGCGTGCCGGCAGCGCAGCTCGGTCTCGCGGTCGGAGAGGCTCGCGCCGCGGACCACGAGTTGGTAGTAGATGACCCCTAACAGTGCGTCCAGGGCCGCCTCGACGTCGAGGTCCACCCGGAACTCGCCGCGGTCGACCCCGGCGCGCAGGGCCTCGATCATCCCGCGCCGGCGGCGACTGACGTGGGAAGTCCAGTACGCCCACTGCAGTTCCTGATCGGACATCACGAGCTCGAGCCGTTTGCGGAACCGGCGCTGCGGGTAGGTCACCCCGCGCGCTTCTTCCTGGCGCTCGAAGAGCATCTCGAGCACCGCCTGCCTGAGATCTCCACTGATGTCCACCTCGGGGATGGCGCGGCCGTGGTCGAGCGCATCCGAGACCAGGTCTGTCAGCGAGGACCACCGCCGGTAGACGGCGGCGCGGGAGACCCCGCTGCCCGTCACCACCGCGTTGACGGTGACGGGCTTGCCCTGGTCGATCAGGCGCAGCGTGGCCTGGATGATCCTCTCGTCGTGCCCGGGCTCCGGGGGGCGGCCCGGCCCGGAACGCCGCCCGGCCGCCTGCGTGGCAGTCATGGTCAGGCGCCGAGCGCCCGTCGACGCAACTGGTCGACGAGGCCCGTGGTCAGGCCGGCGTCATACAGCGGCTGCAGCGGATCGGTGTAGGTGGTGCGCAGGTGCTCGAGGAGTCCGAGCATGGGCGCCCGCGAGTACTCGGTCCGCACTGCGGCCCTGGCAGCGACGTCCATCTGCAGGCCCAGTCTGGCCATCATGGGCTCGATCACCGGCCGCACCCGGACCGAGACCGCGGCGATGTTGTGGCCGGTCTCGGCGTAGTCGGTCACGATGGCGTCGCTGTCCGCCCCCACCGCCAGCAGCAGCGCCGCGGCTAACACCCCGGTGCGGTCCTGGCCAGCCGCGCAGTGGAACACCGCGGCGCCGGGCGCGTGGGCGATCACGGCCATCGCCGTGACGATCTGCGGCGCCGCGTTCTCGAACAGCGAGATGTACATCTGCGCGAAGCGGGACTGGTCCCACATCTCCGACGGGTCGGCGACGTGGTCCACGGCCGAACTGATCGAGGCCATGAACGGCACGTGGTGGTAGGCGACGGGGTACGCGCCGAGCAGGCCGCGGCCGGTGATCTCGGTCTCGGCGATCGAGCGCAGGTCGATGACGGTGCTCAGGCCTGCGGACATCAGGCGGGTCGCGGAGGCGTCGTCGATCATGGACAGGTCGTCGGCGCGCCAGGCGAAGTCCGCCCGGGTGGTCCCGCCGGAGATGGCGATCCCACCGAGGTCTCGGAGGTTGGCGGGCGGGGACAGCGGCAGGGTGATGGCGACCGGAGCGGCGGGTGCGGGCGTCGCTTCCGGCGTGGTCGCGGTCGCTGCGGTGGCGGGTGCGGTGGCGGTCATTACTGGATCCTCTTCCGGATGAGAGCGCTGGCCTGGTCGATCACCGTGACCAGCACGATGATGCACAGGACCATGGCGCTGAGATGGCCGTATTCGTAGCGGTTCATGGCGGTGGTGAGCTCGAGTCCGATGCCGCCGGCGCCCACCAGTCCGAGAATGGTGGCGCCGCGGACGTTGCCCTCGAACATGAGCAGGGTGTAGCTGGTGAGCAGAGGCATGGCCTGCGGGAGCACGGCGTACTGGATAATCTGCCGCTTGGACGCCCCCACGGCCTCCATCGCGATGACGGGCCCGCGGTCGACCGACTCCATGGCCTCGGCGAAGATCTTGCCGATCGACCCGAGCGAGCCCAGCGTCATGGCGAGGATGCCGGCGAACGGCCCCAGACCCACGGCGGAGACGAACATCAGCGCCAGCACGAGGTCGGGCACCGAGCGGATGATGTTCATCGTCCAGCGGCACGGGTAGTACAGCCATCGGGGCGCGATGTTGCTGGCGGCACCGAACGCGATGAACAGAGAGAGGAACGATCCGAGGACGGTGCCGACGATCGCCATCTGCAGTGTCTCGACCAGCAGTTCCACGATGAGCGGGAACTGGGAGAAGTCCGGCGGGAACAACCGGGCGAGGTACTCACCCATGTTGGCCGCGCCGTCGCCGAGCTGGAGGAAGTTGAACTGCGCGCCGTCGGCCGACCAGAGGAAGATGATCACGGCGACGACGACGCCGGCCGTGAACCGGGCCCGGGGGATACGGAACGCCTGTAGCTGGCGTTCGACCTCGGCGGTCTCCTCGGGTGCGCGGGTGCCGCCGGGCTTGGCGGTCAATGTCTGGGGCCGACTCATGCCTGCTCCTCCTCGTGGTCGTAGACCGCGGACAGGGCCTCGGCGTCCAGGTCGGCGGTCCGGCCCTGGATGAGGACCCGGCCCTCGCGGAGCCCGATCACCCGGTCGGAGTGCTCGAGCGCCAGCGGCAGCACGTGGAGGCTGACCAGGACCGGGACCTGCTCGTCCCGGGCGATCGACTGCAACAGGTGCAGGACGGTGTGGCTGGTGCGGGGATCGAGCGAGGCGACCGGCTCGTCGGCGAGGATGCACCGGGGCTTCTGCATGAGGGCGCGCGCGATCGCGACCCGCTGCTGCTGGCCGCCCGACAGCTGCCGCGCCTCGACCAGGGCCTTGTCGGCGATCCCGACCCGCTCGAGGAGTTCGTAGGCACGCTGCCGGTCGACGGCCCGGAAGGTGCCGAACCGGTTGAGCGGGCCCGCGTGGTGCAGGGATCCGAGCAGGACGTTGGTCAGCACCGACAGTCGGCCGATGAGGTTGAACTGCTGGAACACCTGACCGACGTTCGAGCGCAGCTGCCGGAGCCCGCGGCCGGTGAGGTCGGCGACGTCGGCGCCGTCGATCGTCACTGTTCCGGAGGTGATCGGCGCGAAGCCGGTCAGCGACTTCATCAGGGTCGACTTTCCCGACCCGGAGGAGCCGAGCAGAGCTACGGTCGCGCCGGGGTGCAGCTCGAGGTCGACCCGGTCGAGAACCAACGGGGCGTCGGGGGCGTAGCGCACGGACAGCTCGCGCACGCGTACCCGCGGCGGGCCGAGGGGCGTGTGCGCGGGACCCGCGGCGGCACCGGCGGAGGAGGCGGAGGAGGCGGAGGTCGCCGGGATGGTGGCGGGTCTGGTGAGGACGGGGTTGGGGGAGGTCATGGCGGCGGATCCTGTCCCGATCACTCGAGGTCCGAGATGTCCACGCCGGCCACGGCCGCGATGTCGACCAGGGTCTGGAAGGTCTCCGGACCGGGCTCGATCATCGGCTCGACACCCTCCGGCAGCGCCTCACCGTAGGTGCCGAGCGCGTCGGCGTTCGCGGCGGAGAACACCACCGGCAGCGCCTCGAGCAGCGCGGTGCGCTTGTCCTCGCTCATCTTCTGGTTGCCCAGCACGGCCAGCGAGACCGGCATGGCGGGACTCTCGCCGATCACGCGGGTCTCGCCCTCCTCGAACGGGAAGTAGGGGCTGCCCTGGCCGGCCATGTCGGTGAACATCGCGGCGGTGCAGGTCACGTCCACCTGGCCGCTCTTCAGCGCGAGCTGGCTGCGGTCGTGGCCGCCGGAGAACAGGACCTCGTAGTCCTCGCCCTGGGTGAGTCCGGCCCGGTCGAGCATGTACACCGGCATGAAGTAGCCGGAGCTGGAGGCCGGGTCGGCAAAGGCGACGGTGTCGTCCGGGGTGATGTCCTCGAGGGTGCGGATCGGGGAGTCGGCCAGCACGACGCACCGTGCGACGGGGGAGTCGTCGCCCGGCCAGGCCACGAGCGGATCGACCTCGCCGGTGTTGACGCCCATGGCGGTGGGGAAGGCGCTCATGATCCCGATGTCCTCGTGCCCGGATCGGATGGCTTCGATCACGGCCGAGTAGTTGGGGACGTCGGTGATCTCCACCTCGTAGCCGGTCTCCTCGGCCAGCAGGGCGGCGATCTCCTCGACCGGGGTCTCGGCGTTGGGGTCGTCGCTGATGGGCAGCGTCGCGAAGCGGATGGTGCGGTCGTCCTGCGCCGCGTCGGCGGACGAGGAACAGCCGGTGAGGGCGAGGGTGCCGACGACGACGGCGCCGCCGAGCGCGGGGAGCAGACGTGACTTCATGGGATGGCCTTTTCGTGACAGGGGCGGGAACGACAGCCATTCAAGGCGGGCAAGGTTGCCGGGTATTACGAGACCGGCGGTACGGCAATGGAAGCTTCTGTGAATGGGAGGTAACGGAATCCGCGGTCTCGCAATATGCGCCCGCGGTTCCGAACCGCCCCCACGGAACTGGAACGCGTTCTACGCTGCGGGCATGAGCTTTGAGGGGAAGTCCGTCCTGGTCACCGGCGGGGGAAGCGGCATCGGCGCCGGGGTGGCAGAAGAGCTGGTGCGCCGCGGCGCGAAGGTCACGATCGTCGGCCGGGGCGCCGAGCGGCTAGCGGAGACCGCGCAGCGGATCGCGGAGAACTCCGGACGTGCCGACGCCGTCCGTGCGCACGCCGCCGACGTCACAGACGAGGGCCAGGTGGCCGCGGCGGTCGCGGCGGCGGTCGAACACGGGGGCGCGCTCGACGGTGTGGTGGCCTGCGCCGGTGGCAGCGAGACGATCGGCCCGCTCACCCAGATGGACACCGAGGCCTGGAAGCGGACCGTCGACCTCAACGTCAACGGCATGATGTTCACCCTCAAGCATTCAGCGCGAGCGCTGGTCGCCCGCGGCGGCGGTTCGTTCGTCGCGATCTCCTCGATCGCCGCGAGCAACACCCACCGGTGGTTCGGCGCCTACGGGGTGACCAAGTCGGCCGTCGACCATCTGGTCGGGCTCGCCGCTGACGAGTTGGGCGCGAGCGGCGTGCGCGTCAACGGCATCCGCCCGGGCCTGATCGAGACCGATCTGGTGGCGCCGATCCTGTCCGACCCGGCGATCGCCGAGGACTACCGCGTCAACACCCCGCTCCCGCGGGTCGGCCGGGTCGAGGACATTGCGGAGGCCGCCGCGTTCCTTCTCGGCGAAGGCTCGACGTGGATCACCGGGCAGGTGATCAACGTCGACGGCGGCCAGATGCTCCGCCGCGGCCCCGACTTCTCCTCGATGCTCGAGCCGCTGTTCGGGGCCGACGGCCTGCGCGGCGTCGTGGCGGACGAGGACTGATCGCTTCGGAAGCCAGGGCCGTCCGGCATAGGTACGTTGAGGACACGCCCTCCGCGGCCGAGCGGACGGCGCCCCATCTGCCCGGCTTCGGAAAGGTCGATCATGGCGAATCTCAAGGAACTGGCCGAGTCCCACCTGGCCACCGCACGCGCCGAGGAGCACGGACGCAGCGCCGAGCTCGTCGCTCACGACGGGCCCCTGCGTCAGTCGGTCATCGCCCTGCGCGACGGGGTCCGGCTGGCCGAGCACAACTCCCCGCCGGCCGCGAGCCTGCAGGTCCTCCGGGGGCGGGTCCGCGTGGATCTGGACAACGAATCCCAGGGCGAGTTCGGCGAGGGCGAACTCTGGATCCTCACCCACGAGCGGCACTCGGTGCTGGCGCTCGAGGACAGCGTGTTCCTGCTGACCACGGTCACCAGCCAACCGGGCCAGGACTCGCGCGCCTGACCCTCCGGCCCAGGCGAAAGCTGTGCGCTGGACGAATGATGGATTATTTTTCATAGGCGTGATCGACCGCTAGAGTGCCCGGTGTGATGGGCGACACAATTCGTAGGTGGGCGCTGAGCGCCGTCGGTACCGCAGTGACCGGATCTCTCGCGCTGGGGGGAGCGGCCAGCGTCGATCTCCTGGGCGTGCCCACCGATCACCTCGAGGTGATGTCTCCCAGCGGGCTCACCGTCGACCCTGGCGCGGTCGGCGTGCACCCGCTGGGCGCGCACTCCGTGGTCGTCGAGGACGGCGCGGTGCGGGTGGTCGAGGGCGAGCAGACCGTGTGGTCGAACGCCCCGGGCGCAGCCTACCTGTCCGCCGGGACAGGGCACGTCTCCTGGGAGGAGCACCGAGGATACTTCTGGGCCGACGTGAACCACGATCGACAGTGGACGGCCCAGCAGCTGACCGGGGTGGAGGCCGCCCCGGGATCCGTCACTCTCACCGGCGACCTCGTCTCCGCGGACGGTGCGGTCCCGTTCACGGTGAGCTTCACCGAGCGCGCTGACGGCGGGGTAGCGGCCGACGTCGACACCGGCGCCACCTCGGCAGGCGGCGACGACCCGGTCCTGCAGTGGATCGGCGGCCGGTCGGCCGGCGCAGGCGTGCACGGCTTCGGCGAACAGTTCGACGATTTCAACCTCGACGGCCGGCTCGTCCCCGTGGTCGCCCGCGAACAGGGCGTCGGCCGCGGCGAACAGCCGCTGACCCTGTTGGCCGACGTCACCAACGGCGGGGCGGGCGGGACCACCTCGATGACCTACGCGGCGTGGCCGTCGTATGTCACCGGCGACCTGCAGGGCGTCCGGGTGGACCCGGACGACGAGGCCGCGCACGCGTTCGCGGTGGGCGACACCCGCACTCCCGACCGGGTCGGCCTCGAGGTGTGGGCCCCGTCGATGCGGCTCGAGCTCACCCGCGGCGACACCCCGGCGCACCTGATCGCCACGCAGCAGGGTTCGGTGGAGCGGCCGCGGTTGGCCGACTGGACCCAGCAGGGCGCGATCGTCGGCATCCAGGGCGGCACGGACACGGTGCGGGAGACCGTGGACAGGCTGGAGACCTCCGGAACCGAGGTGGCGGGCGTGTGGCTCCAGGACTGGACCGGGCAGCGCACCACGGACTTCGGCGATCGCCTGTGGTGGACGTGGCAGTTGGACGAGCAGCGGTACCCGGGGTGGGAGCAGCTCGTCGGTGAGTTGCATGATCGCGGCATCCGGACCACCACCTACGTCAACCCGTGGCTCGTCGACGCCGCTCCCAAGAACGACCCCGGGATCCGCAACCTGTGGGCGGAGGCGCGGGACGCCGGGCTGCTGGTGCGCGCGCCCGACGGCAGCCCCTACATGGTCGACCAGGGCGGGTACTCGGCGGCGCTCGTGGACTTCACCAACCCGGCGGGCCGGGACTGGATGTCCACGGTCATCGCCGAGGAGGTGCTGGCCAACGGGGTCGACGGATTCATGGCGGACTTCGGGGAGGCGCTGCCGATGGATGCCGTCCTTCACGACGGTGACGCCACCCTCATGCACAACGCCTGGCCCCGCCTGTGGTCGGAGGTCGTGCGTGAGGGCTGCGAGAAGGCGGGACGCCCCGACTGCGTGACCTGGTTCCGCGCCGGCACCTCGGGGATGGACTCGCAGAGTCCGGCGTTCTGGAACGGCGACCAGATGGTCGGCTGGTCGGAGGAGGACGGACTCGCCTCGGCGCTCGCCGGGACGTTCGCCGCCGGGGTGTCGGGCTGGCCGGTCGTCCACTCCGACATCGGCGGTTACACCTCGGTGAACCTGCAGCTGACCGACTACGTCCGCGACGCGGAACTGCTCGCCCGCTGGGGTGAGTACGCAGCGTTCGGCCCGATGTTCCGCAGCCACGAGGGCAACCGGCCGGCGGTCAACCGTCAGGTCTTCGACCCCGAGGAGATCGACGCGTTCGCCCGCAACAGTCGGATCTTCGCGGCGCTTGCGCCCTATCGGGCCGAGGTTCTGGACGAGGCCGCCCGTACCGGGGTCCCGGCGATCCGGCACATGTGGCTCACCCACCCCGGCACCGCCGCCGCAGGAGCGGACGACCAATTCATGTTGGGCGGCTCCCTGCTCGTGGCGCCGGTGATGGCGCCTGGCCAGACCGAGGTCGCGGTGTCCCTGCCGCCGGGCACCTGGCGGCACCTGATCACCGGGCAGGTCTACCAGGGCGACTCGACGATCACGGTGGCCGCACCTATCGGCAGCCCGGCGGCGTTCATCGACACCGCGCACCCGCTGGCCGACCAGCTCGTGGCCGACGTCGGCGCCGCTGCGCGGGGAGCCGGCTGAGCGGACTGCCCGTCACTGCGCGGGCGGCCCCCACGTGAGCTCGGATTTCCTGATCTTTCCGGCCGGGGTCATGGGTAACGAGTCCACCACCTCGAACTGGTCCGGGACCTTGTACGCGGCCAGCTGCTGCGTGCACAGGCCGCGCAGCTCATCGATGTCCACCACCTGGCCGGGTGCGGGGACGATGAACGCGCAGCCCTTCTCCCCGAAAGTCGGGTCCGGGTACCCGATCACGGCGCACAGGGCGACCGACCGGTGGGTGGACAGGACGTTCTCGATCTCGGCCGGGTACACGTTGTAGCCACCCCGGACGTACATCTCCTTCTTGCGGCCGCGGATGGTGATGTGGCCGTCCCCCGTCATGGTGCCCATGTCGCCGGTCGCCAGCCACCCGTCGGGCAGGAACGTGCTCCGGGTCTCGGCGGGCATGTCCCAGTAGCCGTCCGCCACAGACGTCCCGCGGAGCTGGAGTTCGCCCTCGGCTCCCGGGGGGCACCAGGTCGCCGGAATCGTCGACGATGCGGGCCTGCACGTCGCCGATCGGGGTCCCGATCGTGGTGTCGACCAGGTCGGGGGAGTCGTCGGGATGGGATATGACGCTCGCGCCCGAGGTCTCCGAGAGCCCGTAGAGATTGGACAGGCGAGCGGAGGGGAAGGCGGCCCGCACCCTCTCGGCGAGCGCGGGTTCGAGGTTCGAACCGCCGACGACGCAGGTTCGGATCCGGGAGGTGTCCACGGCGGCGAACGTCTCGGAGGCCAGCAGCATCGTGTACATGGTGGGCACGCCAGCGAACAGGGTGATGTGCCCTCGCGCGATCACCTCGGCCACGAGGTCGGGATGGAAGCCGGGCAGGAGGGCGACGGCGCCGCCGGAGACCAGGCTGGAGCCGACAGTGCAGGTCAGTCCGCCGACGTGGTTGAACGGCATCACGCCGAGCATGGTGTCGTCGGGGCCCTGTGCATACCGTTCGACCTGTCCGACCGCGGATCCGAGCAGGCTCCGGTGGGTCAGCGTGGCGCCCTTGGGCTGGCCCGTGGTGCCCGAGGTGTAGAGGATAACGGCCGGGTCGGTGGCCCGCACCCGGTCGAACGCGGCGGCCACGGCGACGGGGTCGGCCGGCGTTGCGGCGATCCCCGTCCAGCCGTGCCCGAGGGCGGGCTGCTCGGTCCCGAAGAACACGAACTGCTCCACGGACGGGAGCTGCGGCCGGAGGTCGGACAGGAAGGCCTGGAAGTCGAAGTCCGCGACCGCGGATTCGCAGAGGAGTACGCGCGCCCCGGACTGGCCGAGCATGTGGGTGAACTCGCGCTCGCGGTACATGATGCTGAGCGTCACCAGAACCGCACCGACGCGGACGGTGGCGAGGTAGGCGACCAGCCAGTCCACCGAGTTGCGGGAGGCGATACCCACTCGGTCGCCGTGCGCGAGTCCCATCTGCAGCCAGGCGGTGGCGACGCGGTCGACGCGTCCGGACAGGTCTGCGAAGGTGACCGTCTCGCCCATGAACTCGATGAAGGTGCTGTCGGGGGTGGTCGCAGCTCGGTGATCGAGCACCGTCAGGAGAGTGAGATCGGAGTCGTCGGTAACGGGGAGGGCGAGGGGGTCGGGGAGCGGGCCCATGGGTCGTTCCAATCAAGCGTGTGGCACGTCGTGCGCGAGGGGTGATGTGCCCCACGCTAGATGGACGCGGGTTAAAGCAAGCGAGATTGCTTTATTTTCTTCTCGGTGTGGGCAGAGCGGTTCCCGTCGGCGGCCGGGTTACCCGACGCGGGGCAGCGTCCTGCGCAGGAACTCCACCGTCAGTTCGCGTGCTCGCCGGCTTTCCGGTGCCAGGCCGTCGAGTACGGGGAAGGCGTGAACGGCCGTGTACCAGCGGTGCGTCTCCACCGTGCGCCCGGCCGCGTGGAGACGCTCGGTCAGCGCGATCGCGCCGTCCTCCACCAACTCGCCCGCAGCCAGCGTGATGAGTGTGGGCGGGAACGCCTCGGGGTCCACCTCGAGCATGGACCGCTCGCCCCGGATGCCGGCCGGCCCGCGCGACCACAGCGCCTGAGCGCGCTGAAGGGTCGCCGCGGGCTGGTAGGCATCGCGCGTGAACCACGATCCGTCGCGGACCTCGCGGTCGAGATCGAACAACGGGGAGTACCCCACCATCGCGGCGGGCGCCCGTACGTCGTCGAGCGCCGCAAGCTCGCAGATCTTGGCGGCGAGGAACCCGCCGGCCGAATCCCCGGCCACCACGATCCGATGCCCCGCGGGAAGCTGCTCGGCCAGACTGCGGTACGCCGAATAGACCTCGTCGATCAGCGCAGCCAGGTCCACCTCGGGCAGCTTGCGGTACCGCACCGCGTGGATCGGCGCGTCGAGGTGGACGGCGAGACTCGAGCACAGCCGGGCGTGCGTGCCCGGACCGCAGAACACGAACGCCCCGCCATGGAGGTACAGCACCGTCACGTCCGACCCGTCGGCGCCCGACCGAGGCGTCGTGGTGACCGCCGGGACACCGCCGAGCGAGCTGGCCTCCACGGCCACGCCCGGCGCATGCGGTAGCCGGGCGAAGCCCCGTTCCACTGCGGCGAGTCCGCGGATGCCGGACTCGGTCAACGGCCACGCCCGGTACACGTGCCGCAGGGTTGCACGGGAGCCCCAGTAGAGGACGCGCGACGTCGGGCTGGGGGACCGGTAGGTGGTGACGACGTCACTGGTGTGTGCGCTCATCGCAGTGTGGGTCCGTTCTTCTCCACCATCTTCTTCTGCACCCGGCGCCCCTGCGTCACGAGCAGCGCCAGCGCCGCCGAGCCGAGACTGGGGAACGCGGCGCCCAGGCGGGCGAGCGCCCCACGCCACCGCGGGATCGCCGTGACGGGCCGCGGCTTGTCGAGCACCGTGCCGACCGCCTTCACCACGTCCTCGGGTTGGAGCAGCACGCCGGAGAAAGATAGTGCCGCATGCGGATCCTCGAGCTTGTCGTAGAGCATCGGCGTCCAGATGCCGTCCGGGCACACGCACGAGATGTCGATGTCGCGCACTCCCGCGAGCCGCAGATCGGCCACGGTACTGCTGGAGAATCCCATCACCGCGTGCTTGGACGCCGCGTACACGGCCTCACCGGGAACAGCCGAGATGCCGGCGAGCGATGCGATGTTGATGATGTGGCCGCCGGGGCCCGAGCCGGCGCCGCCCCGCATCGCGTCGATCGCCGCGATCGTGCCGTTGATCGTGCCCAGCGCGTTGACGTCCAGGTGCAGCTTGCGCAGCTCCTCCGACTGCTCCCACGCCGGCCCCGTGACCAGCACGCCGGCGTTGTTCACCCACACCTTCAGCGACCCGGCCGCGGCGATCAGCTCATCGCGCGCCCGCTCGACCTGCGTGTGCTCGCGCACATCGACCTCAGCCCAGAGCGCCCCACGCCCGATCTCCGCGGCCGCGGCGGAGGCGGCCTCGCCACTGAGATCGGTGACCATGACCAGGTACCCGCGATCGGCCAGCAGTTCGGCGATCGCTCGGCCCAGCCCGCGACCAGCGCCCGTGACGAGGGCGCCGGGCCGTGTTGTCGTCGTCACTTCTCGTCCTTCAGACCCGACTCGATGCGGCCGTATGAGATCCCGCCGTGGCAGTACGTGGGCACCACGGGCCAGAACCGCTTCCACGGCGCCAGCTCGGTCGACGGCAGGATCTGCAGCCAGCGCGGATCTGCCGGGCACGTATCCGCCATGGTCTTCTCCTTGATCATGGAGTCGTACTGATCCAGCGCGTCCTCGAGGGTGTTGGCGTTGGGGCAGATCTCGCGGCCGTACTGCTCGTGGTAGCGGCGCACGCCCGGGATCTTCGACAGCTCCGGCTGCCAGTTGTCCAGCGAGATGCCGTTCTCCGAGGACACCCACACGCCGTCCGGGGTATTGATGACCAGCGAATGGTTGCCGTCGGTGTGGCCGGGCGTCCACAGCAGGGCGATGCCGGGGCCGAGCTCGATGTCGCCGTCGAAGAGTGCGAACTTGTCCATGTCCACGCCGCCGAGGCCGTCCTCGACGTACCAGGCCCACTGCATCGGGTGCAGGTCCTGCAGGGTCGCCAGCTCGCGGCGGTGCACGAGCATCCTCGCGTCGCCGAACAGCGGTTCGCGCGGGGCGGAGTCGCCGGGGATCGTCTCGGTGGAGCCGAGGATCATCCGCGGGTCCTGCACGTGCAGGTGGTCGAACGTGCAGAAGTCCACGTCCGCAGGCGTCAGGCCCACCTTGGCCAACGCCACGTCCGGCTCGTTGAAGTACTTGAGGATCACCTTGCTGGCGAGCTGGCCGCCGGGGATCTTGTCGACCATCTTCTGCAGGTTGTTGTAGAACGGCGCCTCGGCCGAGCCGGCGGGGACGGTCGGCTCGAACACCAGCGTGCGGGGGCGGCCGTTGAAATCGTCGTACTGCACCACGACCATGCGGTTGATCATCGTGATGAGCGGCAGGCTGGGCACCGACACGGCGTTGTCGAACGCGTAGTTGACCGGGTACGGCGCACCGGCCACGTCGACGGACTTCACGGCGCGCACCTGCCCCTGCGCGGCGAAGCGCTGCTTGTACTCGGTCGCGGCGGCGCGGATCGCGCGGAGACGCTCGCCACGGGGCCAGATGTCGTGGAGCCCGTCGAATTCGGGGATGGAGCGGGCACCGATCTCGTCGAGCGTGCTCGCGGTGCCCGCCTTCGGGGTGAGCTGCTGCGTGGTCATCGTTCTAGGATCGGATGGCCGCCGACAGAAAACTTGTGTCAGCGCGACAACCTGGCCTGGTGGCGGAGCCGTCTGGGGGAGACGCCGAACCACCGCCGGACCGCGTGGCTGAGCGTGGCCTGTTCGGCGAAGCCCACCAGGTCGGCGATCTGCGTGAAGGACAGGTCGGTGGTGGTGATGTACCGGTGCGCGCGGTCGCGGCGCAGGTCGTCGACGATCTGTCCGAAAGAAGTGCCGACGACGACGAGGCGCCGCTGAAGAGTCCGCGGATGGAGATGAAGCGTCCTCGACACCTCCGAAAGTGAAGGAATGGAGCCGGGAAGGCTCTCGCTCACCATTCGGCGGATCTGGGTCGCGATCGAGTGCGCGGGGTCCGCGTATGCGCCGGCGAGGTGCTCGACCGCGGCGCGGCGGATCTCCTCGTCCGCGGTCTCGAAGGCCGAGTCCAGTACGCGGGCGTCCACGCACAGGGCGGCCACCGGCCGGTCGAACTTCACGTCCGCGGAGAAGAAGTTCAGGTATCGGTTCACCGGGGACAGCGGCCCGTGCGGGATCTCGACCGAACGCAACCCGGTGGGCCGGCCGAGCAGCTGCACGGCGACGCGGTAGAACACGCCCAGGCCGAGTTCGACGGCCTGCGGCGAGTACGGCGACTCGGAGACCTCCTTGCGGTACGTGAGTGCCACGACCCCGCGCCGGCCCCAGGGGTCGTCGTCCACGCCGATGGTCAGGACCGGGCTGTGGACGAAGAGGAAGCGGGCGGCCGCGTCGAGCGCCTCGGTCGCGGTGGCCGACGTGCGCACCGCGCGGGCCACCGGACCGAGGATCGTCAGGTCCTGCCGCTCGGCCAGCCGCAGGCCCAGGTCCGGGCAGTGCAGCGCGGACGCGGCGGCGTCGAGCATCCGGTCGTGCGCGGTGATCGACAGCAGCCCGTCGTCGTGTTCGAGGACGTCCGCCGCGATGTCGAATCTCTCGAGCAGACGGGCTGGGTCGCCGCCGAGTTCGGTGACGAGCGCACCGAACCCGCGCAGGCTGGCCGCGCGGATCAGCGGCTGCACGACGGCTCCCGGGTGGTCACGGCACCTACGCTACGGCCCGTGGGGCACGCGGTGGTCCTCCGCGCTGCGGCTTACGGTGCCTCGGGCGGTACGGCCCCGGGACCCCCGGCCCCCGGCACGCCACCGCCGCCAGGGTCGCCGGATCCGCCGCCGGGGCCGGAGGACTGTTGCTGGGTCACGCTGCCAGCGTAGTCGTCGGTCGGGTCGCGGTAGATGGTGTGGACGTGGCCCCAGCCGGAGGTCGTCACGCCGTCGACATCCGCCCCGGCCGAGCCCTGCTGGGCGGCGAACTCGATGTAGACGTCCGGGCCGGAGATCTGGAAGTAGATACCGTCGCCGGTGGACATGTCGTACTCGGTGGCGCCCGACCAGTTGATGTACGTGGTGTCGAGGGTGGCCTCGATATCGGTGAGCGTCGCCGCGGTGGTCTCCTCATCCGCCATGCCGGCCCAGTTCGCGATGACCCCCAGCAGCAGGCTCTTCTGCTCGTCCGTGAGATCTGCTCCGAGTAGACCGGTGCCGGTCGGGAAGTCGCAGGTACCGCCGGGTGCGCACACCATCGACTCGACCTGTTCGCCCTGGTAGAGCGCCTCGCGCTGCTCGTCGGTCAGGCTGTCGAAGAACGCGAACGCCGAGGAGTAGATCGCATCGAACGACTGGATCTCCTGCCCGCTGGCGTCCGTGTAGACCGCGGGCTGCACGCCGAGGTGCGTAGGAGCGAAGGTGATGGAGTTCTCGGCGCCGTTCAGATCGGCGTTGATCCCGAAGTGATGGCCACCGAACTGGACCGCCCACGCCTCCGTGTCGGACGGGTCACCGAAGATCGCGATGTAGTACTGGCCCAGCGAATCCTCGGAGCTGGTGCTGTTGTCCAGCAGATACTGGTCGCCGTTCATGATGCCCACGACCGTCTGGTACGCCTCGTCGTTCAGCAGACCCTCGAGCACGCCGAGGGCGGCGGACTTCTGCTCGTCGGTCAGCTCTGCCAGGTTCAACCCGGCGCGCTCGACAAAGGTCACGGGGAAATTGGACCAGGAGGTGGACCTGGTCTCGTCGTCGTAGCCGTAGGTCAGCGTCTCGACCTGCTCGTCGGACAGTGTGGCCATGAACGCCTCCGCGGCGGTCCGGGTGGCGGAGATCGTCTCGGTCGTGGTGGTCGCGTCCACGGAGGACGACGATAAGAAGCCTGCCCCCGATACAGACGTCTGCTCAGTGGAGGTCTGGGCCGTCGCCACCATCGCGGCATCGTCGGGGCCTCCCGGGGCGCACGCGGTGAGTGTGAGCCCGCCGATCAGCGCGAGCGAGGCGAGGTGGAGGGCGCCCCGGCGGCGTGGCCGGCGGGCTCTGGTCGATGCGGTGGTGTGCTTCATGAAAGCGACACTATGAACGGCGCCTGCAGGGTGACTGGATGTCACCTTCGGGTTGGCTGTGAGTTCTTCTCTTGCCGGCGGCAAAAATTACGCGGCCCGTGCCGGCTCCCGCCGCCGAGCCGTGACCGCCGTCACGCGTCGCTTATCCTGTGGCCATGAAGCTGGATCTGACAGTGCTGGCGATCCCCGGGTTCGTCGGGTCGATGGTCGCCGAATACGCGTGGCAGAAGCGTCACCCCGCCGAGGACGCGCGGGCCGGCGACTACGAACTCGCCGACACTTTGGCCAGCCTGTCGATGGGAATCGGGAGCCTGATCGCCCCGTACATCACCGACAAGATCCTGGCGCCGCTCACCCCGCGAACCGGCCGGTACGCCAAAGCCCTCATGGGCCTGACCGTGGCCGCCGCGGCCGCGACCACCGCCGGCGACGTGATCCGCCGAAACCGCAGCACCGGGCTGCTGGAGGCGGGTTCGGTGACGGAGTCGTCGTCCGGCTCGGCCCCGGCCCCGGCCTCGGTCGGTGAGCCCGCCGCGGCGCTTCCGCCCGCACTACGCCGGATCACCGGCGCTTCCGCGGTCACGGCGGTGGCCTCGACCGTCGTCACCGCGTCCACGTTGTGGAGCGCGCAGACCGCCGCCAAGAAACTGTTCGCCCGCAGCCCCCTCGACCTGGGGTCGGGGCCGTTGGCCTACGCCGCTGCGATTCTCGGATGGGACCTCATCTACTACTGCAACCACCGGCTGTCGCACGAGAGCCGGTGGCTGTGGGCCATGCACGTCGTGCACCACTCGAGTGAGCGCTACAACCTGTCGACCGCGCTGCGCCAGCCGGTGGCCGAGGCGCTGACCGTGTCCGTGCCGTACGGGCTGCTGTCGCTGCTGGGGGTTCGGCCGGCGATCGTGCAGGACGCGCGGGCGGTCAACCTCATCTACCAGTTCTGGATCCACACCGAGGCCGTGCGATCGATCGGGCCGCTGGAGAAGGTGTTCAACTCGCCCTCGGCACACCGCGTGCACCACGGCAGCAACCGCCGCTACCTCGATCGCAATCACGGCAGCATCCTCATCGTGTGGGATCGGCTGTTCGGGACCTACGAGCCCGAAGGGGAGCGGGTCATCTACGGCCTGACCACGAACATCGACACGTTCAACCCTCTGCGGATCGCCACGCACGAGTGGGGCGCAATCGCCCGCGACGTGTTCCGGTCGCGAACCTGGCGGGATCGCGCCAGCTATCTCGTTCGCGGACCCGGCTGGGCGGGTGCTCCGAGGGACTGATCCCTCGACAACTGTGCGCGTCAGTGGAGATGGAACTCGACCATCGGGATGGAATCCGCATCCTGGCCGAAGTCGTCCACCAGTACCTGGCGTAGGAGCTTCCATGACATCGGATGCAGTGTTTTATAGCGAGCGAGCGCTGCCTCGGAGTCGGCTGCCGAGAGCAGTCTGGCCGTGGCGGGGCGGCGGCGGATGGTGCCGGAGCTGACCCGGCACCTCGGATCGGCCTCCAGGTTCCGGTACCACTGGGCGGATCGGCCGAAACCACTCGCGGCCACCAGGACATCGCGTGCCGGCCGCTCGGCGACCTCGATGCAGACCTGTCTGGGCAGGCCGGACCTGCGGCCGGTGTGCTCGAGCAGCATCAGCCGTGAACCGAGTAGCCACCCCAGCCCGTACCGATACAACAGGATCGGGGAGCGGGCGGCTCGCCTGTTCCGGAGAAAGGCTGCCATGATCGCGCTCGGGAATTGCCCCATGGCCCGAGTGTGGCATGCGTCACCGACGGTCGTCAGATGACCGGGCAGGTCGCCGTTCGTGACCCGGCGGCGAACTCGTCGAGTGTCCCGTGCCGCCCCAGCGGCAGCATGAGCGGCCGGCCGGACGTGGGGTCCGGGATCACCTCGCACTCGAGTCCGAACACCGCACGGACCGTCTCTGCCGTGAGCACCTCGTCGGGCGGCCCGGCGCTGTGCACGCGGCCATCGGCGATCGCGACCAGGTGGTCGGCGTAGCGGGCGGCCAGGTTGAGGTCGTGCAGGACCATCACGATGGTCGTCCCACGGTCGCGGTTGAGGTCCACCAGCAGGTCGAGCACCTCGACCTGATGCGCCACGTCGAGGAAGGTCGTCGGCTCGTCGAGTAGCAGCAGATCCGTCTGCTGGGCCAGGGCCATCGCGATCCACACGCGCTGGCGCTGGCCGCCGGAGAGCTCATCGACCGCCCGGTCCGCCAGCTCGAGCGAGCCGGTGGCCTCCAGCGCGGCGGCGACGGCCTCGTCGTCGTCCCTACTCCAGCGCGAGAGCATCCCCTGGTGCGGGTTGCGGCCGCGCCCCACCAGATCGGACACGGTGATCCCCTCCGGCGCGAGGGGCGACTGGGGGAGCAGCCCGAGCGTGCGGGCGAGTTCCTTGGCGGGCATCCGGTGCACCCTCTTGCCGTCGAGCAGCACCTGGCCCGCGCTCGGCGTGAGCAACCGCGACATCGACCGCAGCAGCGTGGACTTGCCGCACGCGTTCGCGCCGACGATCGCGGTGAGGCGGCCGGCCGGCACCTCGAGATCCAGATCGTGGATGACGGTGCGCTCGCGGTAGCCGAGGGTGAGCTCTTCGGCGTGCAGCGTGTGGTCGGCGGTCACAGTGAGCCTCCGGTGCGGTTGGTGCGGGCGATGAGGTAGACGAGGTACGGGGCGCCGAGCGCGCCGGTGACCACGCCGACGGGGAACCGGGTGTCGAAGGCGAACTGCCCCACGAGGTCGGCGCCCAGCACCAGCACGACCCCCACCAGCGCGGCCGGGATCAGCGGCGAGCCGTGCGGGCCCACGATGCGGGCGGCGATGGGGCCGGACAGGAACGCCACAAAGGCGATCGGGCCGGTGGCGGCGGTGGCGAACGCGATCAGCCCCACGGCGGAGACGATGAGCAGGATCCGCGTGCGCTCGGTCCGGACGCCGAGCGCGGAGGCGGTGTCGTCGCCCAGACCGAGCATCGACAGGTCGCGCGCCTTGAGTAGCAGAATCGGCACGCACACCAGACACGCCGCGAGCACCAGGACGACGCTGTCCCACGAGGCGCCGTTGAGGCTGCCGGTGATCCAGCGCATCGCCTCC
Source organism: Dietzia sp. NPDC055877 (assembly GCF_053615975.1). Taxonomy (NCBI): domain Bacteria; kingdom Bacillati; phylum Actinomycetota; class Actinomycetes; order Mycobacteriales; family Dietziaceae; genus Dietzia; species Dietzia sp. NPDC055877. Next base: position 70,873 of record NZ_JBSHCV010000013.1, on the reverse strand, counting down.
TGCAGCTCCCACTGCGGCGCGGATTTGAGGATGTAGTTGGTGACGGCGTCCAGCGTCGCCGCGATCCCGATGCCGATCAGCACGAGCCGGGTCCCCACCACGCCGCCCCGGTACGCCAGGACGTAGATGAGGAGTGCCACCGCGATGCCGACGACGATCGCGAACACCGACACCTGCGCACCGCCGAGCCCCAGGATGACGATCGCGAACGCCGCCGCCGCACTGGCGCCCGAGCTGATCCCGATGATGTCGGGCGAGGCGAGCGGGTTGCGCAGCATGGTCTGGAAGGTCACGCCGCCGATGCCGAAGCAGATCCCGGCCAGCACGGCGAGCACGGCCCGCGGCAGGCGCAGGCGCCCGACGGTGAACGACGCGCCGGCCACGTCCTGCCCGAGGATCACACCGAGCACCTCGGCGGGGGAGTAGACCGTCTTGCCGACCATCAACGTCGTGGCGAACAGGACCACGGCGACGAGCACCATCGCGCACAGGACGATCCGCCGGCGGCGCCCTCGACTGCGTCGGCCGCCGGCCACGATCTCGACGCCCGACGGGCGCACCGGCGTCAGCGTGCTCACAGTTCCCTGACCTTCTGACGACGCACGATCGCGATGAGCACGGGCGCCCCGACGAGTGCGGTGATGATGCCGACGTCGATCTCGGCGGGCCGGGCGATCACGCGCCCCAGGACGTCCGAGGCGGTGACGAGTACGGCGCCGGTGAGCGCGGAGAACGGCAGCAGCCAGCGGTGGTCCACCCCGACGAGCAGGCGGCAGACGTGGGGGACGATGAGTCCGACGAAGGCGATCGGACCGGCCACGGCGGTCGCGGCGCCGCACAGCAGCACCGCGCCCAGGGCGGCCAGCGCGCGCGTGAGCAGGACGCGTTCGCCGAGTCCGGCGGCGAGATCGTCGCCCAGGGCCAGCGAGTTGAGCGGCCGCGCGGCGAGGAGACAGATCGCCGTGCCCACCACGAGGAACGGCAGGACCTGCTCGATCGCCTCGGAGCTGGCGCCGCCGACGCCGCCGATCTGCCACGAGCGGACGCCGCCGGCGATGTCCCCTCGCGGTAGCACGACGGCGCTGATGAACGACGACGCCGCCGCCGACGTCGCGGCCCCGGCGAGGACCAGCTTGAGCGGGGTGGCCCCGCCGCGCCCCAGCGAACCGACGATGTAGACGAACACGGCCGCGATCGCGGCGCCGGCGATCGCGGTCCAGATGTAGCCGGAGTAGGTCCACAGCCCGAACCACGCGATGCCGGTCACCACCGCGAGGGAGGCGCCCATGGTCACGCCGAGGATGCCCGGGTCGGCGAGCGGGTTCCGGGTGACGCCCTGCATGACCGCCCCGGCCAGGCCGAGCGCCGCGCCGACGAGCAGGGCCAACGCGGTGCGGGACAGGCGCTTGGTCACGGCCGCGGCGCCCAGGCCGTCGGTGGAGCCGCCGAGCGCGGCGCTGATCTCGTCCCACGTCACCGCGCGCGATCCGATGGTGACCGAGAGGATGACGACGACGACGAGGACCGCGATCACGACGAGGAGCCAACACAGGCGCACGCGGGCCGGGCGGCGGACGGCGGCGACGCCCGCAGTGGACGGCGGCGTGATGCTGCCTGCTGCGGGCGCCGGCCGGGTGACGGTCACCGGTCGGTCACTTACCGGTGCCGGCGGCCTCCGCGAGCTGCGCGACGTAGTCGTCGAGCACCCACGAGATCGCCAGCGGCGTGGGGTTGGCGGCGGTGCCCATCGGGCCGTTGCCGTCGAGGAACACGATCGCGTCGTTCTTGACCGCCGGCATCTGCGACAGCAGCGGATCGGCGCGGAGGGTCTCGACGAGCTCCTGGTCGCCGTAGGTGACGATCAGCTCGACGTCGTCGAACCGGTCCAGCTGCTCGGCGCTGATGCTGCCGGAGAAGCCTCCGGCCTCGGACGCCTCGGCCACCGCGGCGGGCGTATCCAGGCCGAGGTCGGAGAAGAACGCGGCGCGGGTGTCGTTGGCGGTGTAGAAGTTCACCGTGCTCAGGTCGGTCGGATCCACGTGCGTGAGGAACATGGTCTTGGTGCCGGCCAGGTCCGGGTACTGCTGGGCGGCCTCGGAGATCTCGGTCTCGAGATCGGTCACGAGGGCATCACCCTCGGCCTCGAGCCCGAGTCCCTGGGCGTTGAACCGGATCACGTCCCGCCACGAGGTGGCCCACGGGTCCTCGGGGTAGGCCACGACCGGCGCGATCTCGCTGAGGGTGTCGTAGTCCTCCTGCGTCAGGCCCGAGTAGGCGGCGAGGATGACATCCGGGTCGGTGTCGGCGACCGCCTCGAAGTCGATCCCATCGGTCTCGTCGAACAGCACCGGCGGCTCCGCGCCCATCTCGTCGAGCTTCTCCTCGACCCACGGGAGCATGCCGTTGCCGTCGTCGTCACCGAAGTTGGCGGCGGCCATCCCGACGGGGACGACGCCCAGCGCCAACGGCACCTCGTGGTTGGCCCACGCGACCGTGGCCACACGCTCCGGCTGCTCCTCAATCGTGGTGGTACCGAGCGCGTGCTCGATCACCACGGGGTAGTTCTCCGACGACCCGGCCGCGGACGCGCTGTCGGACTGGTCGGCGTCGGAGGCGCCACATGCGGACAACGCCAGGGCCGCCGTGGCGGAGATCAGGAACGGGACAAGACCACGAGAACGCATAGGGCGGCTCTCTCACTCTCAGGAGATGGGACACGGCCCCACACACCCGGGGGTGTTAGGTGAGGCTGGCCTAAAACCTTACGACTGGCCTGCGTCCGTGCGCAATCAGTTGATCCGGACGTCGTCTATCGCGATCCGGACACCTCAGGGACGGGGGAGCCGCCGGGCGAACGCAGCTGGCCCGGCGTGAGGCCGGTCGTCCGCCGGAACGAGGCGCCGAACGCGCTCGCCGAGCGGTACCCGACCCGCAGGGCCACCTCGTCGACCGTCATGCCGCCGCCGAGCAGTAGGGCGGCGTGCTGTGCGCGTAGTGCCGCGTGCCACGCGCCGAAGCTCAGGCCGGTCTCCGCGCGGAACGCGCGGGTCACCGTCCGCTCGCTCACGTCGAGCCGCGCGGCCCAGTCGGCGAGAGTCCGACTGTCACCGGGGTGCGCCTCGAGGGCGGCCACGATCGGACGCAGGAGTGCGTTGGTCGGCTTCTGCACCAGGAGGGCGTCCGGGGAGGGCTCGAGCAGGTCGAACACCATGCGCTCGGTGAGATCGCGCGAGTCGGCCGTCAGCGCCGTGTCGACCAGGCGTTCCAGCACGAGTGTGAGCAGCGGGGTCACCTCCACCGCCACAGGTTCGGTCGGGAGCGGGGAGGCGGTCCGCACGTCCACGTGCGCGGTCCGGTACCACGTGCCCGCCGCCGCCCGTGCGGAGTGCATCATTCCCGCCGGGATCCACAGTCCCACCGACGGGGTGATGGTCCACGTGCGCGACCCGATGGTGGCGCTGGACGCGCCGCGCCGGTTCCACAGCAGCTCGTGCGTGGGGTGGGAATGCGGCTCCCACTCGGTGTCCCGGTCGACCAGCTCGTCCATCCCGGTGATCACGAACGGCATCGCTGTCTCGCCCGCCGCGTACGCCGGCAGCGTCCGCCTGTCGATCCCGGGCCGTTCTGCGGTGCGCGTTGCTGCCATGCGCTGATTCTGCACCACCGGCGCGGGCGAGCGGTTCCCGTCGGACGGCTACCGCCTGAACAGTCGCGCGAAGAAGCCGCCCTCACCCGGCTCCCCGGCATGGCCCTGGCAGCGGTCCGATCCGGGGACTCCGGCCATCACCTGGTCGACGTGCATTCCGCAGCCCGCCCAGGTGGTCTTGCCGCATTTGTGACACTTCACAGCTCTACACATGGTGTTTCTCCTTGGTTGATTGTTGTGTGGTGGGCCGCCGCCGCAGCGGGCAGTGGTCGGTGGTGAACAGGCACAGTGCGGCCGTGAGGAGCACCGCCGCGACGACGACGGCGACGAGAACCGTCCGCGCGACGCCGTGCAGTTCCTCGGCCAGCACGAACACGCCCATCGCCAGGACCACGTAGCCGAAGGCCCGGCGCACCGCCCGCTCCGAGACGCGCGAACTCATCGCCACGCCGGCGAGCGACCCGGCGACCGACGCCGCGGCGATCGCCGCGACCAGCGGCCAGTCCAGGCTCACCGAGGTCAGGTAGCCGCCGAGGCCCGCGAAGGACTGCATGCTGATCACCAGTAGTGAGGTCCCCACGGCGGCGGCCATGGGTAGCCCTGCGAGGAGGGCGAGCGCCGGGACGACGAGGAAGCCGCCGCCCGCCCCGACGAGCCCGGTGGCGGCGCCCACGAGGAGGCCGTAGAGCGGCACGCGCCACGGTGCTCTCACGGGGCTGTCGGTTCGGCCCGGCTCCTCGCGCCGTCCGCGGAGCATCGCGACGGCGGTGGCCAGCATCATCGCCGCGAACGCGACCATGAGGACGGTGCCGGGGACGTGCCCGCCGGCCAGGCCGCCGCCGAACGCACCGACCATGGCCGCCACCCCGAATCCCAGTCCGGCACGCCAGCGCACGTGTCCCCTGCGCGCGTGCCCGACGAGACTCACCACGGACGTCGTCCCCACCACGACGAGTGAGGTGGGGATCGCCTCGTGGGGTGCGAGTCCGCCGACGTAGGTGAGCAGCGGGACCAGCAGGATCGAGCCGCCGCCGCCGAGCAGGCCCAACGACAGGCCCACCAGCACGGACAGCGCCACCACCAGGATGATCATCGGGTCCATGGTCGGGCTCAGGCGCGGACGGTGTCGCGGGCGAGCCAGCCGGCGTAGCTGCCCTCCAGTTCGGCCACGCGGTGACCGGCCCGTCGAAGGGCACTGGCCGCGACCGAGCTGCGGGTGCCGCTCTGGCAGTAGGTCACGATGAGTCCGTCCTCCGGTAGCCGGTCGAGGTTCCACAGCACGCGGCCGGCGCTGAGCTGCGCGGAGCCGGGGATGTGGCCCGCACTGTGCTCGTTGGCGTTGCGCACGTCGAGCAACAGCGCCTGGTCCGGCGCGCCCAGTTGGTCGGCCGTGATGACCTCGGGGGAGACCGTCGGCAGCCCGTCGAGGCCGGTGAGGTAACCGGCGATGGCGTCGATGCCCACCCTGACCAGGTGGTCGCGCGTCGCGGCGGCCTCGTCGGCGTCGGCGGCCAGCAGGACCAGCGGCCGCGACTCGCGGTCGGGGTCGTAGGCCCAGGCGCCGTAGGTGGCGGCCTTGTCGGGGCCGGGGATGTTGAGGGAGCCGGCGACGGTGCCGCCGTGCACCTGGTCGGCCGCCCTCGTGTCGACGACGACGAGTTCTCCCGCGTCGACGGCACCCGCGACCTCGTCCGGGTCCAGCAGGACGGGGTTCGCCAACTGCCCGAGCAGCGCCGGGCCCCGGGTGTTCTGCCGCTTCATCCGGCCGAAGTAGGCGTGCGCGTCCGGCTGGCCGTCCAGCAGTTCGGAGATGAAGCCCTCCTCGTCGTCGTCGGCGACATACCCCGCCCACCACGCGTGGCGCCGCTCGTAGCCGACCGTGGTCGACGGCAACGCCCCGAGCGCCTTGCCGCACGCACTGCCCGCGCCGTGGCCGGGGAAGACCTGGACGTGGTCGGGCAGCGCGACGAAGCGCCTGAGGCCGTCGAAGATCTGCGCGGCGCCGCCGAAACGGGTGTCGACACCGCCGGCGGCCTCGTCGAGCAGATCCGGACGGCCGACGTCGCCGGCGAACACGAAGTCGCCGGTGAGCATGTAGCCGGGCTCGTCGGCGAACGCGCCGTCGGTGATGAGGAAGGACAGGTGTTCGGGGGTGTGGCCCGGCGTGTGGACGGCGCGGGCGGTGATGTTGCCCAGCGTGATCTCGTCGCCGTCGTACAGGCGGGTGGCCTCGAACCCGTACTGCCAGTCCTCGCCGCCCTCGCCGGAGACATACATCCGGGCGCCGGTTGCCGCCGCCAGCTCGCGCGTGCCGGACAGGAAGTCGGCGTGGATATGCGTCTCGGCGACCGCGGTGATGGTCATCCCGTGGGAGGCCGCCAGCGCCAGATGGGCGCGGACGTCGCGGCGGGCGTCCACCACGAGCGCCTCGCCCGTGGCCTGGCAGCCGATCAGGTACCCGGCCTGGGCCAGGTCGTCGTCATAGATCCGTTCGAGAAGCATCGCGTCCTCCGTCTGGTGGGCCGGGCGGCGACGGGGCCGACCCGGCGGTCGGGGTGGTGACAACGACGAATCTACATACCCCTATGGGTATCCGCAAGATACGGGGCGGGGTATCCGATGACGCGAGCTCGGTGCCGTCGATCGCCGGGCACGGGTCCGGGTAACGCGCATCACTTGACGCGCGCCCGGGAATGGTGGTCGGGTAGGGTGCGTTGGTTCCCGCGTGCGGCGTCGTGCCGCCCGGGCTTTGTACTCTTTCCCGCAGTTCGTATTTCATAAGGACGACCCGTGACGTCTCAGTCCACTGCCGCCGACCACAGCAGCAGTTCCGAATCCACCCGACTGCCTGCAGCCACGATCCGGCTCATCGCGCTGCTCGTCGCGGCCGCGTTCGTCGTGATCCTCAACGAGACCATCATGTCCGTGGCGCTGCCCGACCTGATGGTCGAGTTCGAGGTCACCGCGGCCACCGCGCAGTGGCTCACCACGGCCTTCATGCTCACGATGGCCGTGGTCATCCCGTTCACCGGGTGGATGCTCGTGCGGCTGCCGCTGCGGACCGTCTTCATCATCGCGATGAGCACGTTCACCGCCGGTACGGTGCTGGCGTCGCTGGCGATGGTGTTCCCCATGCTCGTCGCCGGGCGCGTGGTGCAGGCCGTCGGCACGGCCATCATGATGCCGCTGCTCATGACCACCGTCCTCAACGTCGTGCCCGCTGAGCGTCGCGGTCGGACGATGGGCGTCATCTCCATCGTGATCGCCGTGGCTCCCGCCATCGGGCCGACCGTCGGCGGCGTGGTGCTGGACTCGCTGAGCTGGCGCTGGATGTTCTGGTCGGTCCTGCCGATCGCCGTGCTGGCGCTGATCGCCGGCGGCGCGCTGATCCGCAACGTCACCGAGAACCGAGACGTCCCGCTCGATGTCTTCTCGGGCGTCCTGTCGGCTCTCGGCTTCGCCGGCCTGATCTACGGCCTCAGTTCGATCGGCGAGGCCGCCATGGGCAATGCGCTGATCTCCCCGTGGATCCCGGTGATCGTCGGTCTGCTCTCGCTCGCGGTGTTCGTGTGGCGCCAGCTCGCGCTCAAGGACAATGCGCTCCTCGATGTGCGGGCGTTCGCCTCGCCCACCTTCACCGTCGCCCTGGTGCTCATGCTCATCGCCATGATGTCGCTGTTCGGCGTGCTGATCCTGCTGCCGATCTACATGCAGCAGGTGTTGGGCTCGACCACGCTCGAGGCCGGCCTCGCGCTGCTGCCGGGCGGCCTGGTCATGGGCGTCCTCGGCTGGTTCGTGGGACGGCTCTACGACAAGGTCGGTCCGCGCCCGCTGATCATTCCCGGATCGATACTGGCCTCCGCCGGCCTGTGGGGCATGACGACCCTCGGTGCCGATTCCTCGCTCGGCATGGTGGTGGCCTTCCATATGACCCTGACGTTCGGCCTCGCGCTGTTGTTCTCGCCGCTCATGACCTCGGCGCTCGGGTCGCTCCCGCCGCACCTGTACTCCCACGGCTCGGCGCTACTAACCACACTGCAGCAGGTCGCCGCGGCGGCCGGTACCGCCCTGTTCATCACCGTGATGACGCTCGGTCAGGTCGCTGGCGGCGAGGGTGGCGAGGACGCCTTGGCGGCTCAGATGAACGGCGTCCACAACGCCCTGATCGCCGGCGCCGCGATCTCGCTGATCACCGTGATCGGCGTGTGGTTCCTGCGCAACACCGCCCAGACCGAGGCCCCCGCCGCGGAAGCACTGGCCGAGGAGGCCGCCCACGCGGACCGCTGAGTCCCGGTACCCCTCGGTGATTCACCGGGGGGTTTGTGAAGGGCTGCGACCTCGAGGCGGCGTCCCGGGCGGCGCGTAGTCCGGAGCCGGGGAGGGGACCGGCGGGCGCCTGTTCGGGTCCACCCATGTCATCCGGAAATCGAGCCAGTCGCACCACTGGGCGAGTTCGGTGCGGGTGAGCCCGTGTCGGCGGCACACCTCGTCGGCGTGTAGGCCGCCGTCCATGTACTCGCTGACGACCCGTGCCATTCGGGTCTCTTCTTCATCTGCCGGTTGCATGGACCCTGTCTATCCCACGTGTCCGACATCGATGCCAGCCGTGCTGTGGTGACCGTCCGGGCGGCGGCCTCATCGGTGTCGGCGTCGTCGCGGTTTCTCTTTCTCTCTTCTTGACTCGGCCCCGCCTTCGTGTCACTGTATTAAGTACCTAATACAGCAACACGGAGGGGAGCGGCGATGCATTTCGACACCTCGTCCCCGATCTGGGTGCAGCTCGTCGGGGAGTTCTCGCGGCGCATCGTGACCGGGGAGTGGGCGGCGGGCGAGAAGATGCCCGGCGTCCGCGAGTTGGCGGCCGACCTCGGCGTCAACCCCAACACCGCCCAGCGGGCACTCGCGGAACTGGAACGGCTCGAGCTGTGCCGGTCCGAGCGGGCCACCGGGCGGTTCGTGACCCACGACGACGCCCGCATCGACGAGGTCCGCGCCGACCTCGCCACCGACGCCGCCGACGAGTTCGTCCGCCGCGTCCGCGGCCTTCGGATGGCGCACGACCAGGCCCGGGCACTACTCGACAAGAGATGGGACAGCCATGAGCACCACACCACTGACATTCCGGATGGCGGAGGAGCCTGACATGAGCGAGAACACCGCCCACCACGCCGACCCTTCCCCCCACGCCGATCACGACGCACTCATCGAGGTCTCCGGCCTGACGATGAGCTACGGCCCGACCCGCGCCCTCGACGAACTGACCATGACACTGCGGCCCGGCCGGATCGTGGGGCTGCTCGGCGAGAACGGCTGCGGCAAGACGACACTGCTCAAGATCCTCGCCGGCGTGCTGTCCGGATACTCGGGCGACGTGCGCATCGCCGGCCACGCCCCGGGCCCCGAGTCCAAGGCGCTCGTGTCCTTCCTGCCGGACACCAGCTTCCTGCCCGATTCCGCCCGAGTGACCTACTGCCTGGGCCTCTACAACGACTTCTTCGCAGACTTCCAGCTCGAGAAGGCGCGCGATCTCATCGGCTTCTTCGGCCTGAGCGAGACCTCGCGACTCAAGGAGATGTCCAAGGGCATGCGCGAGAAGGTGCAGATCGCGCTGGCCATGTCCCGCGACGCCCGCGTCTACCTGCTGGACGAGCCGATCTCGGGCGTCGACCCGGCCGCGCGCGACCTGATCGTGGACGGCATCGTGCGCAACCTCTCGGAGGACTCGCTGCTGCTGATCTCCACGCACCTCGTGCACGACCTCGAGCCGATCCTCGACGCCGCGGTGATGATGCGCCACGGCCGGGTGCTCCTGCAGGGCGACGCCGACGACCTGCGCCAGAACCACTCCGCCAGCCTCGACCAGATCTTCAAGGAGACGTACCGATGACCACCACACTGCTCAAGCACGAGTGGCTGCGTACGCGCGGAGCACTCGGCATGTACTTCGGCATCACCGTCCTGGTGGGGCTCCTCGGAAGCCTGCTTGGCGCGTCGGGCTGGTCGGTGTTGTCCGTGCTCGGGCTGCTGCTCGCTTTCCTCGCCGTGTTCGTGCTGGTACCCGGCGTCCAACTCCTGCTCGTCGCCGACTACTGGCGGTCGGGCTACGGGCGGACCGGGTACTTCACGCAGTCGATCCCGGTGCGCGGTGCCACCATCTTCCGGGCAAAGCTCCTCTGGGCGGTGCTCGTCTCGCTCGCCGCTGCCATACTCACCGCCCTGCTCGGCTGGATCGTGTGGTGGGCCGTGGCGATCACCTCGGGTATCACGTCGCCGTCGGTCGCGGTGATCGGCGACATCATGGCGGACCTCGCGGAGATCGCGCCCGCCTGGATGATCGTCGCGGGTGCGGTTCTGATGCTCGCCTCGTTCCTGGTGTGGCCGATCTACTACTACTTCGCCGTCTCCGTCGGTCACGAGAACCGTTTCGCGGGAATGGGTGCCGCGGGCCCGATCGTGGTGTTCGTCGTGCTCTACGTCGGCATGCAGCTGGCGTCCCTCCTCGGCATGGTCGCGATCCCGCTCGGCATCGGGATGGAGGGCGACCGCCTGGGCCTGGTCTCGTTCAACGTTCTGGACGAGATGACCGTGGGCACCGCCAACAGCGAGGCGATGCCCATCGGGTTCCTGGCGACCATGGGGCTCATCCTGGTGTTCTGCGCCTGGCGCACGGTCCGATCCTGGAATCACAAGGTAGCCCTGCGCTGATTCGACCTACGCTGACCCACCGTGAGCTGGCCGGCCCCGTCATCGCCGAGAGCGTTCCGCACGCATCGCCCGAGAGGGAAGTGTGCGGAACGCTCTTCGCGTTGCCGGGGCGTCCGCGGTCGTACAGTGAACCGCTGATCGTCGCAGGCCGCCGGGCCCCCGGCACATCAGCCAGGACGTGCGCGTTCGGCCGACCCGGCGCGAGGGTTCCGTAGACGAACAGCTGCTCGGGCATCGGGGTCTTCTCCTATTGCAGGCCGACCGTTGCGATCACTCTGCCACCACCGCCCAGCCGCTGGTCATCTCGGTGAGGAACTCCGGAAGTCGCCGCAGGATCCGGTTCTGCTCGGCCCGCTCGCGGAACACCACGCCGAGCACCTGCTTAGCCTCGGCGGGCCGGTCCTGGACCAACTCGCGATAGCGCGGTACGAGGTCCTGCTCGATGTACTCCCAGCGCGGCCAGCGGTCAGCCCAGTTGAACGCCGGCAGCGGGGTGTGGACGGTCATCGGCCGCCCGTCCACCTGCGCCTGCACGGTCAGTGGCCGAAACTGTCCGAGACTACGGGCGCCGGGGATGTCGGGGCTGCCCCCGACGGTCGTGATGTAGGTCAGCACGCGCCCCACATCGTCGCGGCCCAACACCGCGTCGCGGCCCGCCGCTGTGCTCCCGTCGCGGCCCGCCGCTGTGCTCCCGTCGCGGCCCGCCGCGGTGGCGTCCCACTGGTCGGCGATGATCTGGTTCTGCTCGCGCGACGCCATCCGTACCAGCGCCTCGGCCAGGTTCGCAGGACCGCCGGCGTCGACCATGCGCCAGGCGTCGACCACGTACCCGTCGTAGGCCCCGCCCGCCGCGAGCTCCTCGACGGCGGGCAACCCCTCGGCGGCGTACGCCTCGTGCGCGGGAATCATGTCCATGAAGATGTGTCGCTGCATCACCAACAGGCGGTGCAGGTACCAGTCGATGTCCGCGCGGGTGAGCGTTGGGCCGACCGTGGCCAGCAGTCGGACATCCTCGGGCATCTCGCGTGCGAGTTCCCACGGAAGGTCGTTGAGCGCGCCGCCGACGGCGGCGCCCAGCTGGTGCACGGCCGGCACGGTGAGCAGCTGTCCGACCTCCTCGAGATCCCAGAAACCGGCGGCGAACGACATCCCCGCGAGCCCGGCCATCCCCGTCCAGAAGTAGTCGTCGCGCGAGTTCGCCAGCCGCAGGTAGTTCACGTACACCTTGTCGACGTTCTCGAGGTTGGCGGCGAGCCCGCGCTCGGGCACCCAGTGTTGTAGGTCGATCCCGGCTTTCTCGGCACCCACCGCGAGCCAGTACTGGCGCGCGAGCGTGGCGTAGCGCGCAGGATCGACTCCCGACCCGCGTGCGCGGTCGAGCATCGGCCGCAGCGTCGCGCTGTCGGTCGGCAGGGACGAAGCGAAGCCGCCACTCCATTCTCCGTGGGGATTGTCCTCGACCACGTCGAGCGAGGCCGCGGCCGGCGTCGAGTAGGGGACCGGTGGGTCCCCGGCCGCCGCCGGCGCGGCTCCGATTGTCGCCACCATCGCGACGACGACGACGAGCTTCGCCACCCACACCCCGGTCACTCCGGCCATGTGCCCACCACCTCGTATCTGTGTTGGATGTCACATATATCCCATGCGGTGGGTGCTGTGGCTCTGTTCGCGCGAGATCGGCGGTCGCGGGGCGTTGGGTCGCGGAGAGTGGGGTCGCGCGGTGGACTGCGGTCAGTCGGTGCCGTCCGCCAGTAGCCCGTAGAGCCGCTTGCGTAGTGCGACGAGCTCGTCGGTGGCCGCGGCCCCGATCGCCTCATCGCCCGTCTGGGCCACCGCGCGAACCGCCATCGCGGCATCGCCGAAGGCCTTCCACAACTCGGCATTCCCGCCGAGCCGCGAAGCGGCCTCCTCCGTGGCGTCGTCCCAGGGGGCCGGGCGGTCCGCCAGCTCGTCAATCTCGGCCCGGCCGGCATCGGTGAGCTGGTAGTGCTTGGGCCCTGCGTCCTCGGCGGGGCCGATCAGTCCCTCGTCCTCGAGGAGGGCGAGGGCCGGGTACACCGCTCCGGAGCTGGGGCGCCAGGTTCCGCCGCTACGCTCCGCGAGCTGGCGGATGATGCCGTAGCCGTTCATGGGGCCCTCCGCGAGGAGTAGCAGGGTGCCATGGCGGACGTCTCCGCGGCGCCGTCGCCGGGACGGCCCGCGCCGCCCACCGTGGCCCTCCCCGAACCGGCCCGCCCCACCGAAGGGGCCTTCGGGTCCGAACGGCCCGCCGGGACCGAACGGCCCGCCCGGGCCGAATGGCCCACCGGGGCCGAAGGGGCCGCCGGGGCCCCCGTGCTCACCGTGGCCGTGCGGCCGCCCGTGGCCATGGCCACGGCCGCCGCGGCGCGGGTGGCCGCCCCGGCGGTGGCCGGCGAATCCGCCTCCATCGCCGTGTCCGGACGGGCCGAAGCCCTCCGGGTTGAACATGACGTCGTTGCTTCGCATCGAACGTCTCCTCTCGTGTTCTGGGTGCCCTGATGGCACCCGGCTGGATACGAGTATCAACGACATCTAGAAGAATGTCAACGACATATCGTTAACTGACGTCAGTGGGATTGGTTCCCGGGATGGACAGGACAGTATCCGCCTGCGGGAACAAGCAACGATGACCGTGCGTTAACCAACTACGAGTGATTCGTCGGTATCCCGGCGGGGCCTCTCGACAACCGACCTCCCCCGACACACCCGAAGGGACCCCGATGCGCAAGAGCAGCAACCCGGTCTTCAGCTCACTGTCAGAGTCGAGCGCCAAGGGCGCCACACAGTTCGGTGGCGCCGGGCAGGCCGCCTTCCAGCAGGGTCAGTATGGCCAGCAGGGCTTCGGCGCGCAGCCCGGCTACGCGGCACAGCAGCCGCAGTTCGCCACCGACGACCGCCCCATGACGATCGACGACGTCGTTTCCAAGACCGGGATCACCCTGGGCGTCATCGGCGTGATCGGCATCATCGCCTACTGGCTGTCGATCTCGGCGGGATTGGCCATGCCGCTGCTGCTCGTCGGCGGCATCGGCGGGTTCATCACCGTTCTGGTCGCCACCTTCGGCCGCAAGATGGACTCGGCGCCCGTCACCCTGGTCTACGCAGCGTTCGAAGGTCTGTTCATCGGCGCCGTCTCGCACGTGTTCACCATGAACATCGCGGGTGCCAGCGCCGGGGTCGTGATCGGCCAGGCCGTGCTCGGCACGTTCGGCGTGTTCGCCGGCATGCTGTTCGTCTACAAGACCGGCGCCGTCCGCGTGACCCCCAAGTTCACGCGCTTCATGACCGCCGCGATCATCGGCGTCCTGGTACTCATGCTCGGCAACTTCGTCGGCGCGATGTTCTTCGGCTTCAACCCGCTGCGTGACGGCGGCACCATCGCGATCATCTTCTCGCTGGTGTGCATCGGCCTCGCCGCGTTCAGCTTCCTGATGGACTTCGACAATGCCGACCGCCTCGTGCGCGCCGGCGCCCCGGCGAAGATGGCCTGGGGCGTCGCCCTCGGTCTGGCCGTGACCCTGGTCTGGCTGTACATCGAGATCCTGCGCCTGATGAGCTACTTCCGCGACTGACCTCGTACGCGTCCGGGAACGCCGAGGCCCCACCCGGGGCCCGCCTCACCCCGGACTGAAACCGCACGGCCTCGGCCCCCATCAGGGAGCCGAGGCCGTGCGCCGTTTCACGGGAGGCCTTGGGTTCGACCGGTGGCCTGGTGCTTCGGCTGCGTCTCACGGGTGGCGTCGGCAGCGCGGCTGACGGCACTGCGGCTGATGGCACCGCGGCCGACGGCCGACGGTCGAGGGGAGCGGCCCCGGCCCCCTCGAGACAGGGAGCGGGGGCCGCTGTCATGTACCGCGCTCAGCGTGGCCGGCAGCAGTTCGATACAACGAAAAGAGCGTTCCGCTCACGTTTCCCGAGAGGGCGTGAGCGGAACGCTCTTCGCGATGGCGGGTCGCACGTTGCCCGCCGCGCTGGGGATCAGCTGAGGCGCTCGAGCACCATCGCCATGCCCTGGCCACCGCCGACACACATGGTCTCGACGCCGAACTGCTTGTCCTCGGCCTGCAGGTTGTTGATGAGCGACGCGGTGATGCGGGCGCCGGTCATGCCGAACGGGTGGCCCAGCGCGATGGCGCCACCGTTGACGTTGAGCTTGTCCTCCTCGATGCCGAGCTCACGGGCCGAGCCGAGCACCTGTACGGCGAACGCCTCGTTGATCTCGAACAGGTCGATGTCGGAGATCTGCTTGCCGGCGATCTTCAGGGCGTTCTTGACGGCCTGGATCGGCCCGAGGCCCATGATCTCCGGCGACAGGCCGGACACGCCGGTGGAGACGACGCGCGCGAGCGGGGTGAGACCGAGCTCCTTGGCCTTGGTGTCGGACATGATCACCAGGGCGGCGGCGCCGTCGTTGAGCGGGCAGCAGTTGCCGGCCGCGACGGTGCCGTCGGGACGGAAGACCGGCTTGAGCTGCGAGATCTTCTCGTAGGTGGTGCCGGGCCGCGGGCCGTCGTCAGCGGTGACGACGGTGCCGTCGGGCATGGTCACCGGGGTGATCTCGTTGGCGAAGTGGCCACGCTCGACGGCCTCGACGGCGCGGTTCTGCGACCGCACGCCCCAGTGGTCCTGCTCCTCGCGGGTGATGCCGGTGATCTGCGCGACGTTCTCGGCGGTCTGGCCCATCGGGATGTAGACGTCCGGCAGGATGCCCTGGTCGCGCGGGTCGGTCCACACGTCGGCGCCACCCTCGGCGCGCTTGGCGGTGCGGGCCTCGGCGTCGGCGAAGATCGGGTTGTGGGTGTTCGGGATGTGGTCCGAGGTGCCGTACTGGAAGTTGGAGACGGTCTCCACACCGGCGGAGATGAACACGTCGCCCTCGCCGGCCTTGATCGCGTGCAGCGCCATACGGGTGGTCTGCAGCGACGACGAGCAGTAGCGGTTGACGGTGGTGCCGGGGACGGTGTCCATGCCGGCGAGCACCGAGACGACGCGGGCCATGTTGAAGCCCTGCTGGCCGCCGGGCAGACCGTTGCCCAGCATCAGGTCGTCGATCTGGGTGGGGTCGAGCTCGGGCACCTTGGCCAGGGCCGCCTTGACCATCTGGGCGGTGAGGTCATCCGAGCGGATGCCCACGAGGGAACCCTTGTTGGCGCGCCCGATGGGGGAACGGGCGTAAGAGACGATCACGGCTTCCGGCATGGAAGGCTCCTTCTTTGTCAGGTGAGTGCTCTGTATCTGGTGAGAGCACCGTGCGGTCGGGTCAGTCTGCGGGACCAGGGTCCTCCCGCGCGGGGCGGGCCAACCTGAGGATGCGGCTCCGGCGTCGGAGGGTGTCCGCGGCCTCGCGGGCGTCCCCCGTGTTCTCCGGGTCGCCGTCCACGTTCTCATTATGCAGGAACGTGTTCTCGTCCTGACCTTCCGCGTCCTCGTGGTTGCGGACGAAGTCGGTCAGACGCGTGGTGAGCCGGGCGACCACGGAGTCGCGGTGCGGGCCGACCTCGGCGGCGGCCTCGGTCTCGTCCAGCGCCGCGGCGGCCTCCCCGGCGCCCTGCGGCGCCGACTCCTCGGGCGCCTCGTCCCACACGCCGAGCGCCACGCACACCGCGGGCAGCAGCAGGCCGGCGGAGAGTTCGTAACCGGCGGAGTTGGGGTGGAAGCGATCGGGGGAGAACAGGCTCTCGCCGCGTCGGTGGAACTCGGGCGCCAGGGTCTGGGCCAGGGACACGGGCACGCCGCCGGCCTTGCGTACCTGGACGGCCTGCGCGGACGCCAGTCGCCGGCTGAGGGTGGCCATGACCGAACGCAGCGGCTGGGGGACCGGCTTGATGATCCCCAGGTCGGGGCAGGTGCCCACCACCACGTGTGAGCCCCCCTCGCGTAGCGCGTGCACGGCCTCACCGACGCGCCGCGCCGACGGGCCGATCCCGTTGCGTGCGGTGATGTCGTTGCCGCCGATGAGGATCACGGAGATGTCCGGGTCGCCGTGGGCGATCTGCATGGCCTCGACCTGGCCGGGCAGGCCCTTGGAGGTGGCGCCGACGATCGCCTTGATGCTCAGCCGCACGTTCAGGCCTGATTCCTCGGCCAGGCCGCGCGCGATCAGCACGCCGGGCAGCTCGGCGGCCGAGTCGGCGCCCAGGCCGGCGGCGAGCGAGTCGCCGAACACCATCATGTGGACGTCGCACTCCATGCCGGGCCGCCACGGCTCCGGCGTCGCGGCGCCGGGTCGGTAGAGACCGTCGCCCCCGAAGGGGCGACCGGTGGGCTTGGGGATCACGCGGCGTGCGATCCGCGCCTGCTGCGCCAGGACCTCGTAGGCGCCGCGGTAGACGCCGACCGTCCCCACGGCCACCAGCGCGAGGCTCACCACGAGGCGGCGGGCCGGATCGTCGGTCTCGCTCATCGCGCGTGTCGTCTCCCCTCGCGGTTCTGGGTCGCGGTGTGGTGGCGGACCGCGGTGTGGTGCCGCGCTCCGGTGCGGTGGCGCGCGGCCGGGGCCGCCGGTGTGGCCGCGAGCGCCCGGGCCTGCTGTGCCAGTTCGACGATAGCCCGGCGGCTCTGCGCGGGCCCTCCGGACAGGTCGACGGGGTATTCGACGATCGAGATGTCGGTGTGGACGATCCGCCGCGGCTGTGGAGCGTCGTCGCGGCGCTGCGCCGGGTAGATAAGGTAGGCCCGGTCCACGCCGAGTGCGGTACAGGCGGCCAGAAGCCGGTAGTGCTCGGCGGCGCGGGCGCGCCGGTCGGTGGGGTAGGTGGCGACGAACGTGGTGACCGGGTCACCGTCGACCTCGTAGACCAGGCCGGTGCGCACGGAGATGTGGTCGCCGTCGTCGGCGGGCGCGCGGTGTCGGCCGGGGGCGGCGCGGTGGCGTCCCGCGCTGTCGTCGTCGGTTCCGTCCTCGGCCTCGCCCGTGTCGTCGGGGCCCGCCTCGGTTCCGGACGACAGGTCGACGACGGGGTTCTGCAGCAGACGACCACCGTGACCGTGCAGCGCGGCGGTCAACTCGGATTCCACGAAACGCTCGAACAGGGCCGGCATCTCGGTCACGAACGCGGCCGAGGAGGCGTGCCCGTCCTCGACCTCCACCGAGATACGTCGAACGATCCGGTCCGCCAGCGCGAGTGCGTCCTGGTAGCGGGCGTTGAGCCGCGACGGTGTCCAGGCGGGCACCGGCGCGCCCTGTGGGATGAGCGAGGCGTCGGCCAGGCGGGCGTCGACCATCGCCAGGCGGCGCCGGGTGTTGTCCGGCAGGTCCGGCAGGAACTGCAGTCGATGCGCGGCGGTGCGCAGAATCCGGTTCTCGGCGATGTCCGGGGTGAACTCCGAGTACGAGACCTCGAGCGGGATGGTCATGCCCGGCCGGCGGCGGATCTGGTCGCCCAGGCGGATCCGCCCCCGCACGGTCGTGAGCGACTCGTCGACGCGGCGGTACCCGCGCAGCAGTCCGGGAGCCAATGCCTGGTGCGCCAACCGGGCCATGGACTCGGCGACGGAGACCCACAGCTCGTCGTCGTCACGTGCCTGGACGGCCGACGGCAGGAAGGCGTCGTCGGCCGCGTGGTCCAGGAGGAAGAACAGCTGGGTCAGCCCCAGGCTCGCGGCGGGCATGACCCGAACGGACAGCCCCTCGACGCGCACCGAGCCCACGGCCCCGCTGGGAATCAGACGCCAGGTGTCGCGACCGGCGGGCAGGACCTCCACCAGTCGCGTCTGGGAGAGGTGGTGGGCACCCTCCCAGCTCAGGGTGACGAGCTTTCCGCGGCGGTCGAACTCGTCGAACTCGAGGGCCAGAGACGTTGCCGCCGAGCCCGTCGAGGGTGCGGTCATGCCCGGCCGATCTTCCGGCGCAGCGCCGCCAGACCGAACCGTTCATGGACCTCCGCGCGGGTGAGCCGACCGTAGTAGTGCTCCTCGAGCAGGGGGAGCAGGTCGAAGCGCCAGATGGCCTCCAGGCCTCCGGGTTCGGTGGCCTCGTCCTTCATGAAATACGAGGGGCCGATGCGCAGGTCGCGGTCCGAGTCGTCCATCTCCGAGTTGAGCGCCTCGAGCAGGTCGGCCGGCTCCGTGCTTGCGTCGCGCGCCTCGAGGTGCCGGCGAAGCACGCCCGCGACCGGCGGGGTGTCGGGGTGCAGTTCCATGAACGCGAACCGACGGCGGATGGCGGCGTCGACCATCGCGATGGACCGGTCGGCGGTGTTCATGGTGCCGATGATGAACAGGTTGCGCGGCAGCCGGAACGAGGTGTCCGGGCTGTACTGCGGCAACACGGTGCGGTCGCGGTACTCGAGCAGGAAGTACATCTCGCCGAACACGCGCGCCAGGTCCGCGCGGTTCATCTCGTCGATGATGAGGAAGCTCGGGTGGTCCCGCCCGGACTCGGACGTCGCACGCGCGGCCTGCCGGCGCAGCGGGCCCGCCTGCAGTGCGAAGCCCGGCTGGCCGGACCCGGTGAGCGTGGGGCGGTAGCCCTCGAAGAAGTCCTCGTAGGCGTAGCTGGGGTGGAACTGCACCAGCTGGACCCGGCTCGGGTCGTCGGCACCCGCCAGGAAACGGGCCAGCTCCTGGGCGAGGTAGGTCTTACCGGTGCCGGGCGGGCCGTAGAACACGATCTGTTGCCGCGACTGCAGGGTGTCGACGATCTCCTGCAGCTCCTCGCGGGGCATGTGCAGACCGTCGGCCAACTCGTCGGTCACCGCGGGCAGTGTGGGCACGGCGCCGGCGGCGGGAGCCTCGGCGATCGCGGACTCGGAGGAGTGGCTCCCCGGGTGCATGGCCGACAGCAGCGCGTCGAGCCCGTCGGTGAGGTCCACGACGGTTCCGGGTTCGCCGATCAACTCCGACAGCGGGCTGGGCAGCGAGTCGAGGTCGAGGGTGACCTCGCTCCACAGCACCGACCGCTCGAGTTGCTGGCCGCCGTCCTCCACGTAACCGAGATCGTCGGTCAGCGTGCCCAGCTGCAGCCGGGCGTCGGCGACGGTGGCCACCACGTCCTGCGGGCTCATCCGGGACAGGAAGGTGTGCAGTTCGGCGGTGAGCTGGAAACGGGCCTGGTAGTCGAGGTGCGGGTACCCCTGCTCGACTGCCTGGGAGACCTCGAGGCGGCTGGCGTGGGCCGGGATCCGCGGGAGATGGGAGGCGGGCAGGGCGATGCGGTTCTGCGTTACCCACTGGCCGGCCTGCCCGACCCCGCCGCGGCCCGGGCGCACGAGCCACGCCCGCCGCGAGTGGTCGTCGCGGTGCCGCTGCCACTGGTTGGCCACCGAACCCCGGTACCAGTCGACCGGCTGGCCGAGCTGGGCGGACAGGACCTCGGAGATCCGGTGCAGGTCCTGATCGATGTCCAGCTCGTCGATCCCGGACGGGCCGCTGATGAGGTCGGCGAAGGCATCGCGGATGCGGGTCTTGTGCTCGTGCTTGACGATCGGCTGGAAGTGGCCCGGCCACACGAGATACTGCAGGCTGTAACGGATCGCCCGCCAGTCGCCGGGAGTGGAGCGGGCGGCGCGCTGGAACTCCCACGGGTCGCTGAGCGCGGCGTCGCGCACCGAGGCGTCGAGCTCCGCCCAGTGGATGATGAACGAGCACAGCCAACGCAGGTGCTCGCGCATCTGGACGTTGAAGCCCAGCCCGCCGGTCAGCGGGCCCCGCTCGGTGAGTACCTCGTCCAGGTCCGCGGGGATCTCCGGGGGGTTCTCGGTCCACGACAGGACGTCGCGGACACGTCCACGCTTGAGGCGGGCAGTCACCGTGGACAGCGGCAACTGTTGGATGTAGAGCAGCTCGGCGGCCAGCAGCACGACGGGCCGTGGCGCGCCCTCGAGCTGGTCGTGCAGCGCCTGCATGACGGGGGAGCGCATGGACTCGCCCGCCGACTCGTCCGGATCGGCGTCGAGTCGGCGGGCGAGCTCCTCTGCGACCTCGGGGGTCCACGTGTACAGGTCTTCCTCGAACGGCGACTGGCCTGTGCGCAGCGCCGGACCCAGAACCCGCCCGGCCGCCGCTTCGATCTTCGGCGCGGGGCCGAGGGGCCTGTCGTGGGAACCGTCTGACACGTGGAACTCCTGCTACACCGGCGCGGAATCGGGTCCGATAATCCGGCCCGACATTCGTGGAAAACCTACCACCGGGAGGCGGTCGGAGACCGTCAGCTCTGGTACGGCTCCGCGGTCACGACGGTGACGGACACGGTCTTGCCGTTGGGTGCGGTGTACTCGCGGGTCTCGCCGACCTTGGCGCCGAGGATGTTCTTGCCGAGCGGCGACTCCGGGGAGTAGATCTCCAGGTCGTCCTTGCCGGAGCCCTCACCGCGGGTGCCGATGAGGAAGGTCTCCTTGGTGTCCTCGTTGCCGTTGTAGTAGGCGCGGACGACGGATCCGATGAGTGCGACGCCGGACTCGGTGGGGGCCTCACCGACCTGGGCGTTGGCCAGCAGGTCGTCGATCGTGCGGATCCGGGCCTCTTCCTGGCCCTGCTGTTCGCGCGCGGCGTGGTAGCCGGCGTTCTCCTTGAGGTCGCCCTCCTCGCGCCGCTCGTTGATCTCGGCGGCGATCAGGGGGCGGTTCGCGATGAGCGCCTCCTTCTCGGCCGAGAGGCGGTCGTACGAGTCCTGGGTCAGCCAGTGGACCTGGGTGTCGTTCGCCATGGGGCGCACTCCAATCTGTGTTTCGCCGTGCAGGTAAGAAAAACACGGCCCCGCCAAAGGGAGCCGTGCTGATGCAACCGATGCTAACACAGGGCCGGTCGCCCAACAGGCTAGCGCCGCAGGTAGTCGGGGATGTCGTTGCCACACCCGTACACGTCGCCCATGTACGCGCGCCCGGTCGTGGCGATCTCGGCATCGACCTGCACGGTGCCGTTGTCGGAGGGGGGGACGTAGACCTCGCGGCGGCCGAGTTCGCCCTTGGACTGGTCCTGCGCGCGGACGATGCAGTATGCGGCCTCGCCCGGCTCGTCGCGGGTGACGGTCATCGACATGCGCATGGACTGCTCGTCGATCACCTCGACGCCGATCACCTCGCTGGTGATGGAGGGCGTGGCGTTGAGGCGGTAGATGGTGAACCCACCGGCCACCAGGAGCGCGAGGACGAGCGCCACGAGGAACCCGGCGACGACCTTGCCCATGAACCCGGACCGCTCGTCGACCCCGTCATATCGCCCCTCGGGGAGGGCAGGGGGACGCGGCGACGTGGCGTCCGACCTCGGCTCACTCATGCCCCCAGGCTATCGGGGGCGGGTCGGCGGGGCCGCCCGGGGGCATCTCCGGCGCGGACGACCCTAGAATGGGGCGGTCACACTAGCGCGAGCACAGAACGGCAGGTGCCACGATGGCCGGTCTCCGGCTGATGGCGGTTCACGCCCATCCCGACGACGAGGCGTCCAAGGGGGCCGCGACCATGGCCAGGTACGCGGCCGAGGGTGTCCGCGTCCTGGTGGAGACCTGCACCGGGGGTGAGCGTGGCGACATCCTCAACCCGGCGATGGACCGCCCGGACATCACCGCGGACCTACCTGCCGTGCGGCGCCGCGAGATGGCGCGCGCGGCCGACATCCTGGGCGTCGACCACCACTGGTTGGGGTTCGTGGACTCGGGGTTGCCCGAGGGCGACCCCCTGCCGCCGCTGCCCGAGGGATGTTTCGCCCTGGTCGACGACGACGAGGCGACCGGGGCCCTGGTCCGCAGGATCCGGGAGTTCCGGCCGCACGTGATGATCACCTACGACGAGAACGGTGGGTATCCCCACCCGGATCATCTGAAGGTGCATTCAGCATCGATGGCCGCCTACGAGGCCGCCGCCGATCCCACCCGCTATTCGGAGGCCGGCGACCCGTGGGCGATCGCCAAGGTCTATTACACGCACGGCTTCCCCAAGAGCCGCCTGCAGTTGCTGGACGACGAGCTGTACGCCCGGGACGGGGTCCGCCACTTCGAGGAGTTCCTGTCCCGCTGGGGCGACCGCCCGGACATCATGGAGCGGGTCACCACGCGCGTGGAGTGTGCGGGCTACTTCGAACAGCGAAACTCGGCGCTGCTGGCGCATGCCACCCAGATCGACCCCAACGGCTGGTTCTTCGCGGCCCCGGTGGAGATGCAGCAGCGGGTCTGGCCGACCGAGGAGTTCGAGCTGGCCGCCAGCCGGGTGGGCTCGCCGGAGCTCGGTGAGGGACAATACGAGGCAGACCTGTTCGAGGGCGTCGACCCGCACGTCGACCTGCCAGTCGGACCGAGCACGAGTGAGGACCCGCGATGATCACCCTGGGGCCCGAAGTCCAGATTCTGGCGTACGAGTCGGCGATGGTGCTGGCGCAGAACCAGTCGCCGGGCACGCCTGGGTACAACGACAACCCGCTCGGACCGGAGTTCGGTAAGGCGTCGCCGATCGGCATCCCGGTGGTACTGCTCCTGCTGATCGCCACGATCCTGCTGATCCGCAACATGAACAAGCACATCAAGGGTCTGCCGGAGAGTTTCGACGCCGAGCACCCGGAGGCGGATCAGCTCGCCGACGAGGGCACGGACCGTGCCGGTGTGGAAGGCGACGAGGTCCAGGATCGCTCCTGAGCCCCGCCCCGTGTCGCTGACCTGATCAGCGGCCCAACAGATCTCCCATGGGCACGAAGTCGCCGAACTCGTCGTCGTCGGTCCTTCGTCCCCGGCCCGCGTCGGCGCGGGTGGGTGCCACGGCGCCGGCCGTCACGCCGGCGAAGCGCAACATGTAGTCACCCAACTCGGTTCCGACGCGCGCCGTCCGGGAGGCCAGCGAGTTCTCGTCGGCGGCGGTGGTCACCGCGCCGAAGTCCTCGCTCGCGGCGAACACCGTGGTGGGCACGACGTCGGCCTTGAGATAGGCGAACATCGGCCGCAGCGCGTAGTCGATCGCCAGCGAGTGTCGCGCGGTGCCGCCGGTCGCGCCGAGCGCCACGGGGACGCCGGTGAGGGTGCCGGGTTCGATCACGTCGAACAGTGCCTTGAACAGGCCCGAGTACGACTGGTTGTAGGTCGGCGTCACCGCGATCACGCCGTCGGCGCGTCCGATCTCCTCCACTGCGACCTTGAGTTTGTCGCCGGGGAACCGCGTGAAGGTGGCGTCGACGATCTCGTGCGCGAGCTCCCGCACCTCCAGGACCGTCACGTGGACGTCCTGGCCGTGCCGCGCCAGCGCGTCACGGGTGGCCTTGGTGAGCTGGTCGGCGAGCATCCTGGTGCTGGAGGGCACCGAGGTCCCTGCGGCGACGACGACGAGGTTCAGCGGCCGTTCGCCGGCGGGGTTGGTGGCGTGGGTGTTCACTTGTTCTCCTTCCCGGCCTGCGACTGCTCGAGGCGGGTCTGGTTGCGGCGGTCGCGGGCCAGGGACTGCTCCTGGGCGCGTTGACCGCCCTCGACGGTCAGGCCCGTCCAGTTGTCGCCGGTGCCGAAGCGGTAGGCGTCGTTGTAGGCGGGCTCGCCGGACGCGGCCAGTTCGGCGTCGCGGGCGGCGACCCGGCCGGCGTGGGTGGGTCCGTCCGGCACGTGGGCCGGGCGCAGGGCGTCCAGCTCGCGGCGCAGTACGGGCACGATCTCGGTGCCGAGGATCTCGATCTGCTCGAGGACCGTCTTCCGCGGCAGGCCGGCGTGGTCGACCAGGAACATCTGGCGCTGATAGTCGCCGACGTGCTCGCGCATCGTCATGTAGCGGTCGATGATCTGCTGCGGCGAGCCCACCGTGAGCGGGGTCTGTGCGGTGAAGTCCTCCAGCGACGGGCCGTGGCCGTAGACGGGGGCGTTGTCGAAGTAGGGGCGGAACTCGTTGACGGCGTCCTGGCTGTTCGCGCGGGCGAAGAACTGCCCGCCCAGGCCGACGATCGCCTGGTCGGCGGAGCCGTGGCCGTAGTGCTCGTAGCGGCGGCGGTACAGCTCGACCATCTGCTTGGTGTGGCTGATCGGCCAGAAGATGTTGTTGTGGAAGAAGCCGTCACCGTAGAAGGCGGCCTGCTCGGCGATCTGCGGGGAGCGGATCGAGCCGTGCCACACAAACGGGGCCACGCCGTCGAGCGGGCGCGGGGTCGAGGTGAACTGCTGGAGCGGCGTGCGGAACTTGCCCTCCCAGTCCACGACGTCCTCGTTCCAGAGTCGGTGGAGCAGTTCGTAGTTCTCGATGGCCAGCGGCAGGCCCTGGCGGATGTCCTGGCCGAACCACGGGTACACCGGGCCGGTGTTGCCGCGGCCCATCGTCAGGTCCACCCGGCCGCCGGCCAGGTGCTGGAGCATGGCGTAGTCCTCGGCGATCTTCACCGGGTCGTTGGTGGTGATCAGCGTGGTGGCCGTCGAGAGGATGATCTCGGAGGTCCTGCCCGCGATGTAGCCGAGCGTCGTGGTGGGGGAGGACGTGACGAACGGCGGGTTGTGGTGCTCGCCCAGCGCGAAGACGTCCAGTCCGACCTGCTCCGCCTGTACCGCGTACTCGACCATCGCCTCCAATCGCTCGTGCTCGGTGGGTATCTCGCCTGTCAGCGGGTCCGGCGTGATGTCGGCGATGCTGAAGACTCCGAACTGCATGGTGATGGCCTCTCGTTTGGTCTGTCGTGATCTGCCTGGGGCGTCGGCCCTATTCTAACTTGCTGACATGTCAAACAAAAGGACCCGGTCTGGTATTCCCGGTCACCTAATGGCTTGCGCTCCGGAACTCCGTCCGGCCGAGAAACGGGTCATCTATGCTGTTGGCGGCCGTGCTGGCGCCCCGGCGCGGCCACGAACCCCTCATGTAGCGCGAGTCCTCGGGCGTCCCCTCCCTCTCGAGTGCGCGTGCAGCGCCTCCGCGCCGTCTTCGTCGCCCTCACCCCGCCCGGGTTCTCCAGCTGCCGGATGAACTGGCAAAGGACAACCGATGATCGGGCATTATCTGACTATCTCGACGACCTCGGCGTGCGACGAGGGGGAGACCTCGTGACGGAGTGGATCGTTCGCCGGTGGGCCCGTTTCGGGCACGACAGGTTGTACGCCGCCACTCCCGGTGGCACTGATCTGGGCTACCTCGACATGAAGACGGGACGTTTCCACTCCGATGACATGTCGAACCTGCCGCTGCTGCGAGCAGCGATAGATGAGCACTTCGACACCTTTGACACCTCCGACACGCAGGCCCGGCAAGGCCCGCCCCCGGCTGGTGTCGTCTCATCAATGCCGACGCCGCCGGGGAGGAGCTGGCGCGACCTCGCTGATGTGCGTGCCGGTGCTGCGGCGCGCGAGTGTGCGTTGGCCGAACGCCGGGCTCAGGGCCGGGTGCGCCACCTGTTGGCCCGGCTCGTCGATGCGAACACGAATGAGCGAGCCTGGCGGATCGGCGCCGATGGCGAGGAGGCGGTCGCCGAACAACTCTCGCGCGTCGGGACTGAGTGGCGAGTCCCGCACGCGGTCCGGGTCGGGGACCGTGGTGCCGATATCGACCACATCGTGATCGGCCCCGGCGGCGTGGTCACAGTGAACGCCAAGCACCACCCGAAGGCGGCGGTGTGGGTGGGCGGAGACACGGTGATGGTCAACGGACGCAGAGTTCCCTACGTACGTAACAGTCGCTACGAAGCCATGCGGGCTTCGTGCATGCTCGCGGAACGAGTCGGCTTCCCGGTCCCGGTGACCGGACTGATCGTCGTGGTGGGCGCCCGCCGCGGGTTCACGGTCAGGGCGCAGCCGACCGATGGCGCGGTCGTGGTGGTGCCGCGTAGGGGCGTCGGCCGGTACCTACGATCCCAGCCCCGGCGAATGGGGCTGCGGGAGATCGATGCGATCCATGAGGTGGCCCGGCGTTCGGACACGTGGCAGCGCTGAGCATGCCGAGCGGGTGGGTGTGCGCTCAAGCGGAGCGGGGATCGCCGCCGACGTCCTCGTGGGAGGGTGGCGCGCCATATGAGGGGCTCCGGCGGTATTGCCGGTCGGCTCCCGGGGGATTGGTGACGTGGTTGTCCTCGGCGATGAGGTGTGCGACGTGTTCTCGCCATTGGTGTTCGAGTATCTGGTCGCGGGCGCGGGCGAGTGGGCCACCGGGGAGCGTTCGGTACTCGTGTCCGGAGCCTGTGATGATGATCAGCTCGCCGAGTGGGCCCGGTCGGTAGGCGTTGTGACCGAATGTCTTCTCGCGATGGTGCTTGCGGCACAGGCAGAGCAGGTTCCACTCGGCTGTCGGGCCGCCTAGGGCGGGGTTCAACTGGTCGAACGCCAGAATATGGTCGACGTCGCAGTCTTTCGCATCGACAGTGCAACCCGGGTGCCGGCAGGTGCCGTCACGAAGACGGATGCGCTCGGCGAGCGCCGCACTGATGACATACTTCAGGCCCGCGTCGGGAGAGTCGAGCGCGCCGGGGGCGGGGTCGACCACCTCGAAGCGCACCTTCGAGTCGCCGCCCGCTAGCAGCTGCTCGCACAGCCAGTCGAAGCTGGCGTACGCGCCTCGGACGAACTCGACCTGGTTGGGTAGGCCCTGCGCACGACCGTCGATGACGGAGATGCGGACCGGCGAGTCGGTGGCCCACGGGCTGCCGGTCGTCTCGTCGCCGAGCGGGTCACACACATCATTCGTGGTGGGGTCGCCGAGCGCGCACAGCGCGTCCGCTCGAAGCTGGTCCCGGGTACGCGGGTGGAGGGCATCCAGTGCGGCCTGGGCGGCCGAGTCGATCCGACGGCGGAGCTTCTCGGCATCAGCTGCGGGCAGATTCGCCCACATGGTGGTCATGCCGTTGGGCCCCGGGCGGAAACGGACTTTGCGCTGTTCATAAGCGGCGGCGCCCGCGTCTTCGCGAGATCCTGGGTCATGTTTGGTCACCGCCGCATCGACAATCGCATCCAGGGCGGTGCGGCTGGGTCTGCTGCCGCCGTCGAGTGCCCGGCCCAGCCTGCGGACTACGTCGGATTCCACGGAACGCACGATCCGGTCGGGCACTTCGGCCAGTCGGCATGCGGTGTCGATGGCGAGCTGCTCGGGGAACAGGCCGTGGGAGACGGAGTCGCGGAGAAGTCGAAGGCGAGTGTGGAGCTGTATGCCGGCGGAAACGAGCCGGGCAGCGTGCCAGCTGGTCAGGCACATTGCGGCGGACAACTCGTTCCTGGCGCGGTCGGCGGGTTCCAGTCGGGCGAACGCCGGACGTGCCGCGGTCTTCTCGGCTTCGTCGGTTCTGCGGAAGGCCTCGACGAGGCGGAAAGCGGCCTCCAGGCGCGTGGCCCCGGCGAGGTTCTGTGCCTTCGTGGCGTGTCGGGCGGCGTCGCTCACCGCATCGGGATCGAGCTCGTCGACGGGGTCCAGGACTGCGCGGAGCGGGCCGGTGGACCCAGGCCTCGTCATGGCCATGCTCACCGCCTCCTCGTCGGTCGAACCGCGACATCGAACGTATGAACTAGTCTACGGGGGAGTAATAGTTAGATCAAGTGTTCGAGCCACTGTTCTCTGGCCCCTGTGATGTCCGCCGGGGCGCGGCCGCCCCGCCGCCGCCCCGATGGGAGGTTCTGTTATGGTGGCCCGCATGTCGAACGCTCGCGCCTATTGGCGCTTTATGTGGGCTCCGGGTGGAGCCCGCGCCGCGAGCGCACGCGTCCTCTAGAAGGGACGTCGACACCCGGAGCCCAGAGGCGGTGACCAGCATGGTCGCCGCCTCCCGCCATTTCAGACAGGCGGCCCGGGTGTCGACGAGGGCATCGTCAGATCACGGCACCCGGCCCGCCACCACCGAGATACCAGGAGCGCACCGCCGTGACCATCACCGCCGAGAATCCCACCCAGACCGCTGACCGACGGGTCCTGTCGTACTCGCCGCTGCCGACCCCCACCGAGATCCTCGGTGAGATGCCGCTGGGTGCGGCCCGCGAGGCGCTCGTCGAGCGCAGCCGCGGCGATGTGGCCGATGTGCTGGCCGGCCGCGTTGACCGCCTGCTCGTGGTGGTTGGCCCCTGCTCGGTTCATGACACCGAGGCCGCGCTCGACTACGCCAGGCGCCTCGCCGCCCTGAGTGAGGAGCTCGCCGAGGACCTGCTGATCGTCATGCGCGTCTACTTCGAGAAGCCGCGCACCACCGTCGGCTGGAAGGGTCTCATCAACGACCCGGCGCTGGACGGCAGCTACGACATCCCGCGTGGCCTGCGTACCGCGCGCAAGCTGTTGCTCGACGTGCTCGACCTGGGACTTCCCGTCGGCACCGAGTTCCTCGAGCCGACCAGCCCGCAGTACATCGCGGACGCCGTCTCCTGGGGCGCGATCGGCGCACGCACGACCGAGAGCCAGGTGCACCGCCAGCTCGTGTCGGGGCTGTCCATGCCGGTCGGCTTCAAGAACGGCACCGACGGTGAGGTGCAGGTCGCAGTGGACGGCTGCCGGTCGTCGGCGTCGCGGCACGTGTTCTTCGGCACCGACGCCGAGGGGCGCGCGTCCGTGGTCGAGACCGCCGGCAACAGCGACTGTCACGTTATCCTGCGCGGCGGCACCGGTGGCCCGAATCACGACGCCGAGTCGGTGGCCGCCGCCGTGGCATCGGTCGCGAAGGTCGGGCTCCCGGGTCTGGTCATGGTCGATGCGAGCCACGCCAACTCCGGCAAGTCCCATGTGCGCCAGGCCGAGGTCGTCGGCGAGCTCGCCGATCGGATCGCCGGCGGCGAACAGGGCATCTCCGGTCTCATGGTGGAGAGCTTCATCGAGCCCGGAGCCCAGTCGGTGGAGGCCGCCGAGTTGGTGTACGGCCAGTCCGTCACCGACGCCTGCATCGGCTGGGACACCACCGCCGACAGCCTGCGCACACTCGCCGAAGCGGTGCGAAAGGGTCGCCGCGGATGATCCGATGGTGGTCGAGGCGGCGCTCGGTCGAGGGGACGCCGCGCGGTACTCTGTCCCGCGTGGACGCCTCCTCACCCCTGTACACGTTCTACGAGTCGCGCCTGCGCGCCTCGCTGGACGAGTCGAGGCTGCCCCGCCACATCGCCGTGATGGCGGACGGCAACCGGCGCTGGGCACGCGAGGCCGGGTTCACCGATGTCAGTCATGGCTATCGCGCCGGCGCCACCAAGATCGCGGAGTTGCTCGGCTGGTGCGACGAGCTCGGCGTGGACGTGGCCACGATCTACCTTCTCAGCACCGAGAACCTGGGCCGCGACGCCGCCGAGCTCGAGGAACTGCTCCAGGTCATCGCCGATGTCGTCGACGAGATCACCGGGCCCGACCGCAACTGGGAGGTCCGGATCGTCGGCCGCCTCGAGGTGCTCCCGGAGAAGATCGCCGCGCGGTTGCGCGCCGCCGAGAAGGCGAGCGTCGGACGCCCGGGCTGCAAGGTCAACGTGGCGATCGGCTACGGCGGCCGACACGAGATCGCCGACGCCGCCCGCGACCTCGTCGCGCAGCTCATCGCGGAGGGCCGTACCGGCCAGGAGTTGGTCGATGCCATGACCGTAGAGGGGATCGGCGAGCACCTCTACACCTCCGGTCAGCCCGACCCTGACCTGGTGATCCGCACCTCCGGCGAGCAGCGGCTGTCCGGGTTCCTGCTGTGGCAGAGCGCCTACTCGGAGATCTGGTTCACCGAGGCCTACTGGCCGGCGTTCCGCCGCGTCGACTTCCTTCGCGCGCTGCGCGACTACGGCGCTCGCAACCGGCGATTCGGCCACTGATGTCGGGCGTCGAGTCGGCCGGCGTCCCGGACGCCTTCACGATCCGCGCCGTGTGCGTGGTCGACCAGTTGCTCACCGTGCCCGGCCGCGTGGGTGTCTCGGCGATCGACAAGCGCCCCGTCGAGGGCCCTGTCGCAGTGCGTCGCCTGGGCCTCCACGGCGACATCCAGGCCGACCGCGAGCATCACGGCGGCGAGTGGAAGGCCGTCTATCTGCTCTCGGATTCGGATGTCGAGCAGTGGGAGTTTGAGCTCGGCGGACCCGTCCCGCTGGGCTTCTTCGGCGAGAACCTGCGGGTCACCGGCATCGACACCTCCCAGCTGCAGATCGGAACCGAGCTCGAGGTGGGAACCGGCGGACTGCGCCTGCAGATCACCACGCCGCGCATCCCGTGCCAGACCTTCGCGCACCGCGTCGGTCGCCCGAAGTGGGTGCGCCGGTTCACCGAGGGCGGTCGCCCCGGCGCGTATGCGCGGGTCCTCACCGCCGGCCCGGTGGAGGCGGGGGAGGAGATCCGGGTGGTCACCGTTCCCACGCATGGGGTGACCATCGCGCGGATCCTCGCCGGGGTCGACGACGACGAGGCCCGCCGACTCCTGGCCGAGTTCGATCTCGCCGAACTCGCCCCGAGCCTTGTCCGCAAGCTGGATCCCGCCACGGACGTCAGGCCCCTCGACGCCGATTAGAGCGCCAGGTGATCCCACACGTCGCCGGCGGTGCGCCAGACCTGCGCCGCCTGGTCGTGGCCGAGGTCGGGGAGCCGGAATGCGCCCGTGCCGCCGGCCGAGGTCGCGAACAGGGTGACCAGGCCCGCGCGACGCTGGAACGGGGTGCGGCGGATGTTCCAGCCCAGGATCCCATCCCGGGTGAGGACGTCGGTTCGCCGCATGATCGACCCCTTGCGCAGTGCCACCACACGGTCGGTGACCGCGTGGCCCAATCCGCGGGAGTTGTCGGACGCGATCCACGCCGAGACCGCCCCGGAGACCGCGACCACGGCGACGGGCACCCACCACAGCCATGACCACACCAGCGCCGGCACGAGTGCGAACGCGGTGAGGGCGAGGGTGGTCAGGAGGGCGCGGAGGTGTCGTCGTCGTCGGGCCCGGGGCGGGTGGGCACGTAGCGACCCCGACCCGGGCAGCTCCACCCCGAGCACCGACTCGGCGACCCCGACCGGCACGTCGCGCGGTGAGGCCGGCACCAGGGCGGGGCTCGGCTTGGTCTGGCCGTTCTCGTCGTTGCCGATTCCCACCCCGATCGCGACGACGTCCAGGCGCGCGGCGGCGACCATGCGGAAACCTGGGGGTTCGTGCAGGGTCATACCGCGGATCCGGCTGCCGTCCAGCGTCGTGTGCCGACCCACGAGCAGGCCGCGGCGCATCTCGAGCGAGCCGTCCCGGTGGTGATGCAGGCGCATCGCCCACCAGTTCTCGACGAACAACACCGCCGAGATCAGCGACCCGACCAGCAGGACCGCCAGGATCGCGGCCACGACGAGCAGGGGGATCGGGACGTCCTCGATGCGGCCCCAGACCCAGGACAGTATCTCGGGAACCGCCTGGAACCAGTCGGCCACCTGGAACACCACGCCCACCGCGATGAGACCGAACATGGGGGTCATGAGACTCGCCGGGGCGTAGCGCACCCAGCCCGGATCGACGCGCGCGACCTCGGTGGAGTCCGCCGAGGCGCGATCGGCCAGCAGTCGGCGTCGCAATCCCTCGGCGGCCTGCCGATCGAGCGAGGCCAGGGTGAGGCGTGCTCCGTCGGTCTCGCCGCTGGAGAGCTTCACCGTCGCGATGCCCATCCGTCGCTGGACCACATTCGCCGAGATCTCCACGCTGCGTACCCGGGAGGTGGCGATGGACGTGGTGGTGCTGGCCAAGAAACGGACGCGCCGTTCGACGCGGTGGTCGTCGAGGCGGAAGGTGGTGACGGCGAGGCGGATCGCCTCCATGGCCGCGGTCGATGCGGTGCCGATGACGAGCCCGGCGACACACCACAGCGCGACCCAGCCGGCGCCGAGCCCGCCGAGGACCATGCCGATCGCTGTGGGGATCGCCGCGAGGAGCAGGGCGCCGGCCGCGATGACCGTGCTCGCGGTGATGGTCCGACGGTCCAGACGCTGTGCTCGTGCCGTCATGTCGCGTCCCGCTGGTCGCCCTCGGCGGTCACGGTGAGACGCCGGGCCATCTCCTCGGCCACCTGCGCGTCGAGGGAACGAATCCGGACCGCGCCCTTCGACGACGCCGTGGTCACCACCACCGTCGCGAGACCGAACAGCCGCTCCAGGGGTCCGCGGGTCTTGTCGACGGTCTGCACCCGCGACAGCGGCGCCGCGCGCCACTCCTCCCAGAACAGGCCACTACGGCTGTAGATGGCGGTGTCGGTCTCTTCCCAGCGGTGGATCGACCAGCGCACGCGCGGAACCACCACGATCGCCGCCGCGCCGATCACGAGCCACACCGCGGGGGCGAGCAGCAGCAACGGGCCCAGGAACAACGGGACGACCGAGAGCGCGATCAGCAGGCCGACCACGACCAGGGCGGCCTGCGCTGTCCACCACCTCCGGCAGCGCGGGTCGACGCGGTTGCTCGGCGGGCGGAGTGCGAGAGGCGGTGAGGTCACGGTATCCAAGTTAGGCCTCATGTGCGACGCTGGCAGCATGAGCCTCCTCGGCTGGTACCGGGCCACCGGCGCAGACGTGCCCTTCGGCGATCCGCTCCGAGCACACGGCGTGGACATGGAGGGCTACTTCCTCCGGCTCACGGATTCCGATCGCGGGCGGGTGGTCATCGCGCTGATCGGGGTCAACCGGGGGCCCGAAGGGCAGTGGGCCACGCTCGGGCTGGCCGCGGACGAGGTGCGACTGCCGGTCGAAGCCTGCGGAACGTGGCGGGACGGTGAGGGGCGGTCGTCGTCGATCTTCTCCTCCCTCCGCCTGGCCGCCGCACCCCACGGCTGGGCGCACCCGCACCGCGTCGGGGCCCGGTCCGGGGACCTGTTCGAGTACCGCCACGACGGAATCCGTGTGGACCTGGGCGACGGCGCGCGGCTGCACGTCGACATCACCGACCCCGTCGAGTGGCCGCACCCCGCGGTCGGTGGGTCGAGCATCTTCCAGTCGGTGCCCGCACTCAACCAGTACTGGCACCCCTGGTTGCTGGGCGGGCGCGCACACGGTTGGGCCGAGCTCGACGGCCAGCGCTGGGAGTTCGACGGCGCCGAGGTCTACGGCGAGAAGAACTGGGGCGCGGAGGGATTTCCCGAATCCTGGTGGTGGGGGCAGGCGCAGGCATTCAGCGAGCCTGACACCTGCGTCGCCTTCGCCGGCGGGCAGATCCACTCGGGTCCGCTACGAACCGAGGTCACCGCGCTGGTCGTGCGGTTGCCCGGGGGACGGGTGATCCGGCTGGGCAACCCGGTCGTCTCACCCGTGCGCGCCGAGGTGGGCGACGACGAATGGCGGCTGGCCGGTCGCGGCTACGGCTGGCAGGTGCGCGTGTTGGGGCGGTCGCCGCTCGAGCGTGCGCACGTGCTGCCCGTGCCGCTGCCGTCGCAGGGACGGAATTCCGCCGGCGCGATCGAGCACCTCGCCGGCGAGCTCGAGGTGGAGGTCCGGCGGCGGGGCCGACTGGTGTGGTCGGACCACAGCTACCTGGCCGCGCTCGAGCACGGGGGCCTGGCGCGGGCCGAGGCGGAGCTGCGGCGGCGCGGGGTTCCCGAGGGGGAGACCGGCGCGCCGCCGCGATAGACGGGGCCCGACACTGCTGCTATCAGCGTCAGCTGACGGGCGTGTCCCTGCGCAGGATCAGATAGCCGAGCAGTCCGGCCACCACCGCGATCCCGAGGAAGTACGCGGACCCCGTCATCGCGGTCTGCCGGAGGAACCAGCTACCGATACCGGACCAGCCGACGTCCTGCACGATCAGCAGGACCACCACGCCGAGCAGTGCGAGCAGGACCACCAGGAGCGTCCAGAAGCTCAGGATCGAGGTGCGCCGGAAGACGGCGGCGAACATGAACGTCACGACCATGACCGCCAGCGTCAGGGCGCCGGCCAACAGGCCCCCGCCGACCAGGCCGTTGCTGCTCGTCATGAACGGGGTGTCGAACTGATAGGCGTGGATGCCGAAGCCGTCCGTCACCCGCTCGATCCAGGCGGCCAGAGTGTAGGCCACCCCGAAACCGACCGAGACCGCCACGAACGCCAGGTAGGCGCCCACCACGAACGTCCGGCGGCTGAAACTCAGCGCCATGGCGAACGGCAGCGTCTGCGTGACCGTGTACGCGGCCATGAAGCCGAGAGTCCAGACCGCGGCCTGAGAGGCGCCGCCGTACATCGGCTCCGCGGCGGCGATCCGGTCGCCGGCGGCCGCGTGGATCCACATCGTGATGCCGATCGCGATCGCCCAGACCGTCAGGAACACGAACGCCGGGACGATGATCAGGTTGGTGGGGACGATGAACTGCAGCCGGAACGCCGCCGGGATGCGGGTGGCCCACGAGGTGCGCCGACGCTGTGTGGCCATCGGGGTGTCCAGTGTTGCGGCAGTCATGATGCGACCTCCGAGTCGATGGAGCGAAGTGGGGTGGTCGTTGTCGTCGTCGCTTCTCGCCCGTCCCGGTCGGCACCCACGGTTCCCGACGTCAGGTGCACGATCAGCTGCTGCAGCGACACCGGGAGCACCTCGACGCCCCGGGAGCGAGCCCGTCGCTGCTCATGCTCCTCGAGCGCGCCCAACACGGTGGTACGGGTCAGGCGGCCCAGCGACTCGGTGTGCAGAACCTGCCGGAAGTCCGTC
This sequence comes from Dietzia sp. NPDC055877, assembly GCF_053615975.1. Classification (NCBI taxonomy): domain Bacteria; kingdom Bacillati; phylum Actinomycetota; class Actinomycetes; order Mycobacteriales; family Dietziaceae; genus Dietzia; species Dietzia sp. NPDC055877. The sequence goes on along the minus strand of NZ_JBSHCV010000013.1, from coordinate 36,075 downwards.
AGCTCGCGGACGGTGTCCGCGGCGCCGATGAGCGTCACGGCCCGACCGCGCAGCGAGTCGACGGGCTCGTCGAGCATGATCCGCCCCTGGTCGATCAGGACCACGTTTTCGATGAGATGGGCGATCTCGTCGATCAGGTGCGAGGACAGCACGATCGTGCGCGGATGCTCGGCGTAGTCCTCCAGTAGCCGGTCATAGAACAGCTGGCGGGCCACGGCGTCCAGACCCATGTAGGGCTCGTCGAAGAACGTCAGCTCGGCGCGGGAGGCGATCCCGATGATCACCGCGACCGCCGACCGCTGGCCGCGCGACATCTTCTTGATGCGGGTCCTGGCCGGGACGCGGAAGTCCTCGACCAGACGGTCGGCCAGGGGCCGGTCCCAGTTGGGATACGCCATGGCGGCGGCCGCGAACGCGTGGCGGGCCAGCGAGTCCTCGATGTACTTCTGGTCCTCGCGTACGAAGCAGATGCGTGGCAGGACCTGCTCGTTCTCGTGCGGGCGCTCACCGAACACGGACACCTGCCCGCCCGTGGGCCAGTCCTGGCCGGACGCGATCGACATGAGTGAGGTTTTGCCGGCGCCGTTACGTCCCAGAAGACCGTGGATGACGCCGGCCTCGAACGAGACGGTCACCGCGTCGAGTGCCGTAGCCGACTTGTGCCTGCGGGTGAGGTCGCGGACCTCGATGGCGTTGTTCATTTACGCCTTCTCCTTCAGCTGGCTGTGGTCAGAGGTGTTTCGGATCAGGTCCACGACGTCCTCCGGGCTCAGTCCGATGGCGCGGGCCTCGTCGAGCATGGGGGAGATGAAGTGATCCGCGAAGCGCTGCTGTCGTTCGGCTCGCAGGAGCTCCCTTGCGCCGTCCGCGACAAACATTCCGAGGCCTCTACGTTTGACGAGGATGCCGCGGTCCACCAGGAGGTTGACGCCCCTGGCGGCGGTCGCCGGGTTGATGCGGTGAAAGCTCGCGAGCTCGTTGGTCGACGGGGCGCGTTCGCCCTCCGCGAGTGAGCCGTCCAGGACCGATGCCTCGACCTGTATGGCGATCTGCACGAAGAGCGGTTTGCCGTCGTCCACGGGCGTCGCCCTCCTCGGGTTAGTGGGTTAGTTACCCAACTAGTGAACCATTTGACCTCGGAGGGCGTCAACGGGTGCGTTGGTGAGATTTCGGGGGCTTTGCGGCGACGACTGGATGCCCGGCGACCGCGCGCGGTCAGGGACGACTGGGCTCGGCGTCGTGGGCGAGTGTTGAGTCGCTGCGGCAGGCCCGCGGCTGGGTGCGTCAGATCTTGCGCAGGCGCAGTCGCTGAATCGAGTGGTCGGAGTTCTTGCGCAGCACGAGCGTCGCCCGCGGCCGGGTGGGCAGGATGTTCTCGACCAGGTTCGGCCGGTTGATCGAGGTCCAGATCTCCCGCGCGGCGAGCCGGGCCGCCTGGTCGGACAGGTCCGCGTAATGCGCGAAATGCGAGTTCGGGTTGGAGAACGACGTGCTCCGCAGTTCGAGGAAGCGTTCGATGTACCACTGCTCGATGTCCTCGATACGTGCGTCGACGTACAACGAGAAGTCGAACAGGTCGGAGACCATGAGCCGCGGCCCGGTCTGCAGCACGTTGAGACCCTCGACGATGAGGATGTCCGGCCGCTTCACCTCGATGTGCTCGCCGGGCACGATGTCGTACTTGGTGTGCGAGTAGACCGGCGCACGCACCAGCGGCGCACCGGACTTGACCTCGGTGACGAACCGCAGCAGCGCCCGCCGGTCGTACGATTCGGGGTAGCCCTTGCGGTGCATGAGGCCGCGGCGTTCGAGCTCGCGGTTGGGGTGGAGGAAGCCGTCGGTGGTGATGAGGTCGACGCGCGGGTGGGAGTCCCAGCGGGTGAGCAGCGCGCGCAGAACACGCGCGGAGGTGGACTTGCCCACCGCGACGGAGCCGGCCACGCCGATCACGAACGGCATCGGTGCGTCGGAGGCCTCGCCGAGGAACAGGTTGGTGGACTGGAACAGTCGCTGCCGGGCCGAAACCTGCAGGTGGATGAGCCGGCTGAGAGGCAGGTAGATCTCCGCGATCTCGTCCAGGTCGAGATGCTCACCCAGGCCGCGCAGCCCTTCGAGGTCCTGTTCGGTGAGCACCATCGGCATGGCGCGACGCAACCGCCGCCAGCTTCGGCGGTCGAACTCCACGTACGGCGTGTAGTCGCCGGCATGTCTGCTCACAACTCGTGATTGTGGCAGGTCTGTACGTGGTAGGAGGCGTGAGGGTCGATGGCACTAAGGTGGACGACGACGATGACGACGACCACACGGTCCGTCACCCGCCACGATTTCGTCCACGGTGTACGCCGACGCGCGAGGAGCAAACATGACCGACCCGAACACCGACGTGTTCTCCGCCTCCCTGTCCGAACTGGATCCGGAGGTCGCCGAGGCGATGGCCGGGGAGCTGGCCCGTCAGCGGGACACGCTCGAGATGATCGCGTCGGAGAACTTCGTCCCGCGTTCCGTACTGCAGGCGCAGGGATCGGTCCTGACCAACAAGTACGCCGAAGGCTACCCGGGGCGCCGCTACTACGGCGGCTGCGAGCACGTCGACGTGGTCGAGAACCTCGCGCGGGACCGCGCCAAGGAGGTCTTCGGCGCGAAGTACGCCAACGTGCAGCCGCACGCCGGCGCGCAGGCCAACGCTGCCGTGCTCATGGCCCTGGCCGCCCCGGGATCCAAGATCATGGGCCTGTCGCTCGCGCACGGCGGGCACCTCACCCACGGCATGAAGCTGAATTTCTCCGGCCAGCTCTACGAGGTCGCCGCCTACGAGGTCGACCCGGAGACCATGCAGGTAAACATGGACACCGTCCGCGAGATGGCGTTGGCGGAGAAGCCGGACGTGATCATCGCCGGCTGGTCGGCGTACCCGCGCACGCTGGATTTCGCGAAGTTCCGTGAGATCGCCGACGAGGTGGGCGCCAAGCTGTGGGTCGACATGGCGCACTTCGCCGGTCTGGTGGCCGCGGGCCTGCACCCGAGCCCGGTGCCGCACGCCGACGTCGTGTCCACGACAGTGCACAAGACGCTGGGCGGGCCGCGCTCGGGCATGATCCTCACCAACGATCTCGAGCTGTTCAAGAAGCTCAACTCCACCGTGTTCCCGGGCCAGCAGGGCGGCCCGCTCATGCACGCGATCGCCGCCAAGGCCACGGCCATGAAGATCGCCGGCACCGAGCAGTTCCGGGAGCGTCAGCAGCGCACCATCGAGGGCGCCCAGATCCTCGCCGAGCGGCTCACCCGGCAGGACTGCAAGGACGCCGGCGTCTCGGTCCTCACGGGCGGCACCGACGTCCACCTCGTGCTGGTGGACCTGCGCGACTCCGAGCTCGACGGCCAGCAGGCCGAGGACCTTCTCCACGAGGTCGGCATCACCGTCAACCGCAACGCCGTGCCGTTCGACCCGCGCCCGCCGATGGTCACCTCCGGCCTGCGGATCGGCACCCCGGCGCTGGCCACCCGAGGCTTTACCGCGGAGGAGTTCCGCGAGGTCGCCGACGTCATCGGCACCGCGCTGGCCGCTGGCAAGGACGCCGACACTGCAGCCCTGCGCGAGCGGGTGACCGCCCTGGCGAAGGCCAAGCCGCTGTACGAGGGCCTCGAGGACTGGAAGATCCTGGGCTGAGTGGACACAGTCCCCACGCCAAGACGAAACCCCCCGCGGTTCATTCGCGGGGGGTTTCGTCGTCCGATGTAGAACTCGGTTCAGTAGCGGGCAGGCTACCGTGTTGGGGTGAACGAGGAGCGCGATCCGGCGCGAGGGGCCCTGTCGGTCGGCTATGTCCCGGGGGTACAGCCCGACAAGTGGCTGGCCCGTTGGCGCGAGCGCCGGGGCGACGTGCCGGTCACCGCGAGGCGCGTGGGTGATCCGCGGGCGACTCTCGCCGCGGAGGCGGGCGCCGAGGGGTTCGACGTGATCTTCTTCCGTGAGGCCGCCGACGCGCCCCGGTCGGCGCCGACCGGGCTGCTGCGGGTGCCGCTGTACACCGAGACGATGTCGGTGCTCGCCGAGAAGGAACACGAGATCGGCGCGTTCGACTCACTGAACGCCGACGACCTGGCGGGGGAGCGGTGGCTCGATCCCCTCGACACGATCACCGCGACCCCGGATGAGGTCTCTGCTGCCGTGGACCTCGTGGCGGCGAATGTGGGGCTGCTCGTCCTGCCTCTGCCGTATGCCCGCGCGTTGAGCCGGCGGGACGTGGTGGTCCGTCCACTCGACGGCGTCCCGGCGACCCGGATGGGGGTGGCGTGGTCCGCGACGCGGGAGGGGGACGAGCTCATCGACGAGTTCGTGGGGATCGTTCGCGGGCGCTCCGCGGCCAGTTCGCGTGGCGGGGCGGAGCCGCCGCGCGAGAAGCGTTCGGCCCGCGAGAAGTCCGCGGCCAAGGCTCGGGCGCGGGCGGAGCGAGCCGGCCGGGGCGAGAAGAGCGGCCAGGGCGGCGCGTCCGGCCGCGCGGGTCAGCCGGGTCGGGCCAAGGGGCGTCGCAGCCGCTGATCGGCCCTGGCCGGACGCGGTTCAGGCCTCCTTCGCGCCGACCATCGCCCGCGCGTATCCGAGGTGCCGGGCCACCACGTCGTCGGCCGTCAGCGGCCCGCCGGGTCGATACCAGGAGGAGATCGAGACGCACAGGGAGGCGATGGCGCGCGCCGCGTCCTCGGGGTGGCGACAGGTGAAGTCGCCGGCGTCCACTCCCGCGCGGATCGCGTCCTCGATCATCGTCTGTTGGGCGTCCCGCTGCGAGATGTGATGAGCCCGGACGTCCGGGTCCATGCTGCGCATCTCGGTGGACGCCACGAAGGCGTGATCGCGCCGGGCCATGTGAAAGCGGGCGAGGCATTCCACGATGTTGGCGAACCGGGTGGCGGGGGCGTCGCCGGCGTCCTCGGCCGCCGCGGCGGTGTGCGTCAGCATCTCGGCCATCGCCGCATCGACCAGGGCTGCGAGGATCGCCTGCTTGGACTTGTAGTGGTGGTACAGCCCGGGAACGGACAGGCCGGCGGCCTCGGCGATCGTCCTGATGGAGGCACCGTGATAGCCGTGCCGGGCGAAGACGCCGAGGGCGGCCCGCAACGGTGGTGTCAGCTCGTCGGTCCCGAACTCGCGCCAGTTGTCCATGAGTTCATTCTCCTTGATCCCCGGGACGTCCCGGCCCCCGCGCTTGACACCGGATGTGGTGTGGGCAACACTATCTCACACCGAGCGATCGATCGGTCGGGATAGTGCTGAGTCGGAGACGAAAACGGAGGTCGAGGATGAGCCGTACGGACTCGCGCCCATGGCAGGAGATGTACCGCCCGGGGCTCGACGAGGAAGTGGTCGCCCGACCCACGACGTTGATCGCCGCGTGGGCTGAGCGGGTCGACGCCCACCCGGACGGGGTCGCGATCGCCTACTTCGACGCCGCCCTCACCGCACGCGAGGTCGATGCCAGGGCGGACGCCCTGGCCGCCGGTCTCCAGAATCGCGGTGTGGGCACCGGGGACCGTGTCGGCATCCACCTGCAGAACATCCCGCAGTACGCACTGGCGATGCTCGCACTGTGGAAGATCGGCGCGGCGGCGGTGGTCCTCAACCCGATGTACTTCGGCCGCGAGCTCCGGCTTCCCGTCGAGGACTCCGGCGCGATCGGGGTGATCGCCACCGACCGTGACGTGCCCGCGATCCGCGAGGCCGTCGTCGGAACCGAGGTGGGCTGGATTCTCAGCACGAGCGAGCGCGACCTGCAGAGCCGCGACGATCCCCGGATGTTCACCGACGAGAGCCGGGCCCCGGCGTCCGAGGACGGCGACCTGGTCGAGCTGATGACGCGGTTCGCGGGCAGGGTCCCGGCGCCGGTCGAGATCGTGCCCGATGACCTGGCGCTGCTCACCTATACCTCCGGCACCACCGGTCCGCCCAAGGGCGCGATGAACTCGCACGCCAACGTCGTGGCGGTGGCACGCAGCTTCGCCGACTTCGTGGACGTGGCCCCGGGGGACGTGGTTCTGGCGATCGCCCCGCTGTTCCACATCACCGGCGCGGTGATCAACGCGACCCTCGGGTTGATCACGGACACCACCCTGGTCTTCGCCGGACGCTTCCGTCCCGAGATCGTCCTCGACGCCTTCCGGGAACACGGGGTGACGTTCACCATCGGCTCGATCACCGCCTACAACGCGCTGATGCGACTGGACGAGGCCGGACCCGAGCACTTCGCCGCCGTCAAGGCCCTCTACAGCGGCGGTGCACCCATCCCTCCGTCGACGGTCGACCGCTTCGCCCAACGGTTCGGCCACTACATCCACAACGGTTACGGGATGACCGAGACGACCTCCGGCGTCATCGCGGTGCCGCCGGGCCGGAGTGCACCCGTGGACCCCTCCAGCGGGACCCTCTCGATCGGCGTGCCCCTGCCCGGCATCGCCGCCGAGGTCGTCGGACCGGACGACCGCCCGGTCCCGCCGGGCGACCAGGGCGAACTGGTGCTCGCCGGCCCGCAGATCGTCTCCGGGTACTGGCGCAACGAGGAGGCCACCGCGTCCACCATGCCCGGGGGTCGTCTGCACACCGGCGACGTCGCCGTCATGGACGCCGACGGCTGGGTCTACCTCGTGGACCGGCTCAAGGACCAGATCAACTCCTCCGGCTACAAGGTGTGGCCTCGTGAGGTCGAGGACGCGCTCTACGAGCACGACGCGGTTTTCGAGGCGGCGGTGGTCGGGCTCGCCGACGAGTACCGCGGCGAGAAGGTCGTCGCGTTCGTCTCCCTCAAGGCGGGCTGCACCGCGACCTCCGACGAGTTGGCCGCCTTTGCCGGCGAGCGGCTCGCGGCCTACAAGCGGCCCGCCGAGGTCCACGTCGTGGGCGAGTTGCCCAAGACCCAGACCGGAAAGATCCGGCGTCGCGAACTCCGCGACGCACACACGCCCTGATGTCCCGCCCCGAACCCTCACCCACCCTCACCCCATCGAAGGGAACCGACATGGCTGATGCCACAGTCCGTCCAGAAGTCCCCGGGCAGCCCACCGCGCCCGTGACGGCCACCAAGAGCCCCGGCGCCCTCAAGTCGCTGGCCGCGAGTACCACCGGCCAGCTGTTCGAGTGGTACGAGTGGACCGCCTACGCGGTGTTCGCCCCGTTCATCGCCGCCGCGATGTTCAACAATGACAACCCGGTCTCGGCGCTGCTCGCCACCCTGGCCGTCTTCGCCGTCGGGTTCCTCATGCGTCCGTTGGGCGGCATCGTCTTCGGCCGTATCGCCGACGTCAAGGGACGCAAGCACGTCCTGATCGTCACCATGCTGATGATGGCCGCGGCGAGCCTGCTGATCGGACTGCTGCCCACCTACGGGACGATCGGTGTCTTCGCATCCGCCCTCCTGCTGCTCTGCCGCATGGTCCAGGGCTTCGCGCACGGCGGTGAGTCCGCCACGGCGTACAGCTACGTCGCCGAGATCGCGCCGCCGCACCGCCGCGGGATGTGGGGCAGTCTCGTCTTTGTGGCCATCATGGGCGGCACCGTGATCGCCTACGGCATCGGCGGCGGCATCACCGAGCTGCTCAGCGAGTCGGCCGTCGGCTCGTGGGGCTGGCGCGTGCCGTTCCTGCTGGGCGCCGTGTTCGCTCTGTTCGTGCTGTACCTGCGGTCCGGCATGGAGGAGTCCGAGGTGTTCGACACCGCCGAGGCCGCCGAGGCCGCCGACAGCGCCGCCGCGGCCACGGGAGCCGGGTCCGACGCCGGTTCCGCCGTCGTCACCACGTTCTCCCGCGGTCGCCTCGCTCGCGCCATCGCCCTCGTCGTGACCATGGTCTCGGGCATCACGGTCGCCCACTACACCTGGAGTTCGTACGCGTCCACGTTCGCCATCACCCAGCGCGACATGGACTCCGGCTCCGCCTTCTGGATGATCTTCGCCAGCCAGCTCATCGCGCTGTGCACCCTGCCGCTGTGGGGCCTGCTGTCGGACCACATCGGCCGCCGTCCGGTGATCTTCATCTTCGCGGTGGGCACCATCGTCACGACCCCCTTCCTCATGGGCATGATCGACGACCGCCCGTGGACCCTGTTCGTGGCCTCGCTCATCGCCATGACCCTGGTCGCCGCGGCCGGGTCGATCCTGTCCTCGTTCATGTCCGAGGCGTTCCCCACCAAGATGCGCACGGCCGGGATCGGGTTCGCGTACTCGCTGTCCGTCGCGGTGTTCGGCGGAAGCGCTCCCTATCTCAACGCCCAGTTCATCCAGTGGGACCTGTACTGGCTGATCAGCGCGTACATCATCGTGCTCTGTGTCTGCACCATCATCGCCACGGCCATCATGAAGGAGACGCGGGGCGACAACCTGCACACGGTCGGCCGCGGCTAGTCGCGCCCGAACCGGCCACACATCCGTCCATCGACCGCGAGGATCGTAGTTCATGACCACTTCCCAGACAGACACAGAGTCCGAGGGGCTGCCCGTCGACGAGTTGCTCCGGCCCGACGTGGTGGGCCCCAAGATCGCGGAGGCGACCGGTGAGAAGGCCTGGACCGAGTTCGAGGCCGAGCTCATCGCCGGTGGCAAGTCCAACCTCACCTTCACCCTGCGTTCGGACGCCGGCGAACTCATCCTGCGCAGGCCGCCCACCGGCGAGCTGCTGCCCAGCGCCCATGACATGGGTCGCGAGGCGCGGATCCAGATCGGGTTGGGCGACACCGACGTCCCGGTCGCGCAGGTGGTGCTCAACGATACCACCGGCGAGGACCTGGGCGTGCCGTACTACGTGATGGAGAAGGTGGTCGGCCACGTCATCCGCGACGCGTTGCCGCCGGGCTTCGCCGAGTCCGACGACGACAAGGCGGCCATGGCCGACGCGCAGATCGACGCTCTGATCGCGCTCCACGCGGTGGATCAGAACGCAGTGGGCCTGGCCGATCTCGGTCGCCCGGACGGCTACCTCGAGCGGCAACTGCGCCGGTGGCTCGGGCAGTCCGAGAAGGCGGTCGACTCCGTCCGGGCCGATCGGCTGCCCGAGCTGGCGGCCCGGCTCGGGGAGAGCATGCCCACCTCGCCGTCGTCGCGGATCATCCACGGCGACTACCGCCTGGACAACTACGTCGTGGCGCCCAACGACCCGGGCCGTATCCTCGCGATCCTGGACTGGGAGCTGTCCACGCTAGGCGATCCCGTCGCCGACCTCGCGCAGACGGTCCTGTACTGGGGCGACCCGGACGGGCCCGAGGTGCCGCTGATCCCCAGCATCACCACCGAGCCCGGGTGGCCGGGGCCGCAGCGGTTGCTCGACCGCTACTGCGCGGCCACCGGCACCGACCCGTCGTACATGCCCTGGTACCTCGCGTTCGCCACGTTCAAGTTCGCGGCGATCGCCCAGGGCGTGGCCACCCGTTCGCTGGCCGGCGACATGGCCGGTCAGGACTTCGGCGACATCGGTCCGCAGATCCGCGACCTGGTCGACCACGGCCACTCGATCCTCGACTCCCGGAAGGGGACCAACTGATGACCGACTCCGACACCGCGAGTTCACCCGCAGTGCCCGCACCTGTCGATCCCCGCACCGGGCCGCAGACCGCGGTGCCCGTGCTGGACCGGTTCCGGATGGACGGTCGCGTCGTGGTGGTCACCGGGGCCTCGTCCGGACTCGGTGCCGGGTTCGCCCGCGCGCTGTCCTCGGCGGGGGCCACCGTCGTGCTGGCCGCCCGCCGCAAGGAACGGCTCGAGGCGCTGGCCGAGGAACTGCGCTCGCGCGGCGCGGTGGCCTCCACCGTGGCCTGCGACGTGGCCGACCCCGATTCGTGCGCCGAGATGGTCCGCGCCGCTATGGCCGAGCACGGTCGGATCGACGTGCTGGTCAACAATGCCGGCCTCGGCACGGCCGTGCCCGCGCTCAAGGAGAGCCCCGAGCAGTTCCGCTCGGTTGTGGACGTCAACCTGGGCGGGGCGTTCTGGGCTGCCAAGGAGTGCGCCGCGGTCATGGGCCCGGGCTCGAGCATCGTCAACGTGGCCAGCGTGCTGGGCTTGACCGCCGGCTTCGCACCGCAGGCCGCCTACTCGGCCACCAAGGCCGCCGTCATGGGCCTGACCCGGGACCTGGCCTCGCAGTGGGGCGGCCGTCGCGGCATCCGGGTCAACTCGCTCGCACCCGGCTACTTCGCGTCAGAGATGACCGACGAGATCCCCGAGCAGATGCTCGCCGACATCACAGGCAGCACGATCTTCGGCCGTCTCGGCCTCCAGCCCGAGCTGGACGCCGCCCTGCTCTTCCTCGCCTCCGATGCCGCATCGTTCGTCACGGGCACCACGCTCGTGGTGGACGGCGGCATGACTATGCACTGAACCGACTCTGCATTGAACCAGCCACCTGAAACAGGAGTAGTGCCAATGGAATTCGCACACAGCCAGCGCAGCCTCGAGCTGCAGGAGAACATGTGGGAGTTCATGCGCGAGCATGTCTTCCCGGCCGAGCCCGTGTGGAAGGAATACCTGCGCGAGCACGGTGACAACGCCTACCCGCCCGTCATGGAGGACCTCAAGACCGAGGCCCGACGGCGCGGGCTGTGGAACCTCTTCCTGCCCGAGTGGTCGGGGATCTCCAACCTCGAGTTCGCCGCCGTCTCCGAGATCACCGGCTGGTCGCCGGTCATCGCCCCCGAGGCCATCAACTCGCAGGCCCCGGACACCGGGAACATGGAGACCTTCCACCTGTTCGGAACCGACGAGCAGAAGGCCACCTACCTGGAGCCGCTCAAGGCCGGCACCATGCGCTCGGCGTACGTCATGACCGAACCGGACGTGGCCTCCTCCGATGCCACCAACGTGCAGACCGTCATCCGCCGCGAGGGCGATGAGTACGTGATCAACGGCCGCAAGTGGTGGATCACCGGCGTGGCCGACACCCGCTGCGAGATCCTCATCGTCATGGGCAAGACCGACCCGGAGGCGGACACCCACCGCCAGCAGTCGATGGTGCTCGTGCCGCGGGACACCCCGGGCCTGACCATCGAGCGCAACCTGCCGCTGTTCGGCTACCAGGACCAGCACGGGCACTGCGAACTGGTGTTCAAGGACGTCCGCGTGCCGGTGTCCAACCTGCTGGGGGAGGAGGGCGCGGGGTTCGCGATCGCCCAGGCCCGTCTCGGGCCGGGACGTATCCACCACGCGATGCGGGCGATCGGCATGGCGGAGCGGGCGCTGGCCCTGATGGTGGATCGTGCCAAGTCGCGTCACGCGTTCGGCGGCTACCTGTCCGAGCAGGGTGTGGTGCAGGAGCACATCGCCAACTCGCGCATCGAGATCGACCAGGCGCGCCTGCAGGTGCAGCACTGTGCCTGGATGATCGACACCGTGGGTGCCAAGGACGCGCGCTTCGAGATCTCCGCCATCAAGGTGATCGCCCCGCAGGTCGCCTGCGCGGTGATCGACCGGGCGATCGAGATCTTCGGTGGCGCCGGGGTCTCGGACGACACGCCGCTCGCGTACTTCTATGCGTGGGCGCGGGCGCTGCGGATCGTCGACGGCCCGGACGCCGTGCATCGCCGCACCATCGCGCGCGGTGAGCTGCGCAGGACCCCGCCGTACATCGGCTGAGAACAGTCCACCGCCGACACACGGCCAATACTAGGATGTCCCACTAACGGGCCGCGGCCCGTGCCGGGGTCATATCGGACAAGGAGAACACCATATGGGTGCAGTGATTGTGGAGGCCGTGCGCAGTGCGGTCGGTAAGCGTAAGGGCGGTCTGGCCGGCGTTCATCCCGCTGACCTGTCGGGCGCGGTGCTGAGCGGGCTCGTCGAGCGCGCGGGCCTGGACCCGGCGGCGGTCGAGGACGTCATCTGGGGTTGTGTCACCCAGGCCGGTGAGCAGGCCGGCGACATCGCCCGGACGGCTGCTCTGTCGGCGGGCTGGCCGGAGACGGTCAACGGTGTGACGATCGACCGCCAGTGCGGCTCGTCGCAGCAGGCAGTGAGCTTCGCCGTCGCGGTGATCGAGTCGGGTTACCAGGACGTCGTTGTCGCCGGTGGCGTCGAGTCGATGACCCGCGTCCCGATGGGGTCGCACGTCTCGGCCGAGTCGTTCCCGTACGGCGAGAAGTTCATGACCCGCTACAACGGCATAGCCCCCAACCAGGGCGTCGGTGCCGAGATGATCGCCGAGCGCTGGGGCTTTACGCGCACCCAGCTCGACGAGTTCGCGGTGGCCTCGCACGAGAAGGCCGCCGCCGCGCAGGATGCCGGCTTCTTCGCCGGTCACATCATCCCGGTTCAGACCCCCGACGGGATGTTCGACACCGACCAGGGCATCCGCCGCGGCAGCACCGTGGAGGGCCTGGCCGGGCTCAAGACCCCGTTCAAGGAGGACGGTGTCATCCACGCGGGCAACGCCTCGCAGATCTCGGACGGCGCCTCGGCCGTGCTGGTGATGAGCGAGGAGGCCGCCGCCAAGTACGGGTGCACGCCCATCGCGCGGGTGCACACCGCGACGCTGGCGGGCGACGACCCGGTCATCATGCTGACCGCCCCGATCCCGGCGACCGCCAAGGCCCTGCAGAAGTCGGGTCTGTCGATTGACGACATCGGGGTGTTCGAGGTCAACGAGGCGTTCGCCTCCGTGCCCATGGCGTGGCTCGCCGAGACCGGCGCCGACCCGGCCAAGCTCAACCCCAACGGCGGCGCGATCGCGCTCGGTCACCCGCTCGGTGGCTCAGGCGGCCGCCTGATGTCCGACATGATCGCGCATATGCGTAACGAGGGCATCAAGTACGGCCTGCAGACGATGTGTGAGGGCGGTGGCCAGGCCAACGCCACCATCATCGAGCTGCTCTGAGCCTCGCTTCACGAACTGGCAGCATCACACTTCGACCCCGGTCGCCCGCCAAGGGCGGCCGGGGTCGCGGCGTCAGACGCAGGCCGCGCCTTGGCGGGCGACCGGCGCGCCCCTCATCGAGAAGCGGATTCGGCCCACATAGCTCGAGTGACTTTGAGCCAAACCCTCTGCCGGATGAGCTTGTGCCGTGGGCAGGCCGCGGGAATGCGGTGGAGATGCCAGTAGGGATGCGGAAAAAATGCGGTAGGGATGCGGTGAGGACGCGATGGATCGACGGTGCGAGTCAGGAGCGCCGGGGTCAAGGACGCGGGCGTCAGGCGGGTACGGCTACCCGACACCGCCGGTGAGGACCACCGCGCGGCCGAGGATCTCGCCGCGGTCCAGCGCCTCGTAGGTGTCGGGCGCCTCATCGAGGCCCACGCGCCGTGAGATGACGCCGCTCAGGTCGAGCTTGCCCGCCGCGAGCATACGGATGAGGTCGGGTACATCGCGCCGGGCGCGGGCCCCGTAGGAGCCCTTGATCTGGATCTTGCGCCGGACGATGCGGGCGAGGTCCACGTCGAGGGTGGTTCCCGCCGGAGGGATGCCGACGACGACGGCGCGGCCGCCCTCCCGGGTGATGTCCACGGCCAGAGTGGTGGTGCGCGCCGAGCCCAGGGCCTCGAACGCCACGTCGACCCCGCGGCCGCCGGTGATCTCCGCGACCGCCTCGGCGGCATCGGTGTGGGACGAATTAACGGTGTGTGTTGCGCCCATTCGACGGGCGAGAGCCAGCTTGTCGTCGTCGACATCGATGGCGACGACCGCCTCGGCGCCACTGGCGGCCGACAATTGCACGATGTTCTGTCCGACCCCTCCCACGGCGATCACCGCCACCGACTCACCGGTCCGCACCTCACCCACGTTGCGAACCGCACCATAGGCGGTGAACAGCGAGCACCCCAGAATCGCGGTGTCGGTGAGGTCGAGCTCGTCCGGCAGGCGGAACACGCTCGTGGCGGGGGTGACGCTGTACTCGGCCATCCCGCCCATCGAGTACATCGACAGCGGCTCGCCGGAGGGGCGGTGCAGGCGGGTCTCGCCGTCGTACAGCGTGCCGCGCAGGCGGTTGTACGCGAAGAACGTCGAGCACAGGTCCTCCATCCCGCGCGCGCAGTTCTCGCAGGTCCCGCACGGCATGATGAACGAGCCCACCACCCGGTCACCCGGCCCGACGTTGGTAACCCCGGCGCCGACCTCGGCGACGATGCCGGAGATCTCATGGCCCAACACGCCCGGCAGTGGGAAGCCGACCTCGCCCTTCATCACGTGCAGGTCCGTGTGGCAGACCCCGCAGGCATGGTTGTGTACCAGCACCTCGCCCGCGCGGGGGGAGGGGATGGGGATGTCCTCGATCACCAGCGGCGATCCGGTCTCGACACATACGGCGGCCTTCATGGTGGCGACACTACTCAGTTGCCGCGGAGCTGTCGGCGGATCACAAATGATGATAATAGTTGCTAGCGTACATTCGGGCCGGGGCGAATCGGTCTCGAGTAGGACGAACGGGCGGAGGGCACGATGGAGGTCGGGGCCGAGGACTTCGCGGACATCCTCGCGGCGACGCGGGACTTCATCCGGACGGAACTGGTCCCCCGCGAGCAGGAGTTCGCCGACGCCGATGCGATCGACGAGGCCACCCGGGCCGCTCTGGCCGACATGGGACTGTTCGGCTACGCGATCCCGCAGCAGTGGGGCGGGCTGGGGCTGGACCTGCGGCAGGACGTGGAACTGGCGACGGAGTTCGGCTACACCAGCCTGGCCGTCCGGTCGCAGTTCGGGACCAACAACGGCATCGCCGGCCAGGTGCTGGTCGACTTCGGCACCGACGAGCAGAAGCGACAGTGGCTCGGCCGGATCGCCTCCGGCGAGGTGATCGCGTCCTTCGCCCTGACCGAGGACGGCGCCGGGTCCAACCCCGCCGGGTTGGCGACCAGGGCGGTCCGGGACGGCGACGACTGGGTGATCGACGGGACCAAGAGATTCATCACCAACGCCCCCTCGGCCGGGCTGTTCGTGGTGTTCGCCCGCACGCGGCCCGCTGACGCGGCGGGCACGGGGATCGCCGTGTTCCTCGTCCCCGCGGAAGCACCGGGCGTCTCGGTGGGGCCGAAGGACGTCAAGATGGGCCAGGAGGGCGCCTGGACCGCCGAGGTCGTGTTCCGGGGTGTGCGGGTGCCGGACTCCGCGGTGGTCGGTGGCGACGTGGATGCCGGCTACCGTGCGGCCATGACCTCGCTCGCCCGCGGCCGAATTCATATCGCCGCCGTGGCCGTGGGCTCCGCGCAGCGCGTTCTGGACGAATCCGTCGCCTACGCCGCCGCGACCACCCAGGGCGGCCGGCCGATCGGCGAATTCCAGCTGGTCCAGGCCATGCTCGCGGAGATGCAGACAGGCGTCATGGCCGGACGGGCGCTGGTCCGCGACGCAGCCGACAAATGGGTGACCGGGGAGGATCGCCGGATCGCGCCGTCCGTGGCGAAGCTGTACTGCACCGAGATGGCCGGCACGGTCGCCGATCTCGGTGTCCAGGTCCACGGCGGGACCGGCTACATGCGCGGCGTGACCGTCGAACGGATCTACCGCGACATCCGGTTGCTGCGCCTCTACGAGGGCACGAGCGAGATCCAGAAGCTCATCATCGGAGGCGGTCTGGTGCGCGCCGCGGTCAGAGCGGCGGGACCCGGATGAGCGGCCTGCCACTGGGCGGACGTACTCCGTGCGCGCAGGGACGGTCTCGTCGTCGTCACCATCTCCGGCTACGGCGGCGCCGGGCCGTACACCCTCGGACGTTTGCGGACGTAGAGCTGCCGATGGGCGCGGTTCCGGCGCTCGGGGAACACACAGAGGCGGTCCTGGCGGAGCTGGGACCCGACGGGAAAGAGGGGACATGACGGGACTTCTCGAGGGCAGAACCGCGGTGGTCACGGGCGGCGCCCGTGGAATCGGGCTGGAGATCGCGCGCACCTTCATCGAGGAGGGCGCGCGGGTGGTCCTCGGCGATATCGACGACGACGCCGGCGCCGCGGCCATCGCCGAGCTCGGCGGTGACGGCGTGGCCCGCTACATCCGTTGTGATGTTCGGGACGGGGTCGCAGTCGAGGCGATGATCGACGCCGCGGAGGACGCGTTCGGCCCCCTCGGGGTCTTCGTCAACAACGCCGGGGTGACCCGGGATGCGACGATGCGCAAGATGACCGAGGAGCAGTTCGACGACATCATCGCGATCCACCTCAAGGGGACCTGGAACGGCACCCGCGCCGCCGCCGGCCGCATGCGAGCCCACGGGTCCGGCGCGATCGTCAACATCTCGTCGATCTCCGGCAAGGTCGGACTGGTCGGCCAGACCAACTACTCCGCCGCCAAGGCGGGGATCGTGGGGCTGACCAAGGCCGCGGCCAAGGAGGTCGCGTTCGCCGGGGTGCGGGTCAACGCCGTGCAGCCCGGGCTCATCCGGACCGCCATGACGCTGGCGATGCCCGAACATATATGGGACGAGAAGATGAAGGAGATCCCGATGGGCCGCGCCGCCGAGCCGGCGGAAGTGGCCCGGGTGGTGCTGTTCCTGGCCAGCGACATGTCCAGCTATATGACCGGCACGGTCCTCGAGGTCACCGGCGGCCGACACATCTGAGGCCGCCGCTGGCGGCTCAGCCGCCCAGGTCCCAGCGGATCGGCTGCTCGAGCGCCGAGCGGTACCGCTTCTCCAGGTAGACCGTGTGGTCGGTGATGTGTCTGGACATGAGCTCGGAGGCGGCGTCGGCGTCGCGGGCGGCTATCGCGGTGTAGATCTCCTCGTGGATCGCACATGTGTGGTCGCGTTGCCGCCTCGGGTACCGGATCCCCATCGTGGCCCCGGCGAGGATGCCGACCATCGCGTCGAAGAGGTACCCGAACAAGGTGTTGCCCGAGCCCCACGCGATGAGGGCGTGGAAGCGCTCCGACTCGGCGGTGAAGGAGGCGGTGTCCGCGCTCCCGGCACGAAGAGCGTCGACGTTGGCGCCGAGTTCCTCGAGGGCCTCGGGGCTCATCCGCTGCGCCGCGAGTCGCGCGATGGAGGGTTCCATGACCGAGCGCGCCTCCATGATCGTGGCGAACGGCGCGTTCTCGAACTGCAGGAGCAGGCTCAGGGAGGCGGCGAGGGTCCCGGCGTCGGGTTGCTGGACGATCGGGCCGCCACCGGGCCCGGGCTTGAGGGTGATCGCGCCCTGGAGTTCCAGGTAACGCAACGATTCGCGTAGCGTTCCGCGGCCGACGCCGTACTCCTCGAGCATGAGGTGCTCCGGCGGCAGGCGGTCGCCGACGGTGTTGCCGCGCCGGGCGATGTCCTCGATGATCTGCTTGGCCACCAGCAGAGCCGTCTTCTGCGGGCGCGTGACGCCGCCGGCTCTCCGGGGCGTACCGGGGGAGGAGGTCATGAGGGCATCAGGACGGTGTACGCCCAATCCAGGACGTCGACATCCCCGTCGCTTCGGTGGGCGCGCACGAGCGATCGCAGTTCGAGTGCGGCGCCGCCCCCGTCCAACCGCGTGCTCTCGCCGATGATCACATCGCTGGACACCGTGTCCCCCTCGTAGACCGGTCCGGTGTGGTCGCACGACTGCCAGCCCAGGACGGTGAGCATCGACGGCAGCATGCGTGTCGCCTGGGCCAGGGCCAGTCCTATGGTGTGCCCTCCGTAGACCAGTCTGCGCCCGCCGGCCGCGCGGTGATCGTGGTGTACCTCGGCCAGATTGAGTGTGAGACGGGCGAGTTCCGGCGCGCTCGAGACCACATCGGCGCCCGATCGCAGGACCGTGCCGGCGGTCGGGGCTCCTTCGTCCGTACCCGGGACGAGAGCGGGATACGCGGTGAGATCCCAGTCGTCCGGGACCGACCAGGTGGAGCGGGGCTCGTGGCCGAACGAGGCCGGGTCGTCGGGCTGGTCGGCTGTGCCAGGATCTCCCTCGCCCGTGCCGGACCGTCGGGGCAGCATCGCGCAGCGGTGGAAATCCAGGACCGTCTGCTCGTGCTGGTCGGTCGTCGTCATACGCAGGACCGCCAATCCGGTGGGCGGGCGATCGTCCCTGTTGCGGTTGGGCTTCAGTCCCACCACCTCGGTGCGGGTCGTCAGGGTGTCGCCGATGCGGGCGAAGCGGTGGAAGCGTAGCCCGCGGTAGAACAGGTTGGCTCTGACCCGGTGCGTGACGACGGTGGACTGACCGATCGCGACATCGGTGACCAGGCCCGGGTGGGCGAGCGGTCCACCGGTGACCGCGGTGGACAGCACGCGATCGAGGGGGAGCCGGAGGCGGTCGCCCAGAACAGCCTGGTGGGCGGCGGCGAGTCCGTCGGTGAGGGTCAGCGACGGACTGTGGAACATCTGCCCCTTCCGCAGGTCGTCGAAGAACGGGCCGCCGAAGCGGACGGGACTCCTTCCCGGTTCATCGTCTCGGGCTGTAACCATGCGAATGATTATGTCGTACATTGGTCCCGGACGGGCGGAGGCCAGACGAGTGGAGCGGGGCGCGCGTGTCGGAGCTGAGCGACGAAGAGACCTATCTGATCGCCACCGTCCGCGACTTCATCGACCGGGAGGTCAAGCCGTCCGTCCGCGGGATGGAGCAGGCGGATCGGTACCCGGAGCGCTGGATCGAGCAGATGAAGCAGATCGGCATCTATGGTCTGGCCGTCTCCGAGGAGTACGACGGTACCCCGGTGTCCATGCCGTGCTACGTGAAGGTGACCGAGGAACTCGCGCGCGGTTGGATGACCCTGGCGGGCGCGATGGGTGGACACACGGTCGTCGCGACACTGCTGACCCGGTTCGGGACCGAGGAGCAGAAGAGAACCTATCTACCTCTGTTGGCGACCGGCGAGATGCGCGCGACGATGGCGCTCACCGAGCCCGCCGGGGGTTCCGATCTGCAGGCCATGACCACCGTCGCCCGGCGGGACGGCGACGACCTTGTGATCACCGGGGCCAAGATGTTCATCACCAATGCCCGCCGGTCCGGGCTCATCGCGCTGCTGTGCAAGACCGACCCGGAGGCGACTCCCCGGCACCGCGGGATGTCGATCGTGCTGGTCGAGCACGGGCCCGGGTTGACCGTCTCCCGCGATCTGCCCAAACTCGGCTACAAGGGTGTGGAGACCTGCGAGCTCTCGTTCGACGGCTACCGTACCCCGGCCACCCGGATCCTCGGCGGAGAGCCGGGCAGGGGCTTCGGGCAGATGATGACGGGGCTGGAGACCGGACGGATCCAGGTGGAGAGCCGGGCCCTCGGCGTGGCGGCGGCCGCGCTCGAGGACTCACTGGACTACGCGCAGGAGCGCGAGTCGTTCGGCCAGCCCATCTGGAAACACCAGGCCGTGGGACACCACCTGGCAGATATGGCCACCAAGCTCACCGCCGCCCGGCAGCTGACCCTGTCGGCCGCGAGGAAGTTCGATGCGGGCCAGCGCTGCGACATGGAGGCGGGCATGGCCAAACTGTTCGCCTCCGAGGTGGGGATGGAGATCGCGCTGGACGCGGTCCGTATCCACGGCGGCTACGGCTACTCCACCGAGTTCGACGTCGAACGCTACTTCCGCGACGCCCCGCTGATGATCGTCGGCGAGGGCACCAACGAGATCCAACGCAACGTCATCGCGGCACAACTCGTCGCACGAGGAGGACTGGAATGACCACAGCACCCCGGGTGTTCGAGGGGATCGCGGGAATCGAGGCCGCGATAGGGGAGCACGTCGGCTACAGCTCCTGGATGGAGATCACGCAGGAGCGGGTGGACGCCTTCGCCGATGCCACCGGTGATCACCAGTGGATCCACGTCGACCCGGTCCGCGCGGCCGAGGGCCCCTACGGCGCGACCATCGCGCACGGCTATCTCACCCTGTCGTTGGTGCCGCTGCTCGGCGCCGAGGTCATGGAGATCCGGGGCTTCGGGATGATGATCAATTACGGGCTCGACAAGGTCCGCTTTCCTGCTGCCGTGCCCGTCGGGTCCCGGATCCGGGCCGGCATCGAACTCACCTCGTTGCAGCGCAAGACCTCCGGCGTCCAGCTCAACAGCCTCGTCACCGTCGAGATCGACGGCGCGGACCGCCCCGCGCTCGTCGCCGAGACCGTCCGCCTGATGGTCGAGTGACGACAGCGGACTGGCAGGAGTGCGGAGTTCACCTCAACTTAACTACAGGGATGTGATTCCGGCGTAGCGTCAGGCCCAACGGTCGGTGGGGAAGCCGACCGTCGGGAGGTCCCAGCCGATGATCGACGAACGCGATCGGGAGGGGGCCGGCACCCGGCCCCGTCACCACCCGGTGACCTGGCCCGACCGGTCCATCCCGAACCGCCTGCGGGTGCCGCGGGTCAGGAGCGCGCCGTGACCGACACCGTACGTACCTACGTCCTCGACACCTCGGTTCTGCTGTCCGATCCGTGGGCCGTCACCCGCTTCGCCGAGCACCACGTGGTGCTGCCCATCGCGGTGATCGGGGAACTCGAGGCCAAGCGTCACCACCCCGAGCTGGGCTACTACGCCCGCGAGGCGCTACGTCTGCTGGAGGACCTGCGGCTGCGCAACGGCCGACTCGACGGCGACCTCATCGTCACCGATGTCGGCGGCACCCTGCGCGTCGAGCTCAACCACACCGACCAGTCCGTCCTGCCCTCGGGCTTCCGCAACACCGGGAACGACTCCCGCATCCTGGCGTGCGCGCTCAACCTGCGGGCCGAGGGCGCCGAGACCGTCCTGGTGTCCAAGGACATCCCGCTGCGCGTCAAGGCCGGGTCCGTGGGGCTGCCGGCGGATGAGTACCACGCCCAGGACGTCGTGCTCACCGGGTACCGCGGCGTCGACGATCTGCCCACCACCCAGGAGCTCGTCGACGGATTGTTCGCCGACGGACGGGTGAGCCCCCTGGCGGCCCGCGCCGCCGGACTCGACGCCGCCACGCCCGTGCACTGCGGCGTACGCGTGCAGACCGAATCCTCGTCGGCACTGGCGCGGGTGACCGACGACGGTGGGCTCCGGCTCGTCCGCGGCGACGTCGAGGTATTCGGCCTGCGCGGGCGCTCCGCAGAGCAGCGCATCGCGATCGACTGCCTGTTGGACGAGTCGATCGGGATCGTGTCCCTCGGTGGTCGCGCGGGCACGGGCAAGTCGGCACTCGCCCTGTGTGCCGGACTGGAGTCGGTTCTCGAGCGGCGCCGGCACCGCAAGATCGTCGTGTTCCGGCCCCTCTACGCGGTCGGCGGTCAGGAACTCGGCTACCTGCCCGGCAGCGAGTCGGAGAAGATGTCACCCTGGTCGCAGGCCGTGTTCGACACGCTCGAGGGCCTGGTCAGCGAGAACGTCATCGACGAGGTCATGGACCGCGACATCCTCGAGGTGCTTCCCCTGACCCATATCCGCGGGCGGAGTCTGCACGATTCGTTCGTGATCGTCGACGAGGCGCAGTCACTCGAGCGCAACGTCCTGCTCACCGTGCTGTCCCGCCTCGGTAGCGGGTCCCGGGTCGTTCTCACCCACGACGTCGCCCAGCGCGACAACCTGCGCGTCGGCAGGCATGACGGGATCCAGGCGGTGGTCGAGAAGCTCAAGGGGCACCCGCTGTTCGCCCACGTCACGCTGAGCCGGTCGGAGCGGTCGGCGATCGCCGAGCTCGTCACCACGATGCTCGAGGAGTTCCATCCCGACGGCACCCCGGGGGAGCTGCGGCGCATCCGCGCGGCCTGACCCACGCGTCAGCACCCCACCCGGCCGGGAGAGAGGGCCGGGCAGGGGGCTGACACCCGGAGGTCGTAGTCTCAGCGCTCGCGGTCGAGCCCGGTCATCCCCAGCACGTCGAGCCGACGGTCGAGCTCCTCCTCGCTCAACGGATCCGGCACGAAACCGAGCGCGATGACGGCCTCGCGGATCGTCATCCCCTCGGCGAGGGCGTGCTTGGCCACGCGCGCGGCCTCCTCGTAGCCGATCGCGGAGTTGAGCGGCGTGACGATCGACGGCGAGGATTCGGCCAGCCGCCGCATCCGGTCGGCATCCGGCTCGATCCCGTCGATGCACCGCTGCGCGAACAACTCGGACGAGGTCGATAGGATCCGCACCGACTCGAGAACATTGCGGGCCATCAGCGGGATGGCGGTGTTGAGCTCGAACGCTCCGCTGGCACCGGCCCAGGCGACCGCGGCGTCGTTGCCCACCACCTGTGCGGCGACCTGCGCGACCGTCTCACACAGGACAGGGTTGACCTTGCCTGGCATGATGGAGGATCCGGGCTGCAGGTCGGGGAGATGCACCTCGGACAGGCCGGTCATGGGGCCGGAGCCCATCCATCGGATGTCGTTCGCGATCTTGGTCAGCGACACCG
Source organism: Dietzia sp. NPDC055877 (assembly GCF_053615975.1). NCBI lineage: Bacteria > Bacillati > Actinomycetota > Actinomycetes > Mycobacteriales > Dietziaceae > Dietzia > Dietzia sp. NPDC055877. The sequence goes on along the minus strand of NZ_JBSHCV010000013.1, from coordinate 13,845 downwards.
CGACGGTGCGGAGTGCGCCCGACAGCTCGACCAGCCCGTCGCGGGCGGACTGCGCCTCGAAGGGGTCCACGGCCAACCGCAGCTCCTCCAGCCCGGTGAGGGAGCGCAGCTCCTCGACGACCGCCGAACCGAAGCCGTCAGGGGCGTTGAGTCCGGTGCCGGCAGCGGTGCCGCCGATCGGCAACTCGCCCACGCGGGGCAGCGTCGCGCAGACCCGCTCGATCCCGGCCCGGATCTGACGGGCGTACCCGCCGAACTCCTGGCCCAGCGTCACCGGGACCGCGTCCATGAGATGGGTGCGGCCGGCCTTGACGACCTCGCGCCACTGCTCCGACCTGGCCTCGAAGGACTCGGCCAGCACGGTCAGCGCCGGGATGAGATCGCCGATCACGACCTCGGTCGCCGCGACATGGGTTGCCGTGGGGAACGTGTCGTTCGACGACTGCGACATGTTCACGTCGTCGTTCGGATGGACCGTCACGCCCGCGTCGGCGCACAGTGAGGCGATGACCTCGTTGGTGTTCATGTTGGAACTGGTGCCCGAGCCGGTCTGGAACACGTCCACCGGGAAGTGCTCGTCCACCTCGCCCTCGGCGATCCGGTCGGCGGCCGCCACGATCGCATCGACCTTTGCCCGGTCGAGCAGACCGAGTTGGCCGTTGACGGCCGCGCACGCGGACTTGAGCAGACCGAGCGCGCGGATCTGGGCGCGCTCCAGGCCCCGGCCCGAGACGGGGAAGTTCTCCACGGCGCGCTGGGTCTGCGCCCGCCACAAGGCGTCGACGGGCACCCGCACCTCGCCCATCGTGTCGTGTTCGATTCGGAATCCACTCTGATCGGCCATGTTCGCCAGAGTAGGCGCGCCCGGCGCTCTCCGCAGGGGAGCGGCGCGCTCTTGCGCGCGCCCGCCACGAAAAGAGCTTTCCGCACACGCCTTCTTGGACGACGTGTGCGGAACGCTCTTATGGACGGAACCGTCAGCCGGTGGTGTCAGGCGTCCTGGCCGTAGTCGACCGCCGAGAACTCGCGAAGCTTCTCCATCTTGTGGCGACCCTCGACGTGGCGGACCGTGCCCGACTTAGAGCGCATGACGAGAGAGCGGGTGATGGCGCCGTTGGCGCGGTAGCTGACGCCGCGCACCATGTCGCCGTTGGTGATGCCGGTGGCGGCGAAGAAGCAGTTGTCGCCCTTGACCAGGTCGTCGGTGGTGAGGATCGCGTCGACATCCAGACCGGCGTCGACGGCCTTCTGACGCTCGGCGTCGTCCTGGGGCCACAGCTGGCCCTGGATCTCGCCGCCCATGCACTTCATGGCGCAGGCCACGATGATGCCCTCCGGGGTACCGCCGACGCCCATGAGCATGTCGACCGAGCTGCCGTCGGTGGCGGTGGCGACCGCACCCGCGACGTCACCATCCATGATCAGACGGACCTTGGCGCCGGCGGCGCGGATCTCGGCGATCAGCTCCGCGTGGCGGGGGCGGTCCAGGACGCAGACCGTCAGGTCGCCCACATCGATGTTCTTGGCCTCGGCGACCGAGCGGATGTTCCACTCCGTGGACTCGGCCAGGTCGATCTTGCCGACGGCCTCGGGGCCCACGGCGATCTTGCGCATGTAGAACACCGCCGACGGATCGAACATCGCGCCGCGCTCGGCCACCGCGATCACGGCGATCGAGTTGGGGCGCCCCTCGGCCATGAGGCGCGTGCCGTCGATCGGGTCCACGGCCACGTCGACGGCGGGCCCGGAGCCGGTGCCGACCCGCTCGCCGTTGTAGAGCATGGGCGCCTCGTCCTTCTCGCCCTCGCCGATCACCACGACGCCGTCCATCTCGACCGTCGAGATGAGCTCGCGCATCGCGTCGACCGCGGCGCCGTCGCCACCGTTCTTGTCACCCCGCCCGACCCAGCGGCCGGCCGCCAGCGCGGCGGCCTCGGTCACGCGGACCAACTCCATGGCGAGATTTCGATCAGGGCGCTTGGCGTCAGACATGTATCGTCGGGCTCCTCGGATTGGCTCCGCGCGCGGGCGATGACGGGCGCGGCTCGGCTGTGGTGGTCGACACTCATTGTTCCACGTCGGGGGCAGTGCCGTAGACCGACCGTCGGTCGCGCGGCGGCGAGGTGGGATACTGGCGGTCGTGGCCGAGGCGAAACCGAGAATCCTGCAGGGCAACCGCGACATGTTCTGGTCGGTGGTGGTGCTCATGGTGATCGTCGGCGTCTTCGCCGGCGTCGCCGGACAATGCGCCTTCTCGCCGTCCGGGCCGGAGCAGGGCCCGATCCGCGAGTTCGACGCCGCGGCGTCGCTCGCCGAGGACGCCCGCACCCTCGACTTCCCGATCCGTTCGCCCGAGGTCCCCGAGGGATGGACGTCGAACTCCGGTCGCGTCCAGTCGCTGGGCGGATTCACCTCCAGCCACGTCGGCTGGGTGACGGGGGAGCGCAGCTACATCGAGCTCGTCCAGACCGACGCGCCGGAGGACGTGGTCCGGATGGTCGACGGCGAGCCGCGTCCGAGCCGCACCATGGTGCCGATCTCGGGCCGCGAGTGGTCCGTCTACAACGGGGACGACGTGCGTCCTGTCTGGGTGCTCGACACCGGAGACACGCGGGTCGCCGTGACCGGCTCCGCGCCGAACTCCGATTTCGAGACCATGGCCACCGCGGTGCAGGACTCCGAGCCGCTGCCTACCGGCTAGGGGCACCCGGTCGGGGCCGCCAGCTTCAGCCGCGGTCGGCGTCGGCTCCGTCGTCCTCGCCCAGAACCGCGTCGATGCGCTTGCGCGCGCCGTCCAGGTGCTCGGTGCACCGCGCGGCGAGCTCCTCGCCCCGCTCCCACAGCGCCAGCGACGAGTCGAGGTCCTGTCCGCCGGCCTCGAGGATCCGCACCACCTCGATCAGTTCGTCGCGGGCCTTCTCGTATCCGAGTTCGGAGACGGGGATCTGTTCGTCGGACATCAGGACTGCTCCTCGGAGGTGGGGGAGGTGGGCGGGGTGGGGTCGGGATCCGGTGCCCGGGTGGGACGGCCGGCGGCCGGGGTGGCGCCGAGCACCGCGGCGGAGAGTGCCCCGTCGGAGACCCGGATGCGCAGCTGCGAGCCGGGCGGGGCGTCGGCGATGGACGAGACCACTCGGCCGTCGTTCGGGCCCGCCACGGACTGCACTACCGCGTAGCCCCGAGCGAGCGTGGCCGCCGGGCCCAGGGTGGTCAATCGCGCTGACAGGTGGCCCAGCGACGTGGACTCCGAGTCGATGATGCGGGTGATGTCGCGGCGGGCGGCGCGTAGTGCCTCGGCCACGATCTCGGCTCGCGAGTCCACGAGTCCGTGCGGGTTGGCCATGCAGGGGCGGGAACGCACCGCGGTGAGCTGGTGCTGCTCGCGGTCCACCCAGGCGCGCAGGGCCCGCGCGGTACGGGCGCGCGCCTCGGCGATGCGGCGCCGCTCCTCGACCACGTCGGGGACGACCCGCTTGGCCGCGTCGGTGGGCGTGGCGGCGCGCAGGTCGGCCACCAGATCGGACAGGGGGGAGTCCGGCTCGTGGCCGATCGCGCTGACCACCGGCGTGCGGCACGTGGAGATGGCACGGATCAGCGCCTCGTCGGAGAACGGCAGGAGGTCCTCGACGGAGCCGCCGCCGCGCGCGAGGATGATGACGTCGACGACGGGGTCGGCATCGAGCTCCGCCAGCGCATCGAGGATCTGGGGCACCGCCGAGACGCCCTGGACGGCGGTGTTGCGGACCGCGAACCGGACGTCGGGCCAGCGACCCCGGGCCACCTCCACGACATCGCGCTCGGCGGCACTCGCGCGTCCGGTGATCAGACCCACGCAGGCGGGCAGGAACGGCAGCGGGCGCTTCAGACGCGGATCGAACAGCCCCTCGGCGGACAGGGCCTGCTTGAGCCGCTCGATCCGGGCGAGCAGCTCGCCCACGCCGACCGGACGGATCTCCGAGACCTGCAACGAGAATGAGCCGCGACCAGTGTAGAAGCGCGGGGTGCCGCGGATCACGACCCGGCTGCCCTCGGTGACCGGCACCGGCGCCTCGGAGATGAGGCGAGGCGGGCAGGTGAGGGTCAACGAGTTGTCGACCGACGGGTCCCGGAGCGTCAGGAACGCGGTGCGTGTGCCCGGGCGCAGACTCAACTGGGTGATCTGGCCCTCGACCCAGACCGCGCCCAGCCGGTGGATCCACGCGGCGATCTGGTCGGAGACGACCCGCACCGGCCACGGCTGTTCCGGGCTGCTCTTGGCCCCGGGTGCCGAGCCGCTCACGGGTGCCGGGGGGAGACGCGGCCGGACGGGACGTCGGCGCCACCCGCATCCGCCTCGCCGGTCATCGGATCGTCGGTCACGAGGTCCTCGTCGAACGTCGCCCACTCGGGCTGGTCGGTGCGCGCGGGAAACACTGCCGCGATCACCCGGTCACCCTTGACCGCGAGATCGGTGAGCCGCTGACCTGCGTGGAGGTACGACTGGACGAGGGAGCCGGCGAGCTTGACCGGGACGCCGGGAATCGTGGACACCGCGTCCGCCGCACGACCTGGCAGCGCCACGACACCCTCCACCGCGGTGGCGGCGAGGCCGATCGTGGCACGGGTGAGGAACAGGGGGCGGAGCATGCGAACCTTCCTGCCGGGGGAGGCCCGGAGACGTAATGGTCGAAATCCAGTATGAACCGTACCCTGGGGTCATGACCGAGCAGACCGACATGATCGCCGAACCGGCAACCAAGCGAGTGCTTCTCGCGGAACCGCGTGGCTACTGTGCCGGTGTCGACCGGGCCGTCGAGACCGTGGAGAAGGCACTGGAGAAGCACGGTGCCCCGCTGTACATGCGCAAGGAGATCGTCCACAACAAGTACGTGGTGGAGCAGTTCACCGACCGTGGCGTGATCTTCGTCGACGAGACCGATGAGGTCCCCCGCGGAGCCAACCTCGTGTTCTCCGCACACGGCGTTTCCCCCGCCGTCCGCGATAGTGCCAAGAGTCTCGAGCTCCGCACATTCGATGCGACCTGCCCGCTGGTGACCAAGGTGCACACCGAGGTCAAGCGCTTCGCCCGCGAGGGCTACCAGATCCTCCTCGTGGGCCACGAGGGGCACGAGGAGGTCGAGGGCACCGCGGGTGAGGCACCCGACGTGGTGACCCTGGTCGACGGACCCGATTCCGTGGACGCCCTGGACGTGCCGGTCGACACGGAGAAGCTCATCTGGCTCTCCCAGACCACGCTGAGCGTGGACGAGACCATGGAGACGGTGCGTCGCCTCAAGGCGAAGTACCCCACGCTCATCGATCCACCCTCGGACGACATCTGTTATGCCACGCAGAACCGGCAGAGCGCGGTCAAGGCGATGGCCCCCGACTGTGACCTGGTGATCGTGGTGGGGTCGACCAACTCCTCCAACTCGGTGCGCCTCGTCGAGGTGGCCCTCCAGGCCGGCGCGCGCGACGCACACCTGGTGGACTACGCCAAGGAGATCGACCTGTCGTGGCTCGAGGGAGTTACCACCGTGGGTGTCACCTCAGGCGCCTCGGTGCCCGAGATCCTCGTGCGCGGTGTGGTGGACCTGCTCGCCGAGCACGGCTACAACGACGTCGACACCGTACGTACCGCGCAGGAGACGATCACGTTCGCGCTGCCGCGCGAGCTCCGGATCACCGAGAAGAACAAGGCCTGATCGGATTTTTCCCGCGGGAGCCGATCGGCCTCTCCGACACGACGCGCCCCGGGCGCGCCCGGCCTCAGCGGCGGGCGTGTGCCGGGGCGCTCCGCTGGGGACGCGCGACGGGCCGCGAGTTCCGTGGCTCCAGGACGTAGGCGCGGATCAGCGCGAGCGCGATCACCACGACGGTGGTGGTGATCATCAGGGGAAACCGGGTGGCCAGGGGCAGGCCGATCGAGATGATCTGGGTGCGGGAGAACAGCCCCGAGCCCCCGCCCACGCCGGCGATCACGTAGACGAGCGGCACCAGGATCGCCATCACGATCGGCGGCTGCACGCCGGCGACGAACAGCGAACGGCGCGAGACCATCAGCACCGCGAGGACACAGCCGACGAAGAACAAGACGGTGAACGCCGCACCGAGCTCACCGGAGAGCGAATCGATCGCCACCCCGGTCAGCGAGATGGCCACCGTCAGCAGGACCGCAGTCCATGCGGGCAGTCCACGCATCGAGGACACGACAGACCTCTCGTCCGCCGGCACCCGTCCACTCCTGCGTCTACTCACGGGACAAGACTCTAACCCTCGAGCCTGCGAGCGAGGAATCGACCGAAGCGGCGCAGCGGGTTCGGCTTCTGCTCCGCGGGCGACGGGCGGTTACCGGTCACGGCGTCCGGATCGACCGGGCCGGGCTCGGGAAGCTCACCCTGTGTCGGCACCAGATCGTCGCCGCCGGGAGCGGTGGCGGCGTTGTCGTCGTCGTCCCCGACACTCTCGCCGGTGCCCGTGGCGACGCGCCCGCCCGCGGTTCCCGTCGCGGCGATGTGGGGCTTCTCGTCGATCATCCCGGCCATGATCGCGCTGCTGCTCTTGCGCAGCGGAGCGAACCGCGAGCTGGACATCTCGCCGAGCCACGCCGTGAGTCGGCCCTCATCCGTCGCGGAGGCCAGATCCGATGCCGTGACGTCGCCCGTGCGCAGGTCGATCTGCTCGCCGAGGTACCTCAGGATCACCGCGACCACCGCCAGCACGGGCACGGCGAGGAACGCGCCGATGATGCCGAACAGGGTGCCACCCGCCGCGACGCCCAGCAGGACCACGACCGGGTGCAGGTTCATGGCGCGGGACTGCAGGATCGGCTGGAGCACGTTGCCCTCCAGCTGCTGCACCGCGATGATCACGACGAGCACGATGATCGCCGTGGTCAAACCGTTGGCCACCAGCGCGATGAGCACCGCGAGCGCGCCGGCCGTGAACGCACCCACGATGGGGATGAAGCCGGCGATGAACGTGATGACCGCCAGCGCCCACGCCAGCGGCACGCCGAGGATCACCAGCGCGAGTCCGATGAGCGCCGCGTCGACGAACGAGACGATCGCCTGGGTACGGATGTACCCGCCCAGGGTGTTCCAGCTGCGGGTGAGCACCTCGGTGAGGTGACGGCCCGCGTTGCGGCCCGCGACCCGGCGCACCAACGGCAGGAACCGCGGCCCATCCTTGATGAAGAAGAACGTGAGGACCAGGACCATGACGACGGTGACGACGAGCGAGCCGACGGCGCTCACACCGGTGAACACGCCGTTGGCGATCTGGTCACCGCGGTCCTGAAGGGTGGTGCTGAGCTGGTTGAGAACCCCGTCGAGCTGCTCGTCCCGGATGTTGAGCGGGGGCCCGCGCAGCCAGTCCTGCACCGTGCCGATCGCCTCCGACGTCTGGTCGGCCAGCTGGACGCTCTGCTCGACGATCGACGGCGCGATGAGGGCGATCACTCCGGCGACGACGCCCAGCGATCCGAGGATCGAGATGAGCGCGGCGAGGGACTTGGGGACGTGGTGTCTCGTCATCCAGCCCGTCGGCGGCCACAGCACGGTGGCGACGATGAGCGCCAGCAGGATCGGCAGAATGCCGACCCACAGGGCGCCGCCGACCCGGGACAGCAGCCAACCGGCCACCAGGACGATGGCCAGGCGCAGTGCCCAGTCCGTGAGCCAGCGGCCCCCGATCCCGAGTAGTACTGAACGGTCGACATGCTGGTCGTCGGAGTCCTGCGTGGGCGGACGTACCGGCTCGTCACTCATGGGGTTCATGATGTCAGAGGGAGCGGCGGTGTGCTGCCGGACACCGGCGTGGGTGGCGAGGCGGGCCGGCAGGGGAGTGGGACGTAGACTCGGGTCCCGTGAGCCTCACCCTCGGAATCGTCGGACTGCCCAACGTCGGGAAGTCGACCCTGTTCAATGCCCTGACGAACAACGACGTACTCGCGGCGAACTATCCGTTCGCCACGATCGAACCCAACGTCGGCGTCGTGGACCTGCCCGATCCGCGGCTGAACCGCCTGGCCGAGATCTTCGGCTCGGAGCGGATCCTGCCGGCCGTGGTGTCCTTCGTGGACATCGCCGGCATCGTCAAGGGCGCGAGCACCGGTGAGGGAATGGGCAACAAGTTCCTCGCGAACATTCGCGAGGCCGACGCCATCTGCCAGGTGGTGCGGGTGTTCGACGACCCGGACGTCATCCACGTCGACGGCAAGGTCGACCCGATGTCCGACATCGAGGTGATCGCCACCGAGCTGATCCTCGCGGACCTCGAGACGGTCGAGAAGGCCATCCCGCGCCTGGAGAAGGACTCCCGCAAGGACAAGTCACTCGCGCCGGTCCTGGACGAGGTCCGCAAAGCTCAGGCCGTGCTAGGGGAAGGCCGGACCCTGTTCAAGGCGCAGGACGAGATCGACCGCGGACTGCTGCGCGACCTGCACCTCATGACGGCGAAGCCGTTCCTGTATGTGTTCAACGCCGACGAGGCGGTGCTGACCAGCGACGAGCGCAAGGCCGAGCTGACCGCCGCCGTGGCGCCGGCCGACGCCGTGTTCCTCGACGCCAAGGTCGAGGCCGAGCTGCTCGAGCTCGACGAGGACGACGCCATGGAGCTCCTCGAGTCGATCGGCCAGACCGAGCCCGGCCTCGCGGCACTCGCCCGCGCCGGGTTCCACACCCTCGGGTTGCAGACCTACCTCACCGCCGGCCCCAAGGAGTCGCGCGCCTGGACCATCCGCAAGGGCGACACCGCGCCCAAGGCGGCCGGCGTGATCCACACCGACTTCGAGAAGGGCTTCATCAAGGCCGAGATCGTGTCGTTTTCCGACCTCGACGAGCACGGTTCCATGGCTGCTGCGAAGGCCGCCGGCAAGGTCCGTATGGAGGGCAAGGACTACGTGATGGTCGACGGAGACGTGGTGGAGTTCCGGTTCAACGTGTGAGTCGGGCGGTCACCGAGCATGCGTGCCGACGTTGATCACATTGCCTGACGCGTCGCGGTAGAAGAACCGGGCGACGCCCCATTCTTCTGTCGTGAGAGGGTGCACGATCTCGAGACCTGCCGCCACGGTGCGGTCGTACGCGATCTGGACGTCATCCACGAAGACGGAGACGTCGGGGTTCTCGGGAGCTGTGTCATCGGCGGTGATCAGGCTCAGCTGATGGCCTGCAGAGTCAGCCAGCGTGACGATCCACCCGTGGTCCATGACGACTTCGAGCCCTAGTACCGTGACGTGTTCATTGACCGCCCGTCCGAGGTCTGTGACCGTCAGATCGGGAACGATTCGTTCGATGCTCATGACAGCACCATCGCCCCCTGCGATTCGCCGCACAAGAGAATGGTGTGTGCCGGGGCTCGGTGGGATGCCGGTTTACCATGCAGTAACCGGGACATCGCGCACCTCGATCCGGATCCGATCACGCGGAACCGCCGCGCCTCAGGAGGACTTCCATGACCCGTTACCGCTTCTTCACCGCCTCGACCCTCGATGGGTTTCTGGCCGACGATGAGCACTCCCTGGCCTGGCTGTTCAAGCACGACATCGACGAGAACGGGCCGGACAACACCGCGGCGTTCCTCGTCGATGTGGGGGCCCAGGTCATGGGCTCGTCCACGTATATGTGGGTGCTCGAGCACGACCGTGAGTGGCTGCCGGAGATCCCCACCTTCGTGTTCACCCACCGCAGTCTGGAGGCGGTGAACGAGCATGTTTCCTTCGTCGCCGGGGACCCTGCGGATCATCGCGGGGCTCTTGAATCCGCGGCCGGCGGCCGCGATGTGTGGGTGATGGGGGGTGGTGGCATCGCGGCCGAATTCGCCGGGGCCGGGATGCTCGACGAGGTGGTGGTCTCGATCGCGCCCGTGACCCTCGGTTCGGGAAAGCCGCTGTTCGGCGGTGCCTTCGATCTCGAACTCAAGGGGTGCGAGCGGAACCGTGACTTCGTGGTGGTCCGGTACGACGTCCAGGGGCCACTGACAAGCCCTTGAAAACGCGCGCGGTCGAGCCCAGCTGACGTGATGAACGCGCGAGCTGTGCCACGGGGTCGCCCGGGATCCGGATGACTGAACCCTAGCTACCTCACTGCCTCGGTCAGGGACGCGGCAGAAATCTCCTCGCGAACGATGTGTGCTCCCGCGCTGAGCGCGCTCAACTTCGCGAGCGCGATGTCCCGGGGGAAGGGCGCCATCCCGCAGTTCGTGCTCGGCAGGAGTTTGTCCGCGTCGACGAACTCGAGTGCCCGCCGGAGGGTGGCGGCGACTTCCTGCGGGGTCTCGACCCGCTCGTCTGCCACGTCGATCGCCCCGAGCATGACCTTCTTGCCCCGGACGAGCTCGACGAGGTCAATCGGGACACGAGAGTTGTGGCACTCCAGCGAGATGATGTCGATGCTGGATTGCTGCAGGAGGGGAAACGACTCCTCATACTGTCGCCATTCCGACCCGAGGGAGGCCTTCCAGTCGGTGTTGGCCTTGATCCCGTAGCCGTAGCAGATGTGTACCGCGGTCTCCGCGCGTAGTCCCTCGGCTGCTCGTTCCAGTGCCGCCACGCCCCAGTCCTTCATCTCGTCGAAGTAGACGTTGAACGCGGGCTCGTCGAACTGGATGATGTCGACCCCCGCGGCCTCGAGATCGCGGGCCTCCTGGTTGAGGATCGTCGCGAACTCCCACGCCAACTTCTCTCGGCTCTTGTAGTGGCCGTCGTAGAGCGTGTCGATCATCGTCATGGGGCCGGGGAGCGCCCACTTGATCGGCTGATCGGTCTGCTGCCGGAGAAACCTCGCGTCGTCGACGAACACGGGCTCGGAGCGGCTCACGTCGCCGATCACCGTAGGCACGCTCGCGTTGTAGCGGTCGCGGATCCGGACGGTCTCGCGCTGCTCGAAGTCGACGCCGTCCAGATGCTCGATGAACGTGGTGACGAAGTGCTGACGGGTCTGCTCGCCGTCGCTGACGATGTCGATACCGCGGTTGCTCTGTTCGTGGGCTGCGATGCGAAGTGCGTCCTGTTTGCCCTCGATCAGCTCGTCGCCCTGCAACCGCCAGGGCGACCAGAGGACTTCCGGCTGGGCGAGCCACGAGGGCTTGGGCAGGCTGCCGACGGTAGACGTGGGCAGGATTCGGTTCATGGTCGACTTTCCTCCGGTGGTCATCCGACGAGAACGGGGTTGCGGGCGGCCCACTGCTCGAGGAGTTCTCGGTGCGGCTTGATGAAGTGTTCTTCCGTGTAGGCACCCTGTTTTTTCGCGAGCTGACTGCGCTCGTCGCGGTCGTAGACGATCGGGGTACGCGAGTAGTCCTGTTGATCCAAGGATGGCCGGTAGACCTCAGCGGCGGGCGAGTGAGCGTTGTAGATCTCTGGCCGATAGATCTTCTGGAACGTCTCCATGACGCTGATCGTGCCGATGAGCTGCAGGTCCGAGTAGTCGTTGAGCAGATCGCCGCGGAAATAGAACGCGAGCGGGGCGACCCCGCCGGGCGGCATGAAATACCTGACCTGGAGACCCATCTTGTGGAAGTACTCGTCGGTCAACGAGTAGTCGTCCTGCTGGTACTCCACGCCGAGAGTCGGGTGGTGGCTCCCGGTCCGGCGATAGGTCCTGCTCGTCGACACGCTGATGCAGATCACGGGATCCACCTCGAATCGTTCCCCGAACGCCGCGGAGTCGAGAAAATGCTGAAACAGCTTGCCGTGCAGGACACCGAAGTCGCCGGGCACGGTGAACTCGGAGCTTCCCTCGTTGACCGCCGGCAGCCGGACGCTGAAGTCGTAGTCGCGGACGTAGGACGAGAAATTGTTGCCCACGATCCCCGGCAGGCGGTGCCCGGTCCGGTGGTCGACGATCTGGATATCCAGCACCTCGATCAGCGGGAACCGGTGATTGGCATCGGCCGTATGGAACTGTAGGTCCGCTGAAACGATCTTGAGGTCGACCGAATAGCGGTCCCCGGTCGGATTATCCCGGCGTGCGAGGTCGTTGAATCGGTGGTTGATCATCGACAGGGTTCGGCGGAGATTCTGCTGCCGGTGCTCGCCCCGGGCCAGGTTGGCGAAGTTCGTGGTGGCCCGAGAGCTCTCCGACGGCGAGTAGTTCTCGTCGAAGCGGGTGGTGGTGATGCTGAACGTGAGTTCGTTCGACATGTACGTCCAATTCAGGGCTTGGTCGGCCGGGCTCGGCGCTACGGAAATTCTGTATCCCCATCCTGCAGTCCCAGTTCAGATATCGGGTAACTATCGTTTACTATGGATCGCTATAGCCTGTAGCTATGCATCGAGAATCCAGAGGTATCACACTCCAGCAGCTGCACTACTTCATCGAGGTCGCCGCGGAGGGCTCGATCACCGGCGCTGCGGAGTTGCTGTACGTCGCCCAGCCGACCATGTCTGCCGCGATGAAGGACCTTGAATCCCGAGTGGGGCGCACCCTCCTCGTTCGTTCTGCCCGGGGGGTGACGCTGACCGACGAGGGTGCGGAGTTCCTCGGCTACGCCCGGCAGGTCGTCGAACAGATGTCGCTCTTGGAGCAGCGATACCTCGGTCAGCCACCGTCCCGCCGGCTGCTCGGGGTGTCGGCGCAGCATTACTCGTTCGTGGTGGAGGCGTTCATCCGGATGGTGCGGTCCGGCGACGCTCAACAGTACGAGTTCTCGCTTCGCGAAACCCGGACCTGGGACATCATCGAGGATGTCCGCACACTCCGCAGCGAGGTGGGCGTTCTCTACCGGAACGACTTCAACCGCAAGGTCATCGACAAACTCCTTCGGGATTCCGGGCTGGTCTTTCACCCGCTCTTCGCGGCGGTACCGCACATCTTCATCTCCCGGCAGAACCCGCTGGCCTCCCGGGATCGCGTCACACTCGACGATCTGGCTGACCTGCCGCGGCTCACTTTCGATCAGGGCGCGAACAACTCGTTCTACTTCGCCGAGGAGATCCTCTCCACCCTGTCGAGCAAGCGGGAGATCCGGGTCTCCGACCGCGCGACCATCTTCAACCTCATGATCGGACTCGACGGCTACACGATCTCGACCGGCATCATCAGTGACGACCTCGACCCGGAGATCGTCGCCATCCCGCTCGAGGTGGACGAGAGCATCGAGATCGGCTGGATCAGCCATTCCGGGATCCCGCTCACCGGGCAGGCGCAGCGCTACCTCGCCGAGGTGCGGGCTGTCGTCGCGGCATACGGAATCGAGCTGATCGACTCGCGGTGAACGCCGCAGTTCCGACGGTGGTGATCACCTCGTCGTCGTATGAACCAACGGTGTGCAGGTGACTGGCGGCGTCGGCGGTCTTACTCCGAATCGGGGCGGCGCCGGTTCGCCTTGATCGCGCCGCGTCGGGTCTTCGCCTCCAGGCGGCGACGCCGTGACCCCCTGGTCGGGCGGGTCGGGCGCCGCGGGACGGCCGGGGCGACGGCGTCGCGCAGCAGTTCGGAGAGGCGGGAACGGGCCGCCGCTCGGTTGCGCCTCTGGGAGCGTTCCTCGGAGGCGGCGACGGTCAGCACGGTGCCGTCAAGCCGGGCGTCCAGATTGCGCAGCGCCCGAGATCGCTGCGCGTCGTCGAGGGCGGAGGTGGTGGCCAGATCGAGGCTGAGCTGGACCCGTGAATCGGTGGTGTTGACGCCCTGCCCGCCGGGGCCGGAGGAACGGGAGAACAGCTCGACGAGTTCATTTGCTGGCACTCGGAGGCCATGAGGCGCACCCGGGCCGAGAGGGATGAGCAGATCGTCCATAGTTCTATTGTCCCGAGGTTCTCGAGGTTCCCGCCGGTCGCAGGTGGCAGTCGAAGTTCGATCACGCCCACCGAGCCTGTCAAGATTTCTGTGTATGCGGGTGGTCAGAGATATTGGTTGATGCGGT
>NZ_JBSHCV010000012.1:0-96144 GCF_053615975.1 Dietzia sp. NPDC055877 | reverse complement strand
CCATGATCGGCGAGCCCTTGGTGCCGGGAAGGGAGAGGTGGACGTGGCAGTCGAAAAAGCCCGGGGTCACGGTGTTGCCACCGACGTCGATCTTGGTGGCCGAGTCATCGGACTGCGGCGCGCCGTCCGCCGGGCCGGCGTAGGTGATCTTCCCGTCGTCGATCACCACAACAGCGTCGGCAACCGGGTCGGCACCGGTGCCGTCGATGAGGCGGGCGTTATGCAGAATAGTGGTCGTCATAAAGGCCAACTTACGTCCTCCCCGGCCCTTCCGATGCCGCATCGGTGAAGTGACCCCGCGCAGGGGCTGCCGGTGTGCCCTCGGTGCTGTACGGGATGAAGGTCCCGGTGTTGCGACCGCTGGAGTCGAGCAGCCACCCGAGGCGCTTCACCTGGTGCAGGATGACCGCCGAATCCACCACGACCAGCGGGGCGAGCTCGCGCTCGAGGGTCTCCTGGATCCGCATGGCGTCCGCGACCGACCGGTTCCACGTGGTGACGAGAAGGTTGGGCGATCCCGGTATACTCACCACCTGCCGCACCGTCGGTTCGGCCCGCAGCCGCGCCACGCTCGCCGCCATCCGCACCGCCGGCACCTTGCACCACCACTGCACGATCACCGGATAACCGGTCACCCCCTGGGCCACGTCACAGCGGAACGTCATGGAGCCCGAGCCGAGGAGCCTGGCCAACTGTCGCCGCGTGGTCGACAGGGGCCGACCGGTGATCCGCGCCAGATCCGCAGCGCTGCGCCGGCCGTCCTCGGTCAGCGCATCGACCAGCTCGCGGTACGGCGGCGCCCACGGGTTGATGGCGCTCGTCCGCTCCGGACGAACCGTGGGCAGCGAGACGTCGGCGAGTGTGGCGGCGGCTCGGGGATCGAGGCCGCCGATGCGCCACTGGTTGGCACCGAGGTGGAGCTGGCCCACCAGGTGGGTCCGCATACCGGTCACCCCCGGCACCGCGGGCAGGCGGTCGAGCAGGATCTCCGCGAGATCGCTCTGGTCCAGCCCCGCGATACTGATCACCACGCCGTACTCGCGGGCGGCGATCTCGGCGGTGACGACCATCGGCCACGCCGCCAGCTCCTGCGCCAACGACATCACCCGCCCCGCCGCGCAGGCGATCTCCGTGATGGCCAGGCGGTTCCCGTGGACCCCGTCGACGGACGGGTACGCCATCACCCAGGACAGCCCACTCTCCCGCAGCCGAGCCCACCGCCTGCTCAGTGTCGCCGGTCCCTCACCGAGCACGTCGGCGAGCTGCCGCCACGACGCCCGCGGACGAAGCTGCAGCGCATGGATGAGCGCGATGTCCGATTCGTCCGGTGTTTCCATAGCGGATGTATACCAGCTCCACGTATCTGTGAGCGGTCCGTTCAGTCTCCGCGGCAACCGCGGTACATAACGGATTCTTGATGCTAGATAACCCAGCCCCCCCCCCCCCCCCCGAAAGGACCACCGCACGTGCAACGCCGCATCGTTTTCCGTTCCCTGATCGTCCTGATCGTTCTCGTCGTGGTGGCGGCGGTCGCCTTCTTCGCGGCAGGCCCCGCCATGATCGAGAAGTCGCGCAACAAGATCGATCCCGTCGCGCTCCCGGAGATCACCGCCGAGGCCGCGCAACTGCACGACACCCTGCAGGTCGTCGACATGCACTCCGACACCCTCATGTGGGATCGCGACCTGCTCGAGCGTTCCGATCGTGGGCACGTCGACCTCCCGCGACTCCAGGAAGGGAACGTGGCGCTCCAGGTGTTCTCGTCGGTGACCAAGTCACCGAAGGGCCAGAACGTCGACGGCAACGACGACGACACCGACAACATCACTCCCCTGGCGATCGCGCAGTTGCAGCCGCCGCGGACCTGGACGTCGATGACGGAGCGGTCGCTCTACCATGCCGAGAAGCTGCAGACCGCCGTCGATGACTCCGACGGCGAGCTCATGTTCGTTAAGACCAAGGGCGATCTCGAGCAGCTCATCGACGAACGGGTGGCCGGCAACAACGTGACCGGGGCGATGTTCTCGGTGGAGGGCCTGCACAACCTCGAGGGCGACATCAGCAACGTCGACCGCCTCTACGACGCGGGCATGCGGATGGCCGGCTTCGCGCACTTCTTCGACAACGACGTCGCCGGCTCGATGCACGGCATCGAACGCGGCAGCCTGACCGACTTCGGCCGCGAGGTCTTCACGACCCTCGAGCAGCGGGGCGTGATCATCGACCTCACGCATTCCAGCCACGAGGCGGTTGCCACCATGCTGGAGATGGCCACCAACCCCGTGGTGCTCAGCCACGGCGGCGTCCAGGGCACGTGCGACTCCAACCGCAACGTCACCGACGACGAGATCCGCGGTGTCGCGGCCACCGGCGGCGTCGTGGGGATCGGCTACTTCGAGACCGCGATCTGCGGCCTGGGCCTGGACTCCGTACTGGACGCGATCGACCACGTGGTGGCGGTGGGCGGCCTGGAGACCGCCGCGCTGGGCAGCGACTACGACGGCTCCGTCACCGTCGGCTGGGACACCAGCGAACTCGCAGCCATCACCCAGGGGCTGCTGGACCGCGGCTACTCCGACGAGGACATCACCGCGATCATGGGCGGCAACACCCTGCGCGTCATGCAGCAGGTCCTGCCGGACTGACCGCCGGTGTCAGGAGGCGATCCCGAACCGGTGGGCCAGGAACGGGATCCAGCCCATGCACTCCGGGGTCAGCGCCATGCAGGTCATCTCGTCCGGGCCGGGGCCGAACAGGAATCGCACCGGGTTCTCGAGTGAACCTTCGGGGAACATCAACCTCACTCCTTACGGTGAACGTGTTGTCCTACAAGGTTTATCGCCGTCACCGCGGGTGTGTGTTACGCCACGTCGGGGATCGTCAGCCCGCGAGCGTGGCCCGCGGGCCGTCTACCAGGACCGGGCTCAGGCAGGAGTCGGGGATCACGGAGAGCGAGCACCAGCCGCCCGGCAGGACGGGACGGTAGTCGGGTCCGACTCCCCCGCCCGCGATGATCTCGCGGTAGGCGTCCACCCCGGAGGTGGGCGTGCGCTCGAGTGCGGGGTCGGTGAGCACGTCCACCTGGTAGAGCCCGAAGCGCGGCGAGTAGCTGCCCCACTCGTAGTTGTCCACGAGTGACCACTGGTTGTAGCCGATCACCGGGTAGCCGTCGGCCACGGCCCGCTGGAGCCAGAACGCGGTGTCGCGCAGGAAGTCGCCGCGGTCCACGCCGTCGGCCCGGGCGCCGTTGTCGGTGGGGAACCCGTTCTCCACGATGTAGATCGGCTTGCCCGGGTACGACTGCGCGTAGTGCTTGATGGCCTCGTAGATCACCTCGGGCTGCGGACGCACGGCGGCGAAGTCGTCCCAGGCCGCGTTGATCGTCGTGAGGTTGTTGAGGGCGACGCCGTAGTAGTAGTCGATGCCCACGTAGTCCACGACGTCGGCCACGCGGTCGCCGATGAGGGTGTCGGTGAAGTCGGTCGCCAGCGGCAGGTACGCCTCGTTCATGGTCACCATCGCGTCGGGGTCGGCGCGGTGGGCGGCCGCATAGCCCAGCCGGTGCGCGGCCTCGATCTGGTCGAGGAAGCGCGAGAAATCCTGGAAACCGACCCGGCCGATCGTCATCTCGTGCTTGAAAAATACGAGGGGCTCGTTGAGCGTCACCCAGAGGGTCCCGTCGCCGGCCCACCGCTCGGTGATGAGCTCCGAGAACCGCCCGAAGGCCTCCACGGCGTCGCCGGAGAGCATGCCGCCCCGGTCGGCCAGCCAGCCGGGATAGGTGAAGTGGACCATGGTGATCATCGGGACCATGCCGTGGTCGCGGATGGAGTCGATGATCCGGTCGTAGTGGGCGAGCGCCTCGTCGTCGTACTCCCCCGGGGCCGGTTCGATCCGCGCCCACTCCACACTCAACCGGAACGTGTTGACGCCCATCGCGGCGGCGCGCGCGATGTCCTCGGGGTACCGGTTCCAGAAGTCCACCGCGTCACCCACCGGATCCACCTCGCCCCCGGGCGAGGTGGCGTCGACGTAGCGCTTCCAGTTGGAGTCGGGGTTCGAGCCCTCGACCTGGAAGCCGGAGGTGGCCACGCCCCAGTGGAAGCCCTCCGCCACGGACGCGCCCGGCCCCGCGCCTGACGCCCCGGCGCCCGCGCGCGGCACCTGCGGCAGCACGGCGACGAGGGCCACCGCGGCGAGCACCGCCGTGCTGGTGATGATCGACCGGCCCCCGGCTGCTCTGCTCCCCCGACTCATGCGCGCACTGTAAGCAGATACGCAGGGCTTTCACGCGAAAAGTAGGTACTTAGCGGCGCAAGCGAAAAATGTTCGGAATCGGGTGTGACGAACCGGTGACTCGCGACGTCTTAGTGGTGTACGTGTTCATCACAGGCCGGCGCGTCGTCGGCCCGGGCCCAGGAGGAAACCATGTCGAATACAGTCCCGCAGACCGGTCGTGAGAAGGCGCGCACCGAGGTGGCCGAGACCGACAAGGCCGAGGACACCACGGAGGAGTTCGTGCCCCGCGGTCCGTTGCAGACCACTCGCGGCGTCACCACCCTGGACGACGCCGTGGTGGCCAAGATCGCCGGCATGGCCGCCCGCGAGGTGCCCGGCGTCTACGACATGGGCAACGCCGCGCGGCGTGCGTTCTCGGCAGTGGCCGACCGCATCCCCAACGCGCAGACCAACGTCACCGGCGGGATCAGCGTGTCCAAGGGTGAGACGCAGGCCGCGATCGACGTGACCGTGGTGGTGGAGTACGGCGTGTCGATCGTGGAGGTGGGCAACGCGATCCGCCGCAACGTGATCGAGCAGGTCGAGGGCACCGCGGGGCTCGAGGTGGTGGAGGTCAACGTCAACGTGGTGGACGTGCACCTTCCCGAGGACGACGACGACAACGCCTCCCGCTCCGGCACCACGTCCCGGAACCCCGAGCTGAACTGATCGGCCTGCGCCGACGAGGCGAGCGAGGAGAGTCATGAAGATCACGCATCTCACCCTGCTGGTGGGCCTGTTCCTGGGCGCCGTGGCGGCGTTCGGGTCGATCGGCCAGTTCCTGGTCGTGCTGCTGTTCGGCGCGATCGGGCTGGCCGTGGGGCTCGTCATGGACGGACGGCTCGAGATCAAGGGCGTCACGGACCGGTGGAGCGACCGACGATGAGCGGTTCCTCTACCGATACGGCGCCGGCGCCGTCGAGCGCCGACACCCCTACACCCGTTGTCCATGCACCTGTTGAGGAGCGCGGTGTCACCACCGTTCCCGCGGCGGTGGTGGCCCGGATAGCCGAGCAGGTGGCCTCCGAGCACCCGCGGATCGGGGGCGCCGCCGGCGGGGTCCTGGGCGTACGCGCCCGTCGCGACTTCGCCTCCCGCCCCTCCGCCGAATGCGATCTCTACGGCGCGGTCGCGGTGCTGCGCCTCGACGTGGGCGTCGCGTTCCCGGTCGACCTGGCCGCCACGTGCGCGGGCCTGCGAGCCCGGGTGCGCGAGCGCGTCGAGATGCTCACCGGGCTGCAGGTGGGCCGGCTCGATCTGGAGATCTCCTGGCTCAATCCCGCCGGCAACACGAGAGGAGCGCTGCTGTGAGCGCACGTCAGGCAGGGGTCGGGCTGGTGCGCCGGCCCGCCCGGGCCATCCCTACCGGCATCGCCGGGGTGATCCTGCTGGTGTCCGGCGGGCTCGGCCTGTGGCTGCTGGGCACCTACGTGGTGGAGGGCCAGTGGCCGGTGGCCGCCGCGAACCAGGTCGACGCACTGGCGTGGACCACGCTGGAGTCCATCGCGGCGCAGGCCGCCGCAGGGGCGCTGGCGGTGCTCGGCCTGGCACTGGTGTTGCTGGCCGCCTGGCCCGGCCGGGTGTCGCGACTGCTGGTCCTGGGTGACGACCTGCCCGGCGATACTGCGCTGAGCCGCCGGGACCTGGCCCGACATCTGCAGTCGGCGGCCGAGAACGTCGACGGCGTGCACAGCGCGCGCATCACACCGCGACGTCGGCGGATCGACGTGGACGTGGTGACCGTGGTCGACGATCCCGCTCCGGTCGTCTCGGCGGCCACCACCGCGGTGGACCGGGCCCTCGGGGAGCTTCGCCCCGGCGATCCCACGGCCACCCGAGTCCGTGCACGTCGCCGCTGAGAATCCGATTGCTGAGGAAGGAGAGTCACATGCGCAGTCAATCCGGACCTCGTAACCGTGTTGTCCTGCTCGTGCTGGGCGTGCTCGCCCTGGTGGCTGCGGCGTGGCTCGCGGCCGCCGCCTTTGACCTGGTGCCCGCCGGCGGGACACTCGACCCACTCGTCCCCGACGGGGCGTCGACCCCCGCTTCCCTGCTCGAAGACGCGGGGTGGGCGTTACCGGTCGGCATCGCGGTGAGCGTGGTTGCGGTTCTCGCCGGGCTCGCGCTGCTCATCACCCAGATCCCGACCGCCCCCGCGCGGGCCGTGCTGCGACTGCATGACCCCGAGGGTGCCGTGCTGGCGACGCTCGAGCCACAGGTTCTCGAACGCGCACTGGTCGAACGCGTCGAGGATGTGCAGGGCGTGGACAGCGCCTCGGTGCGGGCCACCGGCTCGGCCACCCGAGCCGGAGTGGTGGCGGAGGTGACCGTGGCCGAGTCCGCGGAGATCGCCTGGACCCTCGAGCAGGTCCGCCGCCGGCTCTTCGAAGACCTGCGTCTCTCGCTCGGGGTCGAGCCCCGATCGGTGGACGTGCTGGTGAGCCTGCGTGCCGCCAAGAACTCCGCCCGCACCGATCGGGTGGCCGTGGGCGGCGAGAAGGAATGAACCCCGAGCCGGGCGGCCCCACCGACCGGGTCCTGGTGCTGCGTGCCCAGGACGGCGACGCCGCTGCCTTCGACCGGTTGATCGACCGACACCAGGGCCGGCTGTTCCGGATCGCCTACCTGGTGCTCGGGGATCGGCAGGACAGCGAGGACGTGGTGCAGGAGACCCTGATCGCGGCGTGGGAGCGGCTGCGCCTGCTCTCCGATCCGGACGCGGTGCGGGCCTGGCTCTCCCAGATCTGCTCCCGCCGCGCCACCGACATCGCCCGCCGGAACGCCCGCCGGGCGACCGACGCGCACTCCCCCGACAACCTCCAGTGGCACCCGGACAGCGCTCCGGCCGCCGATCCCGCCCGGCGCTCGGAGGTCAATCTGCAACTGCAGGCGCTCGCGCGGGTGCTCGCCACGATGGAACCCGATCTGCGCTCGTGTTGGACGCTTCGGGAGATCGACGGAATGTCCTACCGGGAGGTGGCGCACGCGCTGGACGTCACCGAGTCCACGGCGCGCGGGCGGATCTCCCGGGCCCGCACGCACGTGATCGACCGAATGAAGGAATGGCGGTGAACACCATGCGTGACTCCCCCGCGGCCGGTGTGCCCGACGAGTCCGAAGCCACCCGCGAGTACCTCGACCGGATTCAGGCGTTGCACCGAGACTGGGACGAGGCCGAGGCGCGTGGCGACGACTCCGTGCAGGTGTCCTCCCGCGTGCGGGCGGCGCTGTCCGAGGTGGTGCACGCCGATGCCCGACACGGCGCCCGCGTCGAGATGCCGCCCACCGAGGCGGGCCCGTACTCGCTCAGCGAGCAGGCCCTGCGGACACTGATCCGCGACGCCGTGGACGCCGTTCCGGGCGCGATGAGCCTACGCACCGCCGTGGACTTCGCCGACACTCCCGAGTGGGGCGCCCGCGGACTGCCTGAGCGGGTGCTGTGCCGGGTGTCTCTGTCCGCCGCGAGCCGCGACCTGCGGGCACTGGCCGACGATGTCCGTGCGTCCGTCGTCTCCGAGTGCGTCCGGGAGCTCGACCTGGGCGGCCTCATCGTTGATGTGCACATCGAGGATCTCCATGACTGAGCCGAACACGCCAGCCGAAGCTGCCCCTGCCGCTCCGACAGCCGCCGACCTGCTCGCGGTGGTGACGTCCGTGCCGGGCGTCCACGCAATCGAGCCGGGGCTCGGCACGGCACTGCGCACGATCGACGCCCGCGTCCGCCGTAGCAGTGCCCGGACCGCTCACTTCGGGCTGCACATCGACACCGCCGAGGGCACCGCCCTGGTGGAGGTGTGTCTCGACCGGTCGCGGCCTGTGCGCGAGGCGGTGCGGGACATCCAGCTCGCGCTGCGCCGGGCGCTGGCCGCTCAGGCAGGCGAGGCCGACGCCGAGGTGACGGTGCGGGTGCAGTCGCTGCAGCGGTGACGTGCCACGGCCCTGCTGACTCAGGTGTTCCTCGCCCGAAGCCGCCACAGCATGGTCCGCTCGCGTGCCCGTGCGGCGTGGAGCGGATCGGCCTCGTCGGTCGCACGCGGATGTCGCGGGGTCGTTTCGTGTCGGCCGACGACAGTCAGCCCCGCGTCCTCAATACGCTGGAGGAACTCCTCGCGCGTGCGCAGCCCCAGAAGCTCGGCGAGGTCAGACAGGATCAGCCACCCCTCGCCGTTCGGCGTCAGATGCCGGGCCAGCTCACCGAGATAGCGGTGCAGCACGTCGGACTTCGGGTCGTAGATGCCCTGCTCCAGCGCCGACGTCGGGCGGCCCGGGATCCAGGGCGGATTGCACACCACGACGTCGGCACGCTCCGGGGCGGCGGGCCAGAGATCCGCCTCCTCCGCCCGCACCCGATCCGCGACTCCGAGACGGTCCGCGTTGTCGATCGCGCACTGCACCGCGCGCGGGTTGATATCTGTCGCCACGACTTCCCTGGCTCCGCGCCGGGCCAGCAGGACCGCGAGCACTCCCGTCCCCGTGCCGAGGTCAAAGACCAGCGGCCGGTCGACGCCCGCTGGCCACGCAGCGTCGGCGACCAGGTCGATGTACTCGTCACGGGTGGGGGCAAAGACGCCGTAGGCGGGGTAGATGCGTTCACCCAGGGCGGCCACCTCGATGCCCGTGCGGTGCCACTCGAATGCGCTGATCACCCCGAGGAGCTCCGATAGCGAGACGAGCGTCGACTCCCCCGGGCCTTCGCTGGCCGGCGTCCCGTATGCGTGCGCGCAGGCCTCTCGCACGTCGGGCGCTCGACGCAACCCGATCGCGTAGTCGGGCTCGAGTTCGATGAGGATCTTCCCCAGGACGGCCGCCCGCTGGGATCGCGCCAGCCGATTCGCGTGGAAGAGGTCGCCGGTCTCGACGCCACGAGACGACTTCGGTGTTTTCGACGACTTCGACGCCTTACGGGAGGCCTGCTTCTCCAGCCGCCGATCGAGGGCACGCATCAGTTGCCGGGCATTGTGGAAGTCGCCTCTCCAGAGCAGCCCGGTGCCTGCCCGCGCCATCCGGAGGGCGCTGTCCGCGGCGATGTCGTCGTCGATCACCACGATGTCCCGCGGCGGCTTGGCGCCGTTCTCCGGACGCCAGCCCGCGCGGCGCTGCGTTCCGCCCTCGCTCCAGGTGATGGCCGTCATGATGCGCTCAGGCACGCGTGTACACAGCAGATGTCGGCATCCTCGTAAATCGCGGCCAAAAACTTGCTTCCACCTTCAAGTTATAGCTGGTAGGGGGGCTTGCGGCAAGGCCGGGGTGGGGGCGCACACTAGCGCGATGCCCTGCCAGAACGCCTCCGCCTTCGCCCTTCCGGACCACCTCGCGCACAAGACCGATCCGACGCTGATCGGCGCCGACGACCGTCACTTCGCCGCGATCTCCCACGCACTCGCTGACAAGGTCTCCGCGCTCTCCGCGCGCTTGGACAGGCGCCGTCGCGATCCGGCCGGCCGCGGCGCGCAGACCATCGACCGTGACGCCGACATCCGCCGCCTGGTCGCCGAGCTCGCCACGCTGCGCCGCTTCGGGTTGGACGTGTGCGTCGGGCACTTCGCGACCGCCGGCGGCAAGCGCGTGTACGTGGGGCGCATCGGCCTGCTCGACGCCGCCGGCACTCCCCTGCTGGTGGATTGGCGCACCCCGGCCGCGGAGCCGTTCTTCGCCGCGACGCTCGCCGATCCGCTCGGCGTGACGTATCGACGTCGGTACCGGTGGGCGGGCGGGCGCATCGTGGACTATTGGGACGAGGTCCTGGGCGACGACGACGAGGTGGCCACCCACACGAGCCTCGACGATCAATCAGCGTTCGTGGCGAGCCTGGCCGGGGCGCGCACCGGCCGGATGCGCGACGTGCTCTCCACGATCCGGTCGGATCAGGATGCGATCATCCGGGCCAGCGCGCGGGGTGCGCTCGTGGTGGACGGCGGGCCCGGCACGGGCAAGACGGTCGTGGCGCTGCACCGCGCGGCGTACCTGCTGCACGAGCAGTCGCGGTCCGGGCTCAGTCGCGGCAACCTGCTGCTGGTCGGTCCGCACCGGCCGTACCTCGACTACGTGGCCGACGTGCTTCCGGCACTCGGCGAGCACAGCGTGCAGACCGCGACGGTCGCCGACCTCGCCGCGGCCGGGCTCGGCGGCCTCACTGATCTCGCCGACGAGTCTGACGCGGAGGTGGCCCGCCTCAAGTCGACGGTGGAGATGCTAGCGGCGATCGAGGCGGGCGTGCGGTTCTACGAGCACCCGCCAGAGGAGTCGATGCTGGTGCAGACCGAATGGGCGGACCTGCGACTCTCACCGGCCGACTGGGCCGAGTCCTTTACGTCTGTGGAGGCCGGCACACCCCACAACGAGGCGCACGCACAGATCCGCGAGACGCTGGTGGAGATCCTGCTCGAGAAGGCGGGCGCGGACGTCCCCGTCGCCCACCTCAGGGCCGAGCTGCTGTCCGATCCCGAGCTGCACCGTGCGCTTTACCGGGCGTGGCCGATGCTCCGGCCCGAGGATCTGGTGGGCGACCTCTGGACGGTTCCCGCCTACCTGCGACTGTGCGCGCCGGGACTCAGCACCGAGCAGATCCGGCTCCTGCAGCGCACTGACCCGCAGGCGTGGACCAGCGCGGACCTACCTCTGCTGGACGCGGCCCGCCACCAACTGGGCGATCCTGACCGCGCGCGTCGCGATCAGCGACGGAAGGCCGAACGTGCCGCGGAGCTAGAGAGGCGCCGGATGGTCATCGACGAGGTTATCGCCGCGAACGACGACCCCGAGGGTGTTGCCCCCATGCTCCGGCACGGGGATCTGCAGGAGGCTCTGCTGGACCCGTCTATGGAGGAAAGCACGGGAATCGCCGGGCCTCGCCTGGCGGGGACATTCGGGCACATCATCGTGGACGAGGCCCAGGAGCTCACCGATGCGCAGTGGCTGATGCTCCTTCGCCGGTGCCCGTCCGGGAGCCTGACGGTGGTCGGTGACCGTGCGCAGTCCCGCAGGGACTTCGACGAATCGTGGGCTGACCGGCTCGAGCGAGTCGGACTGTCCCCCGAGCGCGTCTCGCAGGTGGGGCTCAGCATCAACTACCGGACGCCGTCGGAGGTCATGGATGCGGCCGCGCCCGTGATCCGATCCGTGCGGCCGGACGCCAACGTTCCCGAATCAGTGCGCAGCAGTGGTCTGCCGGTCGAGTACGGGCGGATTGACGACTTCTCGGTTGTCATCGACGGCTGGCTCGCCGAGCACTCGGAGGGCACCGCCTGCGTGATAAGCGCTCCTGGCGTGGCGCTTCCCGCTCTACCCAGCTCGGATCGCGTCCGTTCGTTGGGTCCGGCGGACGCCAAGGGCCTCGAGTTCGACCTGGTGGTGCTTGTCGATGCGGAGTCCTTCGGCACGGGTGCCACCGGTGCGGTAGATCGCTACGTCGCGATGACCCGGGCGACGCAGCAGTTGATAGTGCTTTCTCCGAAGTGGTGCCCTGGTCACTCTGGCGTGGCAGATCTTCCCTAGTCGACTGTCGTCGCACCTGCCGCCCTACCCGGTGGCGGCGCTGCGGCGCTACATTGCCGACCCGCTGTCCGGCGCGGGGCCGGATTCCGAGATCGTCGACAGGGCTGCGCGCAACCGCGCATCGGCGTCGTCGGCGATCTCACGGATCCGGGGGCTGCCGCTGAGCTGGACCATGGTCTGCGGATCGATGGCCTCCACGATGGTCTCGCCGTCGACGCTGCCGCGGCGAACCACGACATTGCAGGGCAGCAGGACGCCGAGCTGCGGTTCTGCGGCGAGAGCCTTGCTGGCCAGACCGGGGTTGCAGGCTCCGAGGATCATGTAGTAGCCCAGCGCCTCGCCCGCCTCTGCGCCGAGCTTGGTGTTCAAGGTCGACCTGACGTCGATCTCGGTCAGGATTCCGAAGCCCTGGGCGCCAAGAGCCGCGCGGGTTCGCTCCAGGGCCTGCTCGTATGTCGCGGCGACAGTGATGGTGCGGGCGTACGTCACGGATGGCTCCTTCGATGGTGGCTCGACGGCGCTTGGCCTTCTGGACCACAGACTGTCAGGTTCCCGGCATCCGGGCCGGAAATCTATGAACCGACAGTGGGACAAGCTCCTCACCCTCATCTGGTCCAGGCCGCTCTCACATACCCCCACGGGCATCTTGTAAATACCCAGGGGGGTATGTATCGTCGAGACACAGCCCGAGAACGGGAACCCGATCGACAAGGAGAGCGGCATGCTTCTCGAGCGCATCTACGACGAGGACCTCGCCCAGGCCGGCTACTTCATCGGCTGCCAGGCCAAGAACGAGGCGATGGTGATCGACGCCCGTCGCGACATCCGCGAGTACCTGGATCTGGCCGCGCGCCACGGCATGACGATCACCACCGTCACCGAGACCCACATCCACGCCGACTACCTGTCCGGCACCCGCGAGCTCGCGGAGGCGACCGGGGCGACCGTCTACGTCTCCGGCGAGGGCGGCGACGACTGGCAGTACGGATTCGAGGCCGAGCGCCTCCACCACGGTGACCAGCTCACGCTGGGCAACATCACCGTCGAGGCCGTGCACACGCCGGGCCACACCCCGGAACACCTGTCGTTCCTCATCACCGACGGCGCCTTCACGGACAGCCCCGGTTACATGCTGACCGGCGACTTCGTCTTCTCCGGCGACCTCGGACGGCCGGATCTGCTCGACGAGGCCGCGGGAGGGGTCGACACCCGTTTCGAGGGCGCCAAGCAGATCTTCCGCAGCCTGAAGGACTCCTTCGTCACCCTGCCCGACCACGTCCAGGTCTTCCCCGGACACGGTGCGGGCAGCGCCTGCGGCAAGGCCCTGGGCGCACTGCCGTCGACCAGCGTCGGCTACGAGCGCCGCTACGCATGGTGGGCCGGATATATCGAGCGCGACGACGAGCAGGGGTTCATCGACGAACTGCTCGACGGCCAGCCGGACGCGCACGCCTACTTCGGCCGCATGAAGCGGCAGAACAAGGAGGGCCCGGCGGTCCTCGGTGCGCTGGCCCCACTCCGCGAGTTCGGGCCCACCGAGCTGGCCGACGCCCTCGAGGCGAACGAGGTCGTCGTCGTCGACACCCGCGACCAGGACGAGGTCCACGCCGGCACCGTCCCCGGGGCACTCAACATCCCTGGCGTCGACAAGGCGGCGTCCTACGGCGCCTGGGCCTACGACCCCGAGAAGGAGGACACGCCCCTGGTGGTCCTGGCCGAGGACGCAGACGTGGCAGCGGAGCTACGCGATCACCTGCTGCGAGTCGGAATCGACACGGTCACCGGCTACACGACCGGCCTCGAGGGGCTGCCGACGACGACTCCCGAGATGATCGGTCCAGACGAGCTCGCCTCGTTCGACGCCGCCATGGTGCTGGACGTGCGGAACAAGACCGAGCACGCAGACGGTCACATCCCGGGCTCCGAGCAACTAAGCGGCGGCCGGGCACTGTGGAACCTCGACCGGCTCCCGACCGACGGGCCGATCGTGACCTACTGCCAGACCGGCGTCCGTAACTCGGTCGCGGCGAGCGCCCTCCGTCGCGCCGGCTACCACGTGGTCGAACTCGAAGGCAGCTACGCCGCCTGGTCCGAGCGCAACCTCGCGACCGTCTGAGTGGACGCATCCGCACCCCCGGGGGCCGGACAGCCGTCCGGCCCCCGTCTCCTACTGCGTCCCAGCCCCCACCGGAGACGACCCCCACGTGCCCGAACAGTCAAAGGACACCACCTCCCCATGCTCTCCACGCTCACCAACGCCCCGACCATCACCCCCGCCGACCTACGCAAGGCGATGGAATCGAGCACCCCGCCCACCGTCATCGACGTGCGGTCGGCCGCCGAATTCTCCTCGGTCCACATCCGCGGCTCCTACAACGTGCCGCTACCCCTGCTCTCCGAGCACAGTGAGGAGTTAGCCACCCGGCTGCCCGGCCAGGTCGTCCTCATCTGCCAGTCCGGCAACCGGGCCCGGCAGGCGAACGTGCGACTCGAATCCGTGGGCGTGGACCCCGACTCGGTGACCGTCCTCGACGGCGGCATCGCCGGCTACGAGTCCGCCGGCGGCGAGGTCATCCGCGGCAAGGGCGCCTGGGCGATGGACCGGCAGGTCCGCATGGTCGCCGGCTCGCTCGTCCTGGTCGGCGTCGCCGCGTCCAAGGTCGTGTCACCCAGATTCGCCTACCTCGCCGGCGCCATCGGGGCCGGGCTGACCTACTCCGCGGCGAGCAACTCCTGCGCCATGGGGGCCGCGCTGTCGAAGATGCCATGGAACCGCTCGGCCGACGAGCCGGGCCTCGGCACCGTCCTGGACTCGCTGCCGACCCACTCCTGACCGATCCCACACCGCGGCGCCCCCGCCGGAGATAGGCACCTGACATGGAGATCACCACGATCATCGTCGTGGCCCTGGCCGTCCTCGTCGGACTGTCCCTGGGCCTGCTCGGCGGGGGCGGTTCCATCCTCGTCGTCCCACTACTGACCTACATCGGAGGGCTCGACCCCCGCGAGGCCATCGCCACATCATTATTCGTCGTGGGCGCCACCTCACTGGTCAGCCTCCTCGGTCACGCCCGCAAGGGAAACGTCCGGTGGCGTACAGGACTGACCTTCGGCGCCGCCGGCATGGCGGGCGCGTTCCTCGGCGGACTGGCCGGCGGCTACATCCCCGGCACCGTCCTCATGATCGCCTTCGCGATCATGATGATCGCCACCGCCGGCGCCATGATCAAGGGCCGCAAAGACCGCGACGGGCAGAGCACCGACCACCATCACCCGCTGTGGCGGATCCTGCTCGACGGCCTCGTCGTGGGCGCCGCGACCGGTCTGGTCGGCGCGGGAGGCGGCTTCCTCGTGGTCCCGGCTCTCGTCCTCCTGGCGGGCCTACCGATGACCGCCGCCGTGGGCACCTCGCTGCTGGTCATCGCCATGAAGTCCTTCGCCGGGCTCGGCGGCTACCTCACCTCGGTGTCGCTGGACTGGCCGCTCGTCGCTGCGGTCACCACCGCCGCCATCGCCGGATCTTTCGTCGGCGTTCGCCTCACCTCCGTGGTTCCGGAGAAGGCGCTGCGTAAGGGCTTCGGGTTCTTCGTCCTGCTCATGGGCGCCTTCGTCCTGTCCCAGGAGTTGCCCTTCCCCGCCGCGCCGATCATCCTCGGCCTCGTCGTGATCCTGGCCACTGCCGCGGCGATCTGCATGCTCGGATTGAAGGATCGCTGCACGCTGTCCGGGGCCACAGGCCCCAATCGAGGCGACGCCGCCCTGGCGTGACAGTTCTCGCCCGTGAGGGCCGCCCGGCCGACCTGAAGGGCAGGTCGGCCGGGCGGCCCTCGCAGTCAAACGACGAGTTCAGCCCACCGTCGCA
The DNA here is from genome assembly GCF_053615975.1 of Dietzia sp. NPDC055877. NCBI lineage: Bacteria > Bacillati > Actinomycetota > Actinomycetes > Mycobacteriales > Dietziaceae > Dietzia > Dietzia sp. NPDC055877. The sequence continues at coordinate 80,513 of NZ_JBSHCV010000012.1, read as the reverse complement.
ACCTTCCACGCCGAGTGGATCGCGCCGTGGATGTAGCCCACGTCGCCGGCGTCACCGATGACCTCGCAGTCAACGCCCGCAGCACGAAGCGCATCGGCCAGCGGTGCCGCGGCGGTGGTGCCATCGGCGTAGATGACCATGTCGGCGGGCGCGGACTTGGCGTTGCCCTTGGCGTCGGTCCACTCCACACTCGACTCGGTGATGCGGGTTACCTTCACGTTGCGCTGGATGTCCACGCCGTAGTGCTTGGCGTGACGCACCGCGGTCCACCGGCGCGGCATCGCCAGCGGCAGACCCAGCTGCTGCGAGTCGTGCAGCAGCGTAACGTTCCGGCCACGCTCGCCCAGGAACTCCGCGAGCTCCAGGCCGACCAGCGAGCCGCCGATCACCACGACGTTCTTACCCATCGGCAGCGCGATCTTGGTCAGGCGCCGGATCCACGACGGTCGCTTGGTGATGCCGGACAGCCGGCCGAGCTTCCCGGCAAGCCGCAGGAAGGTCCCGGCCTCCTCAGCGGTCGCGGTGCCCAGCATCGTGGCGCGCAGCGAATCGCCGGTGTGCACGTGCGGCAGCTTGCCGCCCGGGATCTGCGGGGCCGGCCGGACCGCGCCGGTCGCCACGATCACGCGATCGGCACCGAGCGCACGCACGGTCTCGGCCGTGGCCTCGGTGTTCAGCCGGACGTCGATGCCCAGCTGGTCGATCTTGGCCTGGTAGAAGCTGATCAGCGGCTCGTTGGCCGGGGTGGTGAGCGTGGAGAACCACATGGTGCCGCCCAGCCGGTCCGCTTTGTCCAGCACGGTCACGCGGTGCCCGCGCTCGGTCAGCACCACGGCCGACTCGAGTCCGGCGGGTCCGGCGCCCACCACCACGACGTGCTCGCGCTTGGGCGCGGGCGTCAGCGGCAGCAGTCCCTCGTTGCCGAGCGGCGGGTTGACGGCACAGAACGGGGTGTCGTCGAAGAAGTTCTCGGCCACGCAGAGGTAGCAGTTGATGCACGGGCGTACCAACTCGGGCGTTCCGGCCTTGAGCTTGTTGGGCAACTCCGGGTCGGCGAGCAGCTGCCGACCCATGGCGGCGAAGTCGATCTTGTCGTCGTCGATCCCCCTCTCCGACACCTCCGGCAACATCCGACCCACGCCGATCACCGGCACCGACACGGCCTTCTTGATGGCCGCGGCGTTGTCCAGGTAGGCACCGACGGTGTCGGGAAGGGGGCCGTCGGTGAAGTTGTCGAACGGGTTGCGGCCCCAGCCGGTCACGTGGATCGCGTCCGCGCCGGCCTGCTCGAACAGCTGCGAGGCCAGGATCGCCTCGTCCAGCTCGAGCCCGCCCTCCTGGCCGTACTCCTGCCCGGCCACCCGCACGATCACCGCGAGCTTGTCCCCCACGCGCTTCTTGACGGCCTCGATGACCTCGCACGCCAGCCGCGCCCGATTGACCAATGCACCGCCGTACTCGTCGGTGCGCTGGTTGTCGCGACGGTTGAGGAACACGCCCAAGATGTAGCCGTGCGCGACGTGGATCTCGATCGCGTCGGCGTCGGCGCGGGCGATGCGGTCGGCAGCCTCGGCCCAGGTCTCGATGAGCCAGGCGATGTCCTCGTGGGTCATCTCCTTGTAGACGATCTGCTTGCCCGCGGTGGCGGCGCCCATCCGGCCGAGCTCCTCGGGGGTGCTGTCGGCGAGCGCGGAGTAGTCGTAGGTGTAGTCGGGCTCGTTAGGCGCGAGCACCGGGCGGTCGTTGGCCACGTCCACACGCGCGACCTTGCCGTGGTGGGTGGACTGCACGCACAGCTTCGACCCGGCCGCGTGCACGGCGTCGGCCAGCGCCTTGAGCCCGGGGATGTACTTGTCATCCGACAGCCCCGGCTCTTTCATGGACGCCGCACCTACCGGGAACGCGATCGCGCACGCGCCCGTGATGATCAGGCCCGCACCGCCGGCCGCGCGGGCGACGTAGTGGTCGATCTCCCGCTGCTCGATCTCGCCCTCCTCGGACACGTTCATGTCCATGGCCGGCAGCACGATGCGGTTGGGCGTCGACATGGGGCCGATCCGGCCGGACGACATGAGGTTGGGGAAGGTGGCGAGGGTAGTCACCTTAAGGAGATTACGCCGCGGTCGACAGGTGTCAACAAACGAACCTGGCCAGCGGCACAGGAACACGAAAACCGGCCCGGCCAGGAAAGGGACGATGCGAGTTCTTCTGAATGCCCCCTCAAAAAAATAAGAGTTCGATAATGTAACCGACGTTCGCACTTCTCCCACTGCAAGATAGGAATCCGATCATGGAAACCCTCACCGTGCTGGGAACCGGCGTCCTCGGTTCACAGATCATCTTCCAGTCCGCCTATTTCGGGAAGACCGTCGTGGCGTACGACATCTCGGACGAGATCCTGGCCAAGCTCCCCGCCCGCTGGGAGCAACTCGGGGCGTCGTACCTGAAGGACCTCCCGGACGCCACGCAGGACAAGATCGATGCTGCCGTTTCGCGAATCCGCGCCAGCTCGGATCTCGCCGACGCGGTGAAGGACGCCGACCTAGTGATCGAAGCGGTCCCCGAGCGGCTGGACATCAAGCAGGACACCTGGAAGAAGGTCAGCGCGGTAGCGCCCGAGAAGACCGTGTTCGCCACCAACTCCTCCACCCTGTTGCCGAGCGAGATCGCGCCGTTCACGGATCGTCCGGACAAGTTCCTCGCGATGCACTTCGCCAACCAGGTGTGGATCTTCAACACCTGCGAGGTCATGGGGCACCCCGACACCGACCCCGCGGTATTCGAGTCCGCGGCCGGGTTCGCCGAACAGATCGGGATGGTTCCCATCCGCATCCACAAGGAGCAGCCGGGCTACGTCCTCAACTCGCTGCTGGTGCCGTTCCTCGAGGCCGCAGCGAAGCTCTACATGCGTGAGATCGCCAGCATCGAGGACGTCGACAAGACGTGGCGCATCTCCACCGGTTCGCCCATGGGCCCGTTCCAGATCTACGACATCGTGGGGATGATGACGCCCTACATGCTCAACAAGGACAGTGCTGACCCGGAGATGAAGGCTTTTGCGGACAAGATCAAGTCCGACTTCATCGACAAGGGCTACCTCGGAACATCGACCGGTCGCGGCTTCTACACCTACGGCTGACGTCGGCCAGAAAAGACTGAGGTAACGAAGCCATGACCAACGCGACCAGTAACTACCGGGTCATCATTGTCGGCGCCGGCTTTGCCGGCGTGGCAGCAGCCAGGCGGCTCGGCAAAGCGAAGATCCCAACACTGCTGATCGACCGCAACAACTATTCGCAGTTCCAACCACTGCTCTATCAGGTGGCCAGCTCGCAGCTCCCGCCGAGTGACGTGGCCGAGCCGCTGCGCGCGATCTTCCGCAAGCGTCCGAGCGTGCGCGTGTTGACCGCCGAGGTCACCGCTATCGACGCCGCTGCACACACGGTCACGGTGGACGACGGAACGGTGTACTCCGCTCAGACACTCGTGATCGCCGCCGGCGCCGTCGTGAACTTCTTCGGTACCCCCGGCGCCGCCGAGCACGCGTACCCGCTGTACTCGGTCAGCGATTCCACTCGGCTCGGGGCGGCGATTATCGAGCAGTTCGACAAGGCCGACGCCCGGGTGGCCGCCGGCGAGGCGCTCGACCCCACGAACATCGTCGTGGTGGGCGCCGGGCCGACCGGAGTCGAGATGGCGGGTGCGATCGCAGAAACCGTCAACACGGTGGTGCCGCGAACGTACTCCGACGCGGTTCGCGAGGCCTTCACGGTCCACCTCGCTGATCTGGCCAAGACGGTTCTCGGCCCCTTCACCGAGGAACTTCAGCAGTATGCGCAGGAGCACCTCGAGGAGCTCGGTGTTCAGCTGCACCTGGGCACCAGCGTCAAGGAGGTGCGCGCCGACGGCGTGACGCTCTCCGACGGCGAGGTCCTCGCCGCGCCGATCGTGATCTGGGCGGGGGGTCTGCACGCACAGCCCGTGGTCGGGCAAGCGGGCATCACGCCCGGCAGGGGCGGCCGACTGGATGTCAATGACGACCTCACAGTTCCCGGTTTCCCGGGCGTCTACGCGCTCGGGGACGCGGCCAACATCCCTGACGGTGCCGGTAAGACGCTCCCCGGCCTGGGTGCGGTGGCCAAGCAGGCGGGGGCGTGGGCCGGCGAGAACATCCTCGCCGACCTCAAGGGCACACAGCGTACGGCGTTCGAGTACCACGATCGCGGCTTCATGGCGATGATCGGTCGGATGGCCGCGGTGGCGGAGGTCGGCAGATCGCACAAGCAGCTCCACGGGCCGCTGGCATTCGCCGGATGGCTCGCAGTGCATGATGTCCTGCTGCCGTCGGCACGTCCCCGCTACAACGCCCTGGTCAACTGGGTACGCGACTACTTCACCGAGGACCGCACCGAGTTCATCGTTGGCGACGCCACCCGCACCTGAGATGTCGCCGGCGCATCCGTCACCAGCTTCTGACGGATGCGCTGGCGTCAGGAGGGGCGCTCGCCACGGCACGGAACCGCCTTCGGGGTCCGCGCGCAGTCGTCGAGCGCCGAGAGAGGGTGCCCGCTGGTCGGGGGGGGGGAGGTGGCGGGGACGACGACGAGGTGGGCAGTCACTAAACATACGCGGCCCATCCGGTGTACCTGCGGTGCCGAATAGCGGACATGGACCAGGTTCCTCACTCCCCCGCCTACTTCCGCGTTGGGATCGCCGGCCCGGACATAGCGGACGTGTTCACCGGTACGCCATCCGCAGCGCCCGATGAGGAGACGCGGGCGAGCTCGCGATTGCCGAACTACTTCGATGACGCCAGCGTGTGGTGGAGCAACTGGGTGGCGGTCGCGGCGACGGGCTGGGGCGCGCTGGTCGTCATCGCACCACTGATCGCCACGCACTTCCTCGTGTGGGCGGTCGGCACCCGACGGGGGTGAATGATCCGACTTCCCGAACCGACTGCGACCGAGCGGAGCGCAGGGACAGGACGCCTCGAACGCCGACCGCATGACTACGCCCGGTAGACGAGCTTTATGGCGTTGGCCCGGCCGTCGTCGCATGGGCACGAGTAGGGAGAGGCGTCGGTGGGTCACATCAGGTACGGCCTCTTTGCCGCGAAGTCGGCGACGGGCCTGCGCGTGGCCGATGCGGGGGCGGTGGTCACCTCGCAGACCGGGCTCAATGTCTCCGCCGGCGAACTGGTGGCGGCTGCCGAAGTCAGGGGTCTGAGCGCCGTCTCCACGGCAATCCAGGCGGCCCCTGTTGGCCGTCACCGGCAAGGCACGCTGACGCCGACGCGTAGGCTGAGGGGCGACACGGGGTGCCCTGGACGGGGCTGAGATCACACCCGAGCGAACCTGATCGAGTTAGCACTCGCGGAGGGATGTCATCGGCGTAGCCACGGCTGCTCCTGCTCGAGCGGTGGTCACCCCTCACACGACCACCGCAAGGAGAACCATGGCTTCGCGACCCGACGCTGCGCACGATCAGCACACCCGGAGGATCAGGTTCAACGCCTTCGCCATCAACGGCGTGGGGCATCAACTCCCCGGGATCTGGCGGCATCCGGCAGATCGGTCGCGGGACTATACGAACCTCGAACAGTGGACCCGTCTCGCCCGGCTGTTGGAGGGCGGGTTGTTCGACGGACTCTTCCTCGCGGACGCCTTAGGCCCGTATGACGTCTACGGCGGGAGCAGCGACGCTGCGCTGCAGACGGCGGCAAAGATCCCGATGAACGATCCGATGATGCTCGTCAGTGCCATGGCGGCGGTGACGGAGAACCTCGGCTTCGGCATCACTGCGAGCACCTCGGCAGAGCACCCGTACACCTTCGCCCGGCGGATGTCGACGCTGGACCACCTCACCCGGGGCCGGGTGGGCTGGAACGTCGTGACCGGCTACCTCAAGAGTGCCGCGCAGAACCTGGGCGAGAGCGACCAACTCTCCCATGACGAGCGCTACGACCGGGCGGACGAGTATCTGGAGGTGCTCTACAAGCTGTGGGAGGGCTCCTGGGAGGACGACGCGGTGGTGCTCGATGCGGAGCGGGACATGTACGCCGATCCGGCGAAGGTCCACCCGATCCGCCACGAGGGAACGTACTTCACGGTCCCCGGCGTCCACCTCTCCGAGCCTTCTCCGCAGCGGACCCCGGTGATCTACCAGGCCGGCGCGTCCGCGCGGGGAATCCGCTTCGCGGCCGATCACGCGGAGGCGATCTTCGTGGCGTCCCCGACCATCGGCCAGACCAGGGACCAGGTCAGCCGGATCCGGGAGGGGCTGGAGGCCGCCGGGCGGGGCCGGGATGCCGCACGCGTGTACGCGCTGCTCACGATCGTTGTGGATCAGACCGATGAGGCGGCAGCTGAAAAGTACCGAGACATCTTCTCCTACGCCTCTGAGACGGGAAATCTGGTGCTCAACTCGGGATGGTCCGGAATTGATCTATCCCGACAGGACCTCGACGCACCCATGGACCCGGTCGCAACAGAAGCGATCCAGACCACTGTGTCGAGCCTGTCGGGGGCCTCGGACGCCGACGGACGCTGGACGTTGCGTGACAGCGCCCGGTTCAACGCGACGGGCGGACCCGTGGTGGTGGGCTCGGCGGTCACCGTGGCCGACGCCCTGGAGAGCTACATGGCGGAAACGGACGTCGACGGGTTCAACCTGGCCTACGCGCTCAACCCGGGCACCTGGGAGGACGTCATCGAGCATCTCGTGCCCGAGCTGCAGCGCCGGGGACGGTACCCGCTGGACGCGGAACCCGGCACTCTCCGAGCCCGGATGTTCGATCGAGGTGACCGGCTGCCCGATACGCATCGCGGGGCCAGGTACCGCGGATGACGCTTCGATGCGCCGTGTCGTCGGCGTAGTCCCACACCGACGTCGATCGTGGCGCCGTCAGGAGAGGACCAGAACAGTGCCAGCGGCGCCGCGGGTACATCGATCGGGCACACCGGCCACCTGTGCGACAGGCACGACGGTGGTGTCCGCGTTGAGCTCGCGGCCCACGGGGTGCTCGGCCCTGTCGACCGTCACCGACGGCTTGCCGTTCTGCAGCACGAACGTGGCGTCGGACGGGAAGATCGCCAGTTGAGGTGCTCCGGCTCCGGCAACCGCGAAGCACCCGCCCGGCCCGGTGATGAGTTTGTTGCTCGCGGGTCCCGGCGAACCGGTTGGAACGGAACCGGAGTACTGGAGCCCGAGGACGCCCTGTTCCCCGCGGACGGTCACTTCGAGCATGGCCTCGTTGTCCGGGGGTTCCGCGCGTGTTCCGGGCGCCTGATCTGCCTCAGGGGCCCCGCCATCGGCGACCTGCGGAGCCGCCGCTGCGGTCGTCGTCTCCGTCACCGTGGTCGCCGTTGACCCCGATCCGCTCGAGCCGCAGGCGGCCAGGCCCAACGGGATGAGGGCCACGACGGTGGGAACGATCAGACGGCGAGTCAATGACACGAACTTCCTCCACCGTTCAGAGCCGGGCATTGCCATCCAATGCACTCGCGGCGTCGAATTCCAGACATGTACTCGGTTCCGCACTCCCCTCCCCCCGCGCAGTTTCGCGTGGCCACTACCGCCTCCGAGGCGTCCGAGTTCTTCACCGACGTGGAACTCGCGAGGCAACACGACGACGCGCCCCGCGCCGGGGCTGGGTCGACGATGAGAGAGAATCTGTCACGCCTTCCGGACTACTTCTGTGACCTCTGGTCGTGGTGGGGGCACGGGGTCGCGGTTGCAGCCACGGGCTGGGGCGCGCTGGTCCTCATCGCACCGCTACTCCTGACCCATTTACTCCTGTGGGCGACCGATGCGTTGCGTACGTTCGCCGGGTTCAGGAACCGAAGCTAAACCGCGAAGCGAGGAAGGGCAGCAAACCCATGCACTCGGGGGTCAGCGCCAAGCACATCGGCTCGTCCGGCCCGGGGCCGAAAAGGTAGCGCAGCGGGTTCTCAAGGGAGCCTTCAGGGAACATCGTTACTCCTCACGATCGGAATCTGTTGTCCTACACGGTATATCGGACCCCGCGCCCGTGCCTGTTACGGCCGTGCGATTGACGGGGACCGCTCCACCACCCTTCGGGCGGGCAGCGCCGCGAGAATCGGCGAAAGCCGCGATTACACGTGTCGACACGAAGTAACGTCCGCTGTTAAGGACGAGCTCCTCCGAGCATCGTCGGCTGTGTGTCAGCGCTTCGCCCTGCTTCTGGAGGCATTGTGAACAAGCTCGCCCTCGCGGTTCTGGCCGCCACCACCCTGACCCTCACCGCGTGTGGCGGCGGCGGAAACGACGCAGTGTGGGCCTCGGGCGGCGACATACGGACCCCGGATGAGACCAGCCGCTGCACCGAGGACATGGCCGGCGGCACCATCACCATGGGCGAGTACGTCATGCTCCCCTCGTTTTCCCCCGGCCAGGGCCACTACGGGCTACGGGGCGGCGCGCAGTCCGCCGCTATCTACGACCGACTCATGCGCTGGAACCCCGATACGGCTGAGTTCGAGCCCAAGCTCGCCGAGTCGCTCGAGGCGAATGAGGACAACACGGTCTGGACCCTGAAGCTCCGGGACGGCGTGACGTTCTCCAACGGCGATCCGCTCACCGCGGACGATGTGAAGTTCACCGTTGACCTTCACAAGGACCCCTCGACCGCGTCAACGGCCAAAACGGATGTCGACGAGATCGAGACCGTTCGCGTCGTCGACCCTCTCACCGTCGAGTTCGTCCTCGGCGAGCCGTGGGCGGGTTTCCCGTTCGCACTAACGCGCTCTGCCGGCGAGGTGATCCCCGAGGACGCGTACACCGAGGTCGGCTCTGAGGAGTGGGCCGAAAACCCGATCGGCGCCGGCGCGTACGTCATGGCCGGCAACACGCCTGGTCAGGAGGTGGTCCTGGAACCCAATCCCACCTACTACGACGGCCCGGTCTGCCCCACTCTGCGCTTCATCTCGATCCCTGGGTCCCAGGCAACCCTCGAATCGTTCCAGAACGACGAGATCCAGGTTGGGTATCTGCGCGGCGCCCAGTTCATCAATGACGCCATGCAGGACGACGCGCAGGGTTTCCTATCGGTGATCAGCTCGGGCCGGGCGATCGTCATGAACAACGGTGCGGCGGGTTACGACGGCGTCTTCACCGACGAGCGGGCGCGCAAGGCCGTGGCACACGCGCTCGACAGGGACCTAATCAACGACCGGCTCACCGGCGGCCTCGGCCAGCCGACCTCGGCGCTACTGGCCGAATCCTCTCGCTTCTACGACGGACAACAGGGCCCCGAGTACGACCATGAACTCGCCGCCGAGCTGGTCGAGGAGCTCAAGGCGGAGGGCGACTGGAATGGCGATGTGACGCTGCTGACCAACACCAGCCCCGAGAACATCGAGACCGGCGTGATCATCAAGGCGATGCTCGATGCCGTGGGATTCAACGTCACCCTCGAGAACGTCCCCCAGTCGCAGCAGGCCGCGCGCCTGTTCGGGCACGACTACGAGATGACCATCGGCGGCCTCAACCCCTCAGACGCCGACCCCTCGGCGAGCTTCACCGCCTACGTCACACCCGGCGGGCCCACCAACAACAGTGGCGTCGACAATGCCGAACTCGCCGAGGCGGGACGCGACCTCAAAACCGCCACAGGCCTGGACGAGCAGATTGCTGCGCTCAACCGGTTCCAGGAGGTCCACAACCAGGTCATGCCGTTCACGATTTTCGCCAACGCCGAGGAGTTCGTGGTGGTGGACGAGTCAGTGAAGGGCGTCGCGCCCACGTCGTCGGGGGTCATGCTGTTCGACGGTGCCTACGTCACCAGCCCCTGAGCGACGTAGGGCGCGGGTCGCCGCCTGTGAAAGTCCGACGACGACGAGGGAGTCATCCTCCACCTGAGTTCGCCCGCCCACGATCCGGACGGTTCGGCAGAATGGCGGGCGTGCTCGCGGACGTGGTCTCTGGCCCGGTGGGGCCGCGTCGAGCTCTCACCGCGCAACAACGTCAAAGGCCCAGGACTCGTCCTTGGAGGTGCACCCGCCGTATCTCCCTGCCCGCGCGTCGTCCTGCGTGAACGCCGTTGAACAGGTGTATCCATCGAAGTCGACGATCATCGCCTTCCCGTTGGTCCTCTGATCCTTGGGCGCCTTGTCGTACTGTTACCAGAGTTGGACGATGCGCGCACACCCTATTTCCCCGGAGGTTCGAGAGCCTTCAATAAAGGCGCCCACGTCGCCGGATTGCGCCCGCCCGGGCAGTTGTCCCAGCGGACACCGTTCGGCCTCCCCGGGCGGTGACCCGTCCGGGTCGGGCGCCGGCTCATGCTGCGCGAGGTCCGGGCAGTCGACCCCGACGGTCGCGACCTCTCCCGTCCAGTCTTCGATCGGGCGCCGGTCGTTCAGGCTGACGAACTCATCGGTGGACTCGTCGAACTCGTATCGCGTGGACGTCAGTTCGCCCGAGGACAATGCAAGGTATTCGAGGGGTGCGTCCGGGTCCCCTGTGCATCGATATGAGGGGTGCCCTGAGTCGAGGTAGTGCACCCAGGACTTTCCGCCCCCGTGCATGCCGAGCAGTGGCGTGTCCAGCGCGATCAACTCATCGGATGCAACACGGATGACTCGGAACTCATCAATGTTCGGCCCCTTGTCGGCCCACATCACCAGCTCGGGCCTGCCGTCACCCGTCATGTCGTACGCGCCGACGAACGCTGCATGCCGCCTGGCCGCCATCGATCCCACATCGGGCCCGATCGGTTGCGAGGCCGGATTGACGGCATCGTAGGTCGCCGAATAGGCGAGCGTTTCGCCATTGATCACCGTCAGCAAGTTGATGCTCGGTTCACCTCCGGTTGCGACGGCGATTGGTTCCAACGTTCCGTCGAGGTCGAGATCTGCCCACGCCACCACGTCGCATCGGATCTGTGTGAGGAAGTCGTCGTTGCGACCCACGCACGGGTCGACGGTCTCGCGCGGCTGCTCGGACGTGTTCACGCCATCGGACGACTGGTCTGGAGGCGCGCCCACCTCCACCGGCTGGCCGTCGCTGCCCTCCCCGGTCTCTGACGGCCCGCTCATGCAGCCGGCCAGCATCGTGAGCGCCACCGCACTGCCCGCAACCGCACTGCCCGCAACCGCGCGACCCCATCGATTTTTCATAGGCATCATGTTCCCAGTCGTCCGAGCCCTGTGGTGCCCCACCTTGCATCCGACATATCGCGCCAATAATCTGCAGCCCTGTAGATAACTCCAGTTCATAGTCGCGGCGAGCGCGGCCGCGTCCTTCGCGGGGTGCCCGGGATACGCGGCGTCAGTCCGTCCGGTACGGCAGGTGATCGAGCACCCAGTCCCAGCTGATCCGCTCCTGTTCGAGCCGGACGCGGTCGCCGAAGCGGTCGGAGACGAGGTCGTCGTAAACCGCTGCCTCCGCCGGTGTGAGCGCCGACAGGGCGGCATTCGTGGGCGTGGCTTCGCTCCCCCACCGCTCGCGATGCTCCTGCAGGGTGACTGAGTCCATGAGGAACGACCGCGTCCGGGGCAGGTGGGTCCGCAGCCGGTTCAGGATTGCGAAACCGTGGGTGTCCAGGTCGCCCCAGTAGTCGATCGCGGCGTCCTTCAGCATCGGCCACCTACCGAGTCGCGCGACGTCGAAGCCCCTGCCCCAGATGACCACGCCGTCGACGGGGACCGGGATCGTGAGGTAGGTGATCTCGTTTTCCACCACGACTGCCCTGGAGAATGTCGCGCCGAGCGCCTCGATCTCGTCGACCCGAACAGAGAGCTCCCCCACCGGGACCGGCGCGACGCCGGGCGCACAGCGCATCCGTAGGTACTCCGGCTTGGTGCGCAGACCGAGATCAGCGTGGAAGGCGCCGGCCTTGCCAGAGACGCCGAGCAGGCGCGCGAGCACCGACCGTCGGTCCTCGACGAACTTGGTGTCCACCCCGGGTGCGTCGATCTGGCGCAGATAGCGGCCCGAACCGCGCGAGGCGTCGAGCCACCGGTACGCCGCCACCAGCGTGGGCCACTCCTGCGCATACTTGAGGGCGGTCACCGGTGAGGCGAGGAGCCAGTCCCGGACGCGGTCGTCGGGAGCCGACGCCAGCATCCCCTCGAATGCCCGCACCTGGGCGCGGACGTCCAGCAGGGTCCACGCCTGGTCGAAATTGCTGATCACGGCGTGCGAGGGGACCTCGTTCCTTCCGAACGCCCGGCCGCCGATCGTCTTACGCCGCAGGCCGTAGCTCGTGCCGCCGCGCGCACCCTTCTCCAGCGCGGAGATCCAGGCTTGGACCTCGCCGAGCCGGTCACCGAGCTCGGTGGCACGCGGGCCGGTGAGCGGGACCTCGATGGGGACGAACTCCTCACCGCGTGCCACGGCCCGGAGTAGGGTGCCGTCGGCCCAGCGCCTGCGGACCTTCTCCCGGACGGCGTCCGGGGTGGCCCAGGAGCGTGCGGCAGCGGACATCAGGAGCGACCGCGCATCTCGTGGTACTCCTCGGTGTCTAGCACCACGAGCCGTGAGTACTTGCCCTCGACGTTGTCCACGTAGCCGATCGAGCGGACGTACGGCGCGATCACGTGCACCTTCTGCATGGGCGTCACGATCAGCAGCTGAATGCCCAGCTTGGCGAACAACTCCAGCGCGTAGCGGGAGGAGATGTCAGAGCCGCGGCCGAAGGCCTCGTCGATCACCGCGAAACGGAAGTCACGCGCCTTCTTGGCGCCCCACTCCAGGCCGAACTGATACGCCAGCGACGCGGCGAGGATCGTGTAGGCGAGCTTCTCCTTCTGGCCACCTGACTTCCCGTCGGAGTCGCGGTAGTGCTCCCACTCCTCGTCCGTCTCGCGGTCCCGCTCGGAGGCGGAGAAGGTGTACCAGTTGCGCACGTCGGTGACGTGCTCGCGCCACTTCCGGTCGGCGTCGCTGTAGCCCTCGCGGCCGCGGAGCCGCTCGAGGATGCCCTGCACCGCGCGGTAGCGCTGCTCGGAGTACTGGTCTCCCCCGCCGCTCAGGGCATCGTCGGTGACGGCCCGCAGCTCGGCGCGGAACTCCCGCACATGCTGGTTCACCGTGTTCTGCCGGTCCAAGCGGATGAAGCGGCCCGGGTTGAAGTCGATCGCCCCGAGCGCCTCGTTGATCTTCTCGATCTTCTGCTGGATCTCATCGGCCTTGCGCAGCAGCCAGTTGTGTAAGCCCGCCAGCTCGCGGATCGTGTTGGTGCGCAGCTGGTGCTCGAACTCGTCGACGAACCGCGGCAGGTCGTCGTTCGCCACCCGGGCATGGAAGCGCACGTACTCCGCGCGGGCCGCGACGGAGACGTCCATCTCCATGGTCTCCGCCGGCCAGCGACGACGGATCTCCGACATCGCCCGCTGCATGCTGGAGCTCTGCTCACCCAACTCGATGTTCGTCTTGTCGATCGCCGAACTCAGCTCGTCCGACAGCGCTTGCTCGTGCGAGTGGGTCGCGTCGGCGTCGGCGGCGGTCTCCGCGGTGGCGGCAGCGGGGGCAGTGGCGGCGCCGGAGGGCCCATCTGCACCCCATTCGGCGGCCTGGTGCCGCTCCCGCACCCGCGGGTAGACCTCGCGGGCCGCCGCGAGGTTGGCCTCGTCGAACTGCTCCACCACGCGCTTGTCGCGGGACATCGCCGCGGTCTCGTGCTCGATGGATCCGCGGCCCCGGCTGAGCTGGTCCGCGAGCTCGCTCGTGGTCTCGGCCAGCTCGGCGGTCCGGACATCCGCGCTGGCAAGCCGCTGGTTGATCTCCGCCAGCTCGGTGCTGCCCTCGATCAGGCGTAGCCGCTCGGCATCGGCAGCCTCGGCCCGATCCCGGGCCTGCTCCCAGTCGAGGTCCTTCCACGAGGGCTGGTCGGCCAGGCGGGCCAGTGCGGTCTGCGAGCGGGTGGCGTCCTTCCGGGCGCTCTCAGTTGACTCCAGGCCGGCGGCGAGCTCGGCGACCGTCGCGATGAGCATGTCGCAGCGCTCCTGCAGCGCGGCGACCTTCTGCTCGTTCCGCCAGCCCAGCACCCAGCCGCGCGGATCACTGGCGGACCGGGAGTCGTCCTTGACGTGCCGGTCCCGGGACCGGACCTGCCCCTCACGGGTGACGGCGCGCTCGGCCGCGCGGAACTCCTCCATCGTGTCCGCGCAGCGGTGGTCAGCCCGTGCGTACAGCTCACGGTGGAGGTACCCGCGCAGAGGCGTGTCGGCGATGTCGACGGTGTCAGCCAGGAGCAGCCCCTCGACCTGCGGACGCTGCAGGGTGACCTGCCGGTCGGGCACCCGCTCGTACACCAGTCGCACGCCGACCTCGCGGCCGTCGGAGCGTCGGGCGGTCAGCCGGCGACCGTTGACCCACTCGGCCACGTCCGCGTAGTGCTGCTGCGGCACCAGCAGCGAGAGCGCGAAACCACGCAGCACCCGCTCGGCCGCGCCCCGCCACTCGGCGTGCTCCTCGCGCATGTCGAGTAGTTCGCCGGCAAACGGCAGCTCCGCCTGCTCGAACCCGAGTTCCCGGCACAGCCGCCCGCGCAGTTCCAACTGCTCGGCCGGCAGGTTGCTGCGCCGGCCCGCGAGGCTGTCCAGCTCCTCGCTCACCTCGCGGAGCTGCTTCTTCTGCTCGCCGTGCTCCAGCACCAACTCCTGATACCGGGCGGACAGCTCCGCGGAGTCGGCCTCGAGCCGGGTCCGGCGCTGCTCGACGTGGGCGGCCAGCGCCGCGAACTCCTCGGCGCCGGACACCACCTCCAGCCCGGCGTCGGACACGGCCGCGTCGAACCTCGACCTGCGGGCACGGCGCTCCTCGGCCTCCTCGCGGGCCTGGGCGGCCTCCTGCTCCAGCTCGCCGATGCGGTTGCCGCCGGCCTCGGCACGCGCGGTGAGCAGGCGGTCGCGTTCGGCCGAGAGCGCCCCTGACTCCTCCCGGGTCTGCTTCAACTGCGCGGTGAGCGTCTCGAGCTCCGCGCGGGTCTGCTCGATCGCGGAGCGCCGCAGATCGAGGCGCAGCTCGGCGAAGTACGGGCGCAGCGCGACCTGTTCCTCACGCAGCCGGTCGCGGCGCTCGAGGGCCACGTCGTACTTCTCCGCCGAGGCGACCAGCGGCTCCAGTACCTCGAGCTGCTCCCGGGCCCGCTGCACCGCATCGTAGGCGGTGGTGAGGTCCTCGAAGTGGCTGATGATCCCGTCGATCCGGCCCTTGGCGTTGGCCGGCTCCAGCATGTGGGTTCGGACGAACTCGTTTAGATCGCCCACCGACTTCATGGAGATGGTCTGGTGGAACAGCTCCATGGCCTGCTCGGACCGGATGCCCAGGGCCCGGCGCATGATCCGGCCGTAGGACGGGAAGTCCTTTTCCACCGTCGCGCCGCCCTCGCGCAAGCGTGCCAGCAGAGTGTTGAGGTCGGAGCCGAAGTCGGTGAAGTCCTCGGCGATCGACAGTGCCCGGTCGGCGGTGACGAAGCGCCGCCACGGCTGGCCGGCGCCGTCCTGTTGCTGGAAGACCTGGGCGAGCGTCACCTGCTCGTCGTAGCCCTCGTTAGCGAACACCCCGAGGATCACCGAGTACGAATTCCGGTCACGCAGCGCGACCGGCCGGACCGTTCCGGTGGCCTCGTTGCGCTCGGTCTTGTGGTAGCCCTCCACGTAGGAGCGCAGGGTGCGTTCCTTCTTGCCGGCGCCGGCGGCCTTGTTGTAGTCGATCCGGTGCGACGGCAGCAGCAGGGTGCTCACCGCGTCGACGAGCGTGGACTTGCCACTGCCGATGTCGCCGGTGACCAGCATCGTTTCGCCGCCGGCCTCGAGTCGCCACACCTGGTGGTCGAAGGTGCCCCAGTTGTAGACCTCGAGCCGCGCCAGCCGGAACCCGGGCCGGCCGGCGTTGCCCAGCTCCACGGGCGAGAACAGTCCCTCACTCATCGCCGGCACCGCCCTCGGGGGCCGTGGTGGAGGTGGTCGGAACAGCGGCGGCCTCGTACTCGGCGAGCTTGCCCGCGAAATCGCCCAACGTCTGCGCGTCGACGTACGCCTTGAGGATCCGCCGGACCTCCCACATGCCCTTCTCGTCCTTCAACTGCCGCAGGTAGCCCAGCGCGACCAGGCGGTTGATCGACGCCTCCACCTGCCGCGTCAGACGGGCCTCGTCGGTGCTGCGGGACAGGAACAGCTCCAGCATCTCCACGATCTGCTCGGTGGACAGCACGAGCTTGCCCTGGTCGCCGGAGGACTCGAACTCGACCATCCGCTTGCGCAGCAGCACGGCGAGCAGACTGTCGGCATAGGTCAGGGCGTGCCGCCGGATGACGCGCGGCAGCGGATCCTCCCCGTCGGGGGTGTCCTTGGTGCGCAGGTAGGCAAAGCCCTCGTCCTCGTTGATCACCACGTCCAGGCCCACCACCGCGAAGTGATCGCGGAGCGCTCCGCGGTGTCGCTGCAGGTCGGCCCAGTCGTCGGACTCCTGGTAGACGACCCCCTGCATCAGGTGGATCGCACTGGTGGCGATGGCGCGTTGGTTACTGGTCATCGGCGTCTCACTTCCACGCGGGGCATCCGTGCCCTCATCGGCCGCTCGGATTCGTAGTACTCGATCACCGTCTCCTCGTTCGGGTCGGTGATCACCTCGATGTCGTCGTCGTCCAATGCGAGGTAGGTGATGAGCTCGGCCACCCCGTGCTCGACGGGATACATCGCCACAATGTCCTCGAGCAGGGCGGTGCCGCGTGCGGGGATGAGGGCGCGCAGGTGCTCGGCCAGGCGGGCGGGGTCGACGATCACCTGCTCGGCCAGCAGCGAGGTGTCCACGTCGTCCTCCTCGGCCGGCGGCAGGAGGCTGTCGACCTGCGCGGCGGGGCGGACGCTGTGCAGAGGCCGCTCGGTGGCGAGGTTGATCTCCACGCCGGTCTCCTCGAACTCCAGCCCCACCTCGGGCGGCGCCCCCGCATCGCGCAGGCGCAGCGCGGTGGCCTCGATCTCCCGCACCAGGTCCAGCACGCGCCGGTTCTCCAGCACGATCTTGTCGTCGGTGAACCGCCGCAGCTGCCCGGAGATCCGCCGGACCGTGGACTGCGTGCGCTCGGCCGCCTCGGCCCAACTGTGGTGCACGTGCCGCATCCGGCCGTCCACGCCCAGCTCCTCGATCGCCGCGATCCGCTCCAGCAGGTTCGACAGTTCCTCCTGGCTGGAGCTAGAGAGCAGCAGGTCGTAGAACGCCTGGAAGCTGCGGCCCTGGTCGGAGGAGTCGATGCGGCTGCGCCCGCCGAGCAGCTCGCCCAGCAGTTCGCCCTTGCTGCCGTCCCAGGTGGCGATCCTCTCGCGCGCCGAGCGGTCGAGCTCGCGGAAGTTCTCCTCCACCTCACGGAAGTCCGACAGCAGCTCGCGGGCGGTGGCGGCGAACTGTTGGTAGCGGTCGCGGACCGCGGTGCGGTCGAGCAGGCCGGACTCGGGGTCGTTGCGCAGCGCCTCGATCTCGTTCTCGATCTCCTGCTTGCGGCGTTCCAACTCGCGCAGCCGCCGTTCCGGGTCGGATTCGGTGCCCTGGTCGATCTGGCGCAGCAGGTCGATCGCGGTCTGCAGCCGCGATTCGGTATCGACGAACTCGCGGGACTGCAGGCTCTGCACCCACGCGTACGCCTTCTCCAGCGCCGGCGTGGCGTCGTAGTGGATCTCGTCCGAGCCCAGCGGGTAGAAGCGGCGCAGGTAGCCGTACTCGGGCGCCGCCCAGTCAGCGAGGTAGTCGGCCGCCGGACGCGGATACGGCGGGGCGTCCGGGGAGCCGGAGTTGAGGACGTACAGCTCGTCATCCAGCGCGTCGATGATCTGCCCCGCCGGGCTCGCACCACGGCTCTCGTCGACGAAGAACCGGCCCAGGAACGACAGCAGCAGCGGCGCCTGGTCCGCGCGCAACAACCGCCACGCGGGATGTTTGTCGCGCAGCGTCTCGATCGCCGCGTAGTCCACTAGGGGGTCTCCTCCGCGTTGGTGGGCCGGCTTCTGACCCGGACAAGTGTAGGAGCGCCGCCCTGCCTCACCTATCCGGCCCGACCCCGCCGCGCGCGGTCGCAGCATTCGTCTCCCGAGGCCTACCGACAGCCGGCCCGCGTACCCTGGACCCGCGATCCCGACACGGGCGAGTACATGCAACTGACCAAGGCGGTTCGGGATGGGCTGGCGGGCTCGGGGGCTGTAAGGGGATGACGACGACGAGGAATTCGCTCACCGGAGCTGGCCCGCATGACGGACGTTCCGGCTGCCCGGCATCGCCAAGTCACCGAGAAGCCGCGCCAGCGATACCCACCCACACGTCTCCGCCATCGCTCACGACTTGCAGTCAGGATTCAGCCAACCTCCGAGCTGAGCCGATGGCGGATGCCCGCGAAGCGGCCTGCGGGAGCCGAGGCCGCGTCGAGCAGAGTGTCCACGTTGATCGGGGCCATGTACCTCCGCGGTCGACGACGGCGATGACGCGCGTTCCGGCTACGAGCCGCTTGCCGAACTCAGCTCTTCCCCGCCGGAGGACTCAAGTCGATGGTGGGGAGCCGGTCTGTCTTGAGCCCGCGCCTCTCGAGTAGTTCGACCATATCCTCCTGCCGCGGTTGGCCCAAGGTGAGGCGGTACAGGGTGAGCGCGGTGGTCAGACGTCTGTACTTGGCGATGTCCTGGCTCATCGGGAAGGTGGCGATCACGCGGTGGATACGCGCCGACCCCGGGTAAACCCACCACGGGGAGAACTCGCCCAGACCCGTTTCAGCTTTCTCCGCGGCCTCGAACGCCGTCCGCCACGCGCGCCGGCCCGACGAGGCGAGAACGTCGTCCCAATGCCGCTCCGCAACGTTCTTACGCACCGCGTGACCGGCAAACCTATTGACTCGGCCTTCTCGCTGTTCGAAATCGACCGGGTTCGACGGGAGGTTCCAGTGCACGACCGAGTGGCACCACCAGTGAAAATCGATCCCTTCCTGCCCCACGCTGGTCGAGGCGAGGACGAACGGGGCGAAAGGGCTGTTGAAAGCTTGGCGAACTTCGCCCTGTCGCATTGCCTGTCCTGCATCGGACTGGTTCGCACCGCCGTACTGCAGGGCGAACCGTGAACTCAACTGGATCTGTTCCCTGTCGAGGGTGGTCTCGTGCGCTCTATAGGTTGCGCGCCGAATACCGACCGCCCCGGCCAACTGTTCAGCGAGAAAGAGGAGCGACTCGTCGTCGAGCTCCCGTCCCCCGAGCTCACTGTGAAGTTGGAAGACGTACTCATCGAGCACCGCGCGAAGGTTACCGTCCTCGCAGTAGGCCAGCACCTTCTGCCACTGAGTCTTCCCCGTGCGGTAGAGCGTGTCGAGCAGCGCCATTGATCCGGGCCTGTTGAACAGCGCGCGCAAGCCTTCGGCCACGACGAACGCGGCTCGCCACTGCCCCGCCTCGGTCGTCCCCTCGCCGGCTACGGATCGAATCGCACCAAGTGCGCTTACGCCGGGCGCGAAGGCTGCCAGGCGAGCGAGGTCCGGGTGGCTGACGATGTCGTCGCGCTTCGCCGCAGATTCCGACGCCGTGGCGTGCGCTTCCTGCACGTGGAGGGCGAAGCCTCGCGCACCGATTGCGGGGTGGGTTCCGTCGTCGTCGCTGTGTTGAAGTTCGTCGACTATTTCATCCGGTGTCTGCGCGAGCAGCTCGTCGGGAAGAGACCCCGGGTATGCGAAGAATGCGTCGGACGCGTGCTCGGTTTCCCCTGAGGTCTCTTGTGCCGACTCGACGGACTCCAGCAGCTCGTCTGCGCTGATCTGACGTCCTGCCTGACGTGCCGCCCTGAGCGGATCACCGATCGACGCCAGCTGCGGATGCGGCCAAAAGAGCGAGAGGGTGGACATCGCGCCCGGCTTCTCGCCGTCCACGAGCCGGTACTGCAGCCGGTTCTTGGTCACGGCCTCGCGACCCTCCTGGGAGTTCTCCTTCCAGTAACTCCGGTCGTCGGCAATCAAGCGGTCCGCCTCATAGCTGAGGAGCCCGGCAAGCGACTTGGGGACGCCCGACCATGCGGAGAACACGACGTGCTTGGTCACCTCGGAGCCCAGGCGATCGTAGATCTCTCCGGGAATCAGGTAGGGCATCGACGGAGGCATCCAGAGCATGGCCCACCAGCCGGCGCCGACGGTGCGCTCCGCCAGTGCACGAAGATGCCCGTGGCCCAGGTCAATGGGGTCGAATCTGCGGAGCGCGTGCGGATCGAGCGACCGTGTGGCTCGAAGCGCCACCTCGGTGGCAGCGGTGTCGGCGTCCTCCCCCGCTTCCCGCTGTTCCCGTGCCGACCGGATCCGCACCTCCTGCAGATAGCCGTCCATGAAGTTCGCGAAATACGGGATCGACTTCCAGTGCTCGAGGCTGACCGCGGCGTCAACCGTGTCCCCGAAGCGGTGCAGTGCGACCCAGTCCCGGATGTCCTCGGGCGTCGGATCAGCCGAGCCCAGCGGGACCACCTTCACCAGATCCTCGTTCTGGCCCAACGGTGGTCGTTCTGACCTGGTCATGTAAGGCAGCAGCGCCGAGCGAGCATCCCGGGCTGCGGCGGCAGCGTCACCGCCAGCTGTGAGTTCACGCCGGTACCGCGCCAGGGCCGCCGCCACCGCATCCTCGTGGCCATCGGAAAGAAACCGGATCGTGGCGATGAAGTCGCTGTAGTGGTCCTCCCCGTCCTCATCCGCGTGGGTGAACGGCTTGTACGGCGTCGCGGACAGCAGCAGCACTTTGGTCTGTTTCTGAAGGAACAGCGCGTGGGCCAACTCTCCCGCCTCACCGCTGTCCGGGTCAAGGAGATCCCGGAAGCGTTGGAACTCGTCCAGGATCACCAGGTGGGGCCTGAGCATGGAGGCGCCGGCAGTGGCCAGAGTCCGGCGGAGCTCAGCGATGCTCTCCTGAGCCCGGTGCCACCGCTGGTCATTGCCACGCGGGTCGGCGGCATACTCTCGCCGCAACTCGCAGAACCGGTCGAGCGCACCGGACTCTCTGATGTCTTGTTCGAACCGCTCCACGATCGCGAGGTCGAGAGGCTTCTGCTCCACCTGGTCGATGAGCTGATCGAAGGATTCGCGATACCAAACCATGCCTTGGAGGACGTCTCGTCCCGCTCTCCGAGAACGACTATCCAGGCGTTCGGACCTCTCGATCAGGTGCGCAATGATTGCTCGCTCCTCGGCTTTTCCCTGCCTATGCCCGCGGTTGTGGAAGGACGTGCCCGGGGTCAGCGAGAGGAGGTTCACCGCTGTGACCGAACGATCGGGGTCGACCAGGACGGGGTTCTGCACCAGCATCGACAGACGGGTGGCGACCTCGGTCTCCTGTTCCCCGGTCACGTTGAGTCGACGCAGGTTCTGCTTTGCCAGATCCTGGTTGCTGCAGACGTAGATGATGTTGATCGGCCCTGGCGCGGTGACGCGGAGGTGGTCGATCGTGGTGGCCACGACCCCCCGCGCGACGATCGATTTGCCCAATCCGGTTTCATCCGCGATGAGGAATCGCCCTGACCGGCCCTCGGCTCCGGGGCCGAAGAACTGCTCGGTGACGTGCTCGACGGCCGCCAATTGGAACGGTTTGAGCCCTCCTAAAACCGCCTGGAGATCGAGCTCGCTCATTGATCGCCTCTGTCCGCCAGCTCGTGCGCGGACCACACCGCTGCCCACAGCGATTCGAAGCCCTCTGGAACAACGCCGTCGTCCCCGGAGTGGCGCGACAGGAAGTCGATGAGCTTGCTGACCTCGTCCAGCCCCTCGTGGCCCACCGCGACGGCCCGCAGCAGGGCTTCGAACAACCCCGTGCCGGAGCCGGGATCCACTCCGCCGCCGGCGAACTGGCCCCGTTGGTCGAAGACCCAAGTCCCCTCCGAGCCAGATCGTGTGAGCTCGAGCATGAGCCTGAGCAGGTGAACAAACGCCTCGCGGTCTGTGAGTTGCTCGGCAATGATCGCCTGAGCCCGATCGGGCGGGTCGCCCTCGAGCCGAGCAAGGGCGAGCGTTCGGCGGGTGGTGCCGTCCGCGTGGCGTGCGATGAACTCGATGAAGGGGGTCACGTCCGCCAGCGCGACGTTCGTGATCTCAGCCCCGCCATCTGCGTCCAGATCGGACAACGCACACTCACCCGGGTGCCGCAGCGGTCGCCACCCAACCGTGACCCCGTCGTCATTTGTCCCTCCGACGCCAGGCACCGGTTCGGCTGAAGCGACCCGGAGGTCGTACGGTCCGGGCCCGGTGACCGTGACGGTCAATCGCAGTGCAGCGAGCTTCCGGAGTTCCTCTTCGAGGAGCCATCGGACGCCCTCGCTCGGGTCAGCAGGTTCGCCGCCTTCAGTCGGATGGGCCTCAAGCAGCTCGCCCATGGCGTTGACTACTGCTTCGGAACCAACGCTCCTGCGACTTCCCCCCAGCTCCACCATCACCTCGACGTTCTGCCCCCACCCCGCCACTGTGGCGTTGGCCGAGCCTAGGAACATCCGGCTGCGGTGACTGTAGTCCACCAGTACGACCTTTGCGTGCAATCCGACCAGACGCTCACTGCCTTGTTCTTGGACCGCGTCCTCAACTGCCATCTCCTCCAGGACCAGGGTCGTGATCTTCCCCTTTAGGCTGGCCGGCTCGAGTTGATCGAGCGTGTCCGCCCGCGAGAGCAGAACGGTCCGACCGCTGATCTCGCCCCGGATGGCATCGAGCTGTTGTCCGGTCACGAACGGCGAGATCACGAGCACCTGCGATCCTTCTAGGTCCGGCTCAGCGGGCACCGAAAGCCCGAACACGTGGAAGTTGAGCACTTCCATCCCTGGCGGGTCCTCCCAGACGATCCCCGACCATCTCTCGGCAAGCGCATCGATCCGCGCTCGCCGCTCCTCATCGAGCGGATGGACGGCGAAATCAGGTAGCGCTCGTAGAAGTTCGACGAGCGGCGCGTTCTTCTCTCGCGCCTGGCTGGGGTCCTGGTCGTTCGGGACTTCACCATCGAGCCTCAGAATCACGTCCCAACTGCGATCTGCGGTGAGGTTGCGACTGGCGCACAGAAAGCGATAGATGCGCTCGTCGTCGTTCCCAAACTCCAGGAACCACACCTTGGGGTGAAACAACCCACCCTCGTGGGTGACGGGGTGGACCATCGCCTCGAGGAACGCCACCAACTTGGACTGAGTGTCTGCGGAGAGGGCACCGGCCTGCGCGAAGATGTCCACCTTCTCGGTGGCTCGGCGCAGAGCCTCGAAGATGCCCAGTTCGCCATCCTGCGCGGTGATCCGGCGGGAGGCGAATGACAGCGGCACCGCCAGCGCGGTCTCGAGGTCGAGTGTGAACGTGGTCCCCACCGCGTGGAGGAGATCGAAGCCCGGCGGGGGCGCCAACTGCTCAGTGAGCGCCATGCGGGTTTGCGGCTCAAGCACTCAGTGGCTCCCGGGTTCGTTGAGTCCGTTGTGGAGATCCTCGAGGATCCGTTGAACGTAGCTCCACCTGAAGTTCAGCCGCGCCGCGCCGGACGCCCCTCCCCACGAGGAGAGTCGCTTGTCCGAGAGAAGGCGGCCGTGCTGTCGTTTCGTCTCCTTTTCCCGGCGGGCAATGAGCTCCCATGCTGCCGATGACCGAGTCAGGGACGAGACTGGATCCTGCCGCGAGAAGTGCTCGCGCACTAGACCGGTCCAATTGTGGACGAAACGCTGCGTCTGTCCGGGAACAGGACGCGAGCGCTGAGCGTCCGCCAAAGTGATCAGTTCGTGGACGTCCCACGTGTCGATCGGTACTTCATTGGGCAGTTCGTGAGCCCAGCCTGCGAGTCGCGATTCATACTCCTCGACGAGGTCCTCGTGCCCTTCGAAGCCCGCGGCCTCGTACCTTTCGGCGAGCATCAGGTTGTAGAGGAGCTGCGCTCCGTGGATCACTGCTGAGAACGCCCGGGCGTGACCCAGCTGCGAACGCAGCGCCCCGGTAACGCCCTGCGCGGCTGCGTCCTCCCACGGGAAGGCTGCCTCCTCTTCGGGCGGATGGTGGATGAAGTACTCCAACAGGGTGCCTGGGGCTGCAGTGATCATGCGGTCTCGGAGCCACTCAGCCTCCTCGCGAGTGAGGGTGAAGCCGCTTGGCACGGCAGTGGGGAACCCTGCGGGAGGAACCGGGATTCTGCCGTGCCAAGTGCCCTGAGTGCGGACGGCATCGTCCGACTCCATCACTTCCGTCTCGTTGGTGAGTAAAGTGCTCTCTCGCGTGGCTCCTGCATCGTGCCGGATCCCATACGTCCCCAAGGCAGCCCAATAGATCTGTGAGGGCAGTGTCTTTAGCCCCGCCCCAGCTCTCGACCCGAGAAGCCCATCTGAGTCCTCTGCGTCTGCGAAGGCCGTAACCAGCCGTCGTTCGAGCCGTTCGGCTTCCCTTACGGGATGATGGGTGTGGGCGGCCTGGGTGTAGATCCACGGGACGAACAGCAGGTAGCGCGCACGGGTGTGCAAGGTCGACGAGCCCGGGAACAGCATGTCGCCGAGGGCGTCGCGGATTGTGCCAATGCCGAGCTCATCGCGCGCTTCTCGGTCGGTGAACATCTGGATGATGTCGCGCATTCGGCGTTGCTCCTCGCTCGACGCGTCGAGCCACGCGATCTGTGACGGCATGGGGTCCATTGTTACTACGAGCGAACCCGCGGCATCACCAGCCCGTGGTTTCCGTGAGGACATCTGTAATTCGCAGTGATTGCAGACCCGGGGGCCGGCTCGCTAACGGTGGGGCCGGCGCAGGTAGCCGTACTCGGGCGCGGCCCAGTCGGCGAGGTAGTCCCCTGCCCCGGCTGCCAGATGTCGAAGCGCCCGCGAGTACGCGCACTCACGGCGGTTAGACACAGCCCTGAAGGCCAAGTCCGACCGGCTGGCGCCTTGCGGATGCACAGCTCTTCCTTGAAGCGGTCGGGAACGGTAACCGATGAACAGTTCCTCTCTCAACCATCCAAGCCTCGGTTGTTGACGACGGTCGAAATGTAGTCCAGTAACGACGGTCGAAAAGGTTGCCACCCGAGCACGATTGTGAGGGTGATCAGCGTGGAAGACTGGGCCAGGATCCGGTACCTGCATCAGGTCGAGAGAAAGTCCAGGCGAGCAATAGCGGCTGAGATGGGCGTGGCCCGTAAGACAGTGGCCAGGGCGTTGGCGTCGTCGGAACCTCCGTCGTATGCGCCGCGCCCGCCGGTGGAATCTGCCTGGTCACGCTCAGAGCCGGCGGTGCGGGCGTTGCTGCGAGCGCATCCGTCGATGCCGGCAACAGTGCTGGCAGAACGCGTAGGATGGACCGGTTCGATCACCTGGTTCCGCCAGAACGTGGCCCGTCTGCGTCCGGAGTACAGACCGGCAGATCCGGTCGACCACCTGCTCCACAACCCGGGGAACAGGTCCAGTGCGATCTGTGGTTCCCGGCCGTCGATATCCCCGTCTCCGGCGGCATTGCCAGGTTCCCGGTGCTGGTGATGGTGGCCTGTCACTCCCGGTTCGTCACCGCGATGATGCTGCCGTCACGTCGCACCCCTGACCTGCTGGCAGGGATGTGGGAGTTGCTGTCCGGCCAACTGGGCGCGGTCCCGCGGTCGCTGTTGTGGGACAACGAAGCCGGAATTGGGCGCGGTGGCCGCCTCGCCGAGGGCGTGAGCGGGTTCTGCGGGGTGCTGGCCACCCGCTTGATCCAGGCGCCGCCACGCGATCCGGAGACCAAGGGCATCGTCGAGCGAGCGAACCGTTACTTGGAAACGTCCTTCTTGCCGGGCCGCGCCTTCACCGGTCCGGAGGACTTCAACGACCAGCTCGCGGAGTGGCTGGAGAAGCGGTCGAATCGCCGAGTGGTGCGAGCGATCAAAGCCCGCCCGGTGGAGGCGTTGGAGCACGACCGGGCAGCGATGGGGGCGCTTCCTCCGGTCCCGCCGGCCACCGCGCAGCAGTTCACCATCCGACTCTCCCGCTCGTACTACATCCGGGCAGCCAGCTGCGACTACTCGGTGGACCCGACGATGATCGACCGACTCGTACAAGTCGAGGTCACGCTCAACCAGGTGAACATCCGCCATCAAGGGCAGCTGGTCGGCGCCCATCGACGGCAGTGGGCCCACGGCCTGGTCGTCACCGATCCGGCACACGTCGAGATCGCCGCCAGTTTGCGCAAGGCCTTTAAGTCCGGCCGGTCTGCTCCGCCGGACCAGAACTGGGACCGCGACCTGTCCTACTACGACCAAGCCTGCGGCATCGATCCCGCCGCTATCGAAGGGCAGGTCGCGTGATGGACCAGGATAAGACTCTCAGCCGGATCGACTACCTGGCCCGGGCGCTCAAGGCGCCCCGCATCCGAGAAAATGCTCGAGCACTCGCCCCGCGGGCACTCAAAGAAGCCTGGGCCGGGCCGCAATATCTGGAAGCCGTTCTCTCCGCTGAAGTCGCAGCAAGAGAAGCCTCCGGCGCCCGGATCCGGATCAAAGGCGCGGGCTTTCCCGCGATCAAGACGGTGACCGATTTCAACTTCGACCACCAGCCCGACGCCGACCCCGGCCAGATACACCGACTCGCCGCCGGCGGCTACCTGGCAGAACACCGCAACATCATCCTGCTGGGCCCGCCCGGAACCGGGAAGACCCACCTGGCGATCGCATTGGGCATCTCAGCCGCCACCGCCGGCACCCGCGTCGCGTTCGACACCGCCGCTGGCTGGGTCAGCCGGCTGCAGTCGGCTCACGGGGTAGGCCGACTGGACGCCGAACTGCGCAAGATCGACCGGTACGGGCTCATCGTCATCGACGAGGTCGGCTACCTGCCCTTCAGTGGGGACGCCGCCCACCTTTTCTTCCAACTCGTCGCCCGCCGATACGAAACAGCTTCGATCATCCTGACCTCGAACCTGGCCTTCTCCCGGTGGGGCGAAGGATTCGACGACCAGGTCGTAGCCGCCGCCATGATCGACCGCATGGCTCACCACGCCGACGTCATCACGCTCACCGGATCGAGCTACCGACTTCGCCACAACGACATCGACACACTGCCCTCCGCTACCGCGGAGCACAAGGCACACTAGAACCAACCGACGTGGTTCCCTTTTCGACCGTCGCGAACGGCAACCAATTCAACCGGCGCCAACATCGGTGAGTGCCCCAACTTCCTCGATTGCGGTCGAACCTGGCAATGTAGCAACGGACCGAGCCGTGACGGATCACTCTTCGCGAATATCAGTTCGGTAGTTCAGGCCGGTTTGCACCATTGCAATAGTCCCCGAATACGTAGACTGCAACCGTCATCGTCCGTAACCAGCCGACTTCCGCTCGTGCACGGACACTCTCGCACTGTCGAGTCCCATTGAATGGAGAGCGATGCCCCGCACCTCAGCCCAGACCCTTCGACTTTGGCTACTTGATGCTTTGCTTGAACTCGGTGGTTCAGGCACGAAGCGCGAAGTGCTAGACGAGATCGAACGACAGTACGGTCACCTTGTTACCGACGGGGACCGCCAAATGTTGACCAGTCGGAATGAAATAAAGTGGGAAAACAGCGTGGCTTGGGAGCGCAGCAAACTGGTTGACGAAAGACTACTTGCCCCAGACTCTCCGAAGAACTGGTGGAGCCTCACTGGTGCCGGTGTCGTTGCGGCAGAACGCTCGCTTCAAACGCGAGGCCGCAAGGCTAACACCGTTGCCCTGCCTGAGCCAGAGACTGCGCCGCCCGCCGAAGCGACCGACCGACCACAGGCCGGTCAGTCGATTAACGAGTTCAAACCAAAGAACTCTGGCGAATACCGCGTGGCAGTCAAAGCGACGGAACAGGTCAAAAGTCGGCATCACGAGAAGTTGATCTCGGACTATGGAGCCTGGCTGGTGACCGGCCAATTCAGGCCGGTCACCAACTGCCATCCGATCGACTTCATGGTGAAGGGCGGGGCCCAACCGGCATTGGGGGAAGCGAAGATTCTCTACAAGGGCAACGCAACGAACGCAGTGCGAGAAGCGTCGGCCCAGCTACTAATGTATCGCCACTTTCTTTACCCCAATGAGAAATGTGAATTGCTGGCGCTGTTCAGCGAAGACGTCGGAAGGGCGTACGTCAACTTTCTAACTTCTCTGAATATTCATTCGGTTTGGTGGGATGGCATTTCGTGGACTGGTTCAAAGCGTGCATATGAACTCGGTTTAGCCAAGAAGGTCATTGATTCAGATTAGCGCCCTTGATGAGGTGGCGAGGAGTGGGATGGCGCGCCTGACGCGCCCAAAGATCACCGGCAGGGCGGAGTTGACCGCATCGTCGGCGTATTCTCCCGCGAAATCGCGCGGACATGATGTCCGCGCTTCCGCGCACAGGGAGATCAGCTGTCCGCGAGCGGGGAGACGCCAACGGCCCTTGACGGCAATCTCCCCAACACTGAACCCCCAGTACCTGCCCGATCGCGGGATGCACTACAGCTTGGCTCCAGGTGGAGACCCGCACCTTGGTTGCGGTCGTCGAACATGACTTTCTGCCCCGGTGATTGATCGCTACCGGATCCACTTGCCAAACGCCGCGGAGCTATTCCCCACCCCGCTACGACCTCCTCCGCATTCCGAACAGCCCGGCCGCTGCATCCAGCGCCTTCTGGAGCGCGGGCAGCCGCAGGGAGTTCATCTCCTCGATCTTCTTGTCCACTTCGAGGATGTACCCGACGAGTGTCTCGGTGTGGGAGGGCCTCCCTTCAGTGGTCGGCCCCTGGAACCGGGACTCGAAGCGGTGGGTCAGTTCGAAGTGGATCTCGTCGACCTTTCTGGCCAGGTCTTCCTGGCGCTCCCGGGGTAGTGACATGAACAGTCCTTCCGTGACATTGACTGCAATGGCGCCGGCCGGGTAGGCGTACCCCTTGGGCGGTACAAGGGTGGCGAGCTGGTCGTGGCTGCACCAGTAGCCGTAGGGCGAGAAACCGGAGTCGGCTATCCAGACGTGGCGGCCTCCCGCGGCGTCCACGGCGTAGCCCATCACCGCGACGTAGTGGTAGACGGTCCCGCCGGTGTAGGCGGGCTGATGGTCGAGGTGTTCGAGCCGCGCGGATAGTTGCCGGGCGGGGCGACGATGTTGGCCACCATCTCGCAGCCGGCATCGATCGAGCCCGTGACGTGGGCCCACACTGTGTCGCGTTGCGCTGCGGTGGGCGGATCGTCACGCAGCTCCTCCACCTGGTACCTGCTGCCGGGCAGGTGCTTGTCCGGGACCGCAGGGAACTGTCCTATCCAGTCGGTGCCGCTGGTGGTGGTGCGCATCTCGAGCGCGAGTTGCTCCTCGCCGATGAGCTGTCCGGTGGCGGCGCGAATGATGGTCTGGGTAGACGCGGGCCCGCAGTTGTAGATCGTGTCCTGCCGGACCTGGTCGCGGGGATAGTCGAGGCGTTTCTCCACGGTGTCTCCTGCCGCAGGCAGCAGGCGGGCGCCGAGCCGCAGGGCGGTGTCGTAGCGGCGGCGCCGGTCGGCGAGTCCGTTGAGGCCGCCGTTGATGGCGCGGGTCACGCCGTCGAGATCCTGAAGGTCGGCGAGGGCGTTGATGTGGGGGCGCGCGACGGTCCAGTACCAGGACGCGGCGAGGAATCCCCACCGCGGATCGTCGCGGACGAGGTGTGGTTGGGCTTCAAAATCGAGCGAGATGTGGCCGCTGGCGTTGGCCCACTGGCTGGACAGAGCAAAGTTGTTGCGCCAGGTGAGTCGGATCGGTCCGCTGCCCTTGTAGCGGACGCCGTCGCCGGCGTGGACGTTGCCCAGGTCGCTGCGGCCTTCGTAGGGCTGCCCGGAGGCGATCTCCTCCATGTACTGCAGGCCGACGGATTCGTGTCCGATCTGCGCGGCGAACATGGCGGCGCTGTACACGCTGGTTTGTCTGGGCGGCGAGCATCGCCCCGACGTAGCCGGGCAGCATCTGCTCGGCTCGGGCCATGCTGCAGCCCATCGCCTCTGAGAGAGCGTGCGCGTCCATCCGAACCTCCCGCGTGCGGGCCTCCGGGCCGACTTCGCACAGCGCCGCTGTGGGGCCTTGAGTCTGCTCCTTTTGTTAGCCGACCTCAACAGATTGAGGAAAGGCCTCTTATCGGGATCGTTTCGTTACCGCTGGTCCGAGTGCTGAAGCGGTGGAGTCGGGGACAAGATTTTTGACGACGACGCCCCCGCCCCCTGCCCGCACCGTTTTCGTGCACTGGCGCTGGCCTCCATGCGTTGCCCCGGGGCAGGCCGTGTAGCCAATCAGCCCGTCGGCGTAGGGGCCTTCCCTGGCACGGCATGTCGAGCGCCTCGGACCGCGCGGTCGCGATCGTCACCATGTATGACGTGACCATGAACTACGCCTGCACGCAGATGAGCAACATCAACGTGCCGTTCCCGGACAAGGTCACCATCTCAGCCGTCCTGCCGGAGAGGCGCCACCATCCACGCGGGTACCCTGACTATCGACTCGGCGCCCCTGACGGGGCCGATGCGGCTCCACGGCATGCTCGTCGGCTCCGGCGCCGTTCCGACCTTTGAGCGCTCCGGCAGTGCCGGGGTGAATCGGACCTCGGGCAGAATCACTGTCTCCGTCAGCAGCGACGGCGGCGGCGAACTGCTGATAGCGGTCGCGCACCGCCGTCCGGTCGAGTAGGCCGACTCCAGATCGCGGAGGGTCGGCTAGATCTCGTGCTTGCGCCGCTTCGGGTCCGACTCGGCGCCCTGACCAATCTGTCGCAGCAGGTCGATCGCTTACTTTGTCCGCGAGCTCGCAGGTCCGTAGGCTCTAAACCCCGCGCGTAGGCCATCTCCAGCGCCGGCGTGGCGTCGTAGTGGATCTAGTCGGAACCCATCGCGTAGAAGCGGCGCAGGAAGCCACACTCAGCCGCGGCCAGCTACCTCGCAAGCACTTAATACGCACCCCTCGCGATCATGCCGGCAGGGGATCAAGTTGCGATTATAAGTACCGCCCCGTTGTCACCGAGTTGATCGCCGCATAGCGTCCCGGGGTTCTGCGGGCTCGCGACACGTCGCAACAATCCGCTGAACAGCTAGGCTCAATGGAATCGAGGTTCCTAACACGAGAGAACACGGGTGCCGACTAGAGATATCGTGATTTTTCGCGAGCGCCTCGCACTGCACGGTCCGCATCAAACCGTCCGAAGATACATCACTTCAGACCGTTGCAGACACCTGGATGAAAACGACTATACCGAGTTGCGTGAGCGAGCCTCGAAGAATTTTGGCTTGCATCCGACAAACGTTCTCGTAGTGGATCAGCGAAGCTCGGATTCTCGATCGCACCTAAGAAGCGGTGACAAGCCTACAACGACGAGAGGATATCGACGTCGTGACTGTTTCGCCAGAGCTCTACCTTTCAATACGACGACAGGTAAATGAACTCCTAGCGCTCAATCCGCATTTCGCCTGGGAGAGAAGATCACTTCTGTCAAAGAAGCACCTACAGGAGTGGCTGCGACACGACGCGCTACCAACATCGTCCGCTTTGTCGATTGCATCGGACTCGTTCAAGTTTTTCCGCCAGCTCACCGAGGCGGGCAATTGCGGACCGTACAAAGTGAACGCGGGGATTTACTATGATGTGCAATTCCTAGAGATCTACCAAAAACAGGCAGTTCGGAAATGCGAGGAAGAAGAACTATGAAGACCGCTGGCACCAATCGCAGAGTAGGGCCAATGCTCACCGGCCTACGAACCGGTGCACTGATCCCAAATCCGGCATTTCAGCGTCGCCTGGTAACGCCTTTCTAGACACAGTCCTCGAAGGCCTACCGTTCCCAGAGATCTTCATCGCCGCTGGCGAAGCGGCGCAGCGGTCGGTGTACTCGCTGTGTAGCAGCTTGAGCGTCACCCCAGCCCGGGCCATCTCGCGGTGCACCTGCTCCCAATCCGGCTGAGCGAACACGCTCCCGCGCTCCCCACGACCCGGAAACAGCCGGGCACACAACTGCTCATCGGCCAGTTTGGCGACGTCGTCCCAACTCGCCTCAGTCTCATTGGCGGCCTCCAGAACCGCCGCGACGCTCTTGCGGGACATTCCCCGCGAGGCGGCAATCGCCCCGCCTGCCAGGCCTTCGGCGCGAAGCTGCAACACCAGTTCGCCCTGATTTTCCGTACCAACACGGATTGCCCCTTCCGCCACATGTCGCATATACGCGGCGGAATGAGCACAGAGACCGGTGGTCCCCGCGGGCGCTACTGGCCCCCAAAAGCTTTATCAGCGAGCTGTCGACCGCCCCGAAAGGCAATAACGGTGGACCCCATTGAGATGAATATTCAGGATCAGGCGAGGCCGTGTGGTCTCGGCAGCACTTCAGAGAGAGAGACGTTAATTTCAAACGACAAACCGGAACGTACGCTCTTCGACGATTGACTTGAACGTGAAGTCACCCGCGGGGTCGCTCTTTAAAACTTGTGGAACTCAGGACCGAGCGCCCCACCATTGAGGGGATCGTGCCATCGATAGGCAGCGTGGGCGATGCGTACGAACTCGCAGTCTTGTTGAATAGTCCCCTACTCGGCGACGCTCCCGACTTCATCGCGGGCCACAACTGTGTCGTAGAGCCCGAAGTGCCTCAAACCCTCGTGGCTGTCGATGCCCGTGTAGGAAAGAGAGGCGTCCTCATAGCGCCGGAACGCGAAAACAGCCTGGTTCATCTGCTCGGTGTTAAAGACCTTCAGCTTTACAAGGAGGTGAAAATCAGCGACTGACAGCCCCGTTACCGTGCGAAACAGGTCGGGCTCAAGTTTGGTGATCACGTCCTGAAGGGTGTTCTCACGAAAATCGGTCAGGTACATGAATGCAGGGATACGCGTAGCGAACTTAATAAGCTTTTCCTGCACGAGTTTTCGCTTGGATTTGTACTCTCTTTCCTCTGCAGTTAGCTCCTTCTTTTCCTTGGCGGAGAGCCCTTCTTCCTTTGCTTTGCTCTTGAGGTCTTTGACATTGTCGGCTTTGTTGATGATGGTCTCGATGACGTTGTCGCCGAGCGCCCGGAAGCCCTCGATGCGACTTACGGCATCCATCGCTTCTGCGCTGGCCAAGACTCTCTTAAGGGTATCGTTGTCAACGTTGACGAGCATTGCGCTCTCCCACTTACGGGCGAGCAAAGTAGCGCTCGTGCCTGCCATAGCGATGTCAAGTATGGCGCCAGCGTCGACTTGCGTCATGTTCGCGCCGTCGTAGGCGAGGACTGGCAAGAAGGAGACCAAATCCGCTACCGCCGCCTCGGGGTTTGGTTCGTTTGGTGACAAGCCGATTCCGTATTCGCTAAGTTGCCGGAGAGCGCGCGTCGGCGCGAAGTCGAAAACGAAACAGACGGGTTTGAAGATCTCCTGCTTGTTCGGATTGTCACCGTCGGGGTTACGCACTGACCACGGCGACTGTACCCTGAAGGCGGCTTGGAAATATGTCTCAGGGCTCTTGAGGTTGCGCAGCATCAAGATGCTCGACCATTGAGGGATCGTCACACCCGTGGTCAATTTGCCCACGGTCAGGGTAATAGTCTTCGTGTCGAACCCGTTATCAATGGCACTCTTGACGGGCGGCAGCGCGGCGAGCCCGACGCCGATCCCGGCGTCAGCCAGATTAACGACTGTATAGGCGCGCCAGAAAACGTTGTGTTTTTCCTCCAAGAGGTTGGACATCGCGTCGCAGGAAGAAACCCGCGGCAGCGACCAGAGCGAGTGCTGCAAGTAAGGCAGCAAGCGCACGTCTGCGTACGGAAAGGGCGGCTTGACGCCTGTCTTGAGCGCGGAGGGAATCTGTGCCGAGTACTGCCCACGGATGATATCCAACCACTTTTGGACTTCGTCCTTGTGTTTAAACTCGGCCGCCTTGCCAACCCCGGTCGCGGCAAAGAACTCGTTCAGGTCAAACTCATCGAACTCGCCCATACTTGCGATAGCTAGAAGTTCCTCTGGCATCTGGTAGGTCAGCAGACGCATCTGCGGCAGTGCGGCATATGGGTTTAGCTCATCAGGGTGCGCGCCTGCGAAGGTCTCTTTAG
The DNA here is from genome assembly GCF_053615975.1 of Dietzia sp. NPDC055877. Taxonomy (NCBI): domain Bacteria; kingdom Bacillati; phylum Actinomycetota; class Actinomycetes; order Mycobacteriales; family Dietziaceae; genus Dietzia; species Dietzia sp. NPDC055877. Next base: position 46,561 of record NZ_JBSHCV010000012.1, on the reverse strand, counting down.
CGCGCTGCTCGTCCGTGTACGTCCAGTTGAATATCTGCTCTTCGATGAATTCCCCTGACGCCAACGCCTTGAATGGTGTCCCCGAGAGGTACAGATAGGCCTTCGTGGTGATTGGCAGAAACTCCGCATCCGCTTCATCCAAATCAGTGTTGATGTCATCCAGACCCTTGCCATACTCCTCCGTGAGGGCCTTCTTCTGATCTTTGTCCGACTCGCCCTCGAATAGCTCCTTCGCGGTGTCGCGCCATGCACCGAAGTGGTACTCATCAAAGACCACCAGGTCCCAGTTAATGGCGTGGAGCCACTCGTTCTTAGCCTTGATCGCACCGGACGCTCTGTCCCGGCCCAGGAGGTCTTGGAAGGAACCGAAGTAAACGACGGGCTTCTCTGAGTCGATGTCCGTGGGATCAGCGCCGGAGTTCTTACTCAAATACTGCCAGCCATCGAAGTCGGCATGTGTTTGTAGGTCGGTCTGCCAGGCGTCCTCAACGGCGGGCTTAAAAGTCACGACGAGCACACGTTTGGCGTCTATCGCCTTGGCCAGTTGGTAACTGGCGAACGTCTTACCGAACCGCATCTTGGCGTTCCAGAGATACCGAGGAACGACGTCGGAATCCTGATCCCAAACGGACTCATAATATGACTTAGTCCGGTCAACCGCGGCCTGCTGCTCCTCACGCATGGCAAAGGTCTCGTGGTGCGTACCAGTGAGCTTGACACCGGTGCGTAATTCAGTTATCGCTGTCTTCACATCGATGACAGTGCAACGAACCCATTCTCTGCCCGCGCCCGGAAAAAGCTCCACCGCAGGGAAACCCTTCCCCCTAAGGTGGGCGCGTAGTTGACCGTCGGTGAAGAACGTCCCATCGTGACGCTCGGCGGCCTCATCCACTTCAACGGTGACGTGAATTCCTGCAGTCTTAGTCTGCTCCGCGATGCGCTGCTTCACACTGCGCGTCGTCTGACCAATTTTGAGGAGACCATCGTGTGTTTTCCCGTCGACAGAGTAGGCGTAGACGCGAAGTCGCGCACGGGGCCTTTCGGGAAGGACCTGATCAATCGATTTACGCGTCATCATCGACCTTACCAACGACTTCCATCGGACGGATCTGAGAATCGATGAGTGCGACCTCCGCTTCATCTAGATTGTAACGCTGCTGCAATTCACTGTCAGACCAGGAACGCGAATAATCCTGAACAGGTACGAATGAATAAGCAGAGCGCGGTAAGTCCTGCGCGGACGTGCGCGTCGCGACCAAAAAGCGAAAGAACTTACTCGTCGCATAGCTGAGGCAGTTCCACGCCTCCTCCTCGGTATCGAACACACCAAGCACGACATACGTTTCAGTACATACAGATCCAGGAGGCAGGACCCCAGATAGCGACAGGACGCGACGCATTCCATTCTTGTCTGCCTGTCCCGCATGCTCGGAGGACGACTTCGAAGTGAAAACTTTCCACTTGTCAATCATGTTTCTGCCCTCCGTGACGGACGCGCGGGGCGCCCACCCGCGACCGCCCGCCTGAACGACCTCGACGTCGTCATCACTTTCCCGCCTTTCGGCGCCTCGGAAGTACGTTCGCATACCGAATGGGCGCTGGCCGCTTACCTGGCGTTCAAAGCGCAGATGTGCGGGCAGGATGACCCCCTGTTCGCCAGCTTCCTTCAGAACCACCTTGCGCAAGATCGCGAGAGCTTCGTTATTTCGGACAAAAATATTAGCCCCGGGCTCAAGCAGCGGGCGAGTGGTGGTGGACTCGTGCCCCGCCCGATCGATAGTTACGACCTCGCAGTCACCCTCGTTTTCTCGGTCCCGAAGGAAATAGCACACGCCTCCGGCGACGTCGACGCCATCGAAGGCCTGGCGACTATCCATGTAGTCCACCAGCCGACGGACGTGCCGATCCTCCAGCATAGACCGGCGGAACGCGTCCAGTCCGCGTCCCCCGAAAAACCAACGGGCTGGTATAACCATCGTAAGAAATCGTGGCTCCAGTGCCTTAGCTTGAGCCACAAATTTGTTATATATCGGTACAGCACTCGCGCCCTGGCCGCCGTCGGAGAGTTGGTACGGTGGATTGCCCACGATCACGTCGAACTGCATATCTTCTCCAAATAACTCAGCCATTTTCGCCTTTATGTCATCGGTGTGAATGAAGGCGTAGGCGTGGGACTCGAGATCGGGGCCGCGATCAAACTCTTTTTGGCTCGCATGGCAATACTTGCAACGCCCATTGATAGTTTTTCTTACAATATTTCCAGATTTATCCCCGGTTGTCACGAGCTCATCGCCCCCGACCCAGGTGTGGTCAAGACGTTCGAACCAAATATTGCCATTTTTATCATTAAAGGCGTGGGTGACCGAATGGGCGCCATTCGCGTGCTTTGAGCAATACAGGCTCCGCCGAGCAAGCATGCTAGTAAGCTGGGTGATCCCTATCCCGAAAACCTGATTTGCAAGTATATGATCCACTCGTTCTTGCAGGTTCGGGAACTTGCCCTCTAGCCCGGCGATAAGGCGGCTAGTCAATTCACGAAGAAATACACCCGACTTCGTGAATGGATCGAGAAATGTGACGGTTTCGTCTTGCCAGATATCGGCCCCAGCGTTAGCCTCAGACCATGCGCTGGCCAGACCATCAAGCATCTGGTTCGCCAGCTCCGGGGGTGTGAACACTTCATCGTTCGACAGGTTCGCGATGCATGTCAGCACATCCGGGTTTCGGGACCGGAAGGCCAAGCTCACTTGGGTTGCGTTCATTTGGCCACCATTGCCATGTCTCGAATACCCATTGTCGGATATGTCGTTATCGGCCTGAAGATCTCGTGTTTTCCCGAGTCCGCGAAGAGGGTATCGCTCTCGCCAAAGGCGGACGATTGTGTCAGCGCATCCATTCTGAAGTCTCGGCGCTGGAAGCGCCCCTTGCCGAGGTATCCCCACTCTGCGAAGGTAATAGGCTGCCCTTCATTGTTGAGCATCGTCATGGCATCGCCGTGGACCAGGTTCTCACCGAGCACGTGGGAAGCCGCGTCGTATAGATCATCGCCCCTAGATAGCTGCAACTGGTCGACAAGAACCTCGAGCATATTCGCCCGGCATTCTGCGATATTGTCGGCAAGGAGCTCGATACCGTAGATACTCATCACCGCAACCAAAGCATAGTGGCGAATCTCAAAGTCGGAATTTCCGAACTTCTGCGCCACAGCTCGCAACTTGCGACGCAAGACCGGCACAATAAAGTTGCCCGAACCGCAGGCTGGCTCGAGGAACCGGCTGTCGATCCGCTCAGTCTCCTCTCTCACCTGATCAAGCATGGCCTGGACTAGCCAATCCGGCGTGAAGACCTCACCGTGGTCAGCTATTCGCTGCCTGGACCTCACTAACGACAACTGGCCACTCTCCTCGAACGTCGTATATCGATCGGCTGTCCGATCATGGACCGCGATCACCATGAGCTCATGTTAGTCCTCGCCACAAACGCCGCGAGGGCGACTCACCGCGCTTCGCGGAGTCATAAGCCGATCGCAGCCCGCCTGCGCAGAGCTACTGGCCCATCCGGGTCCGGAGCGCATAGTTGGGGTCGCCGGCGACGTGGTGACGCACGAAAATACAGAAGTACTAGGCCTAAGGAGATACAGGTTCTCAGGTCTCGCATTGAACATCCCAGGGCGCACTTTGAACGCTGCCGCCAGCATGCTCGCCGACACCATCTGGTGCACCGTCGAACTCGAGGTGCCGAGCAGCGACGCCTCCGTGGCTGGCGAGCTCGCGCATCTGTTCTGCGCCCCGGCCACGGTCGATCTACTCTGCGCGGACTCACGGCGGCGGCCCGGCGTCGAGACTAAGCCGAGCGGCGGGCGACCGATCTGCTGAGTAAGGAGCCAAGGGCGATCCGCAGATCACCGTGAGCCTGCTGGTGGCCCGGAATGGGTTCCCGCTGGGCCCACCCTGCCTCTGGGTACAAACAGAACTGAAAAAGCGCGACTGAATGTTCCGCAGCGTAGCTCATAGCTCCATCAGTGAAGCCAACCTTAGAAAAAAGACACGAAGGCAGTCTTCAACTCCAATAGCTGCTCCAGCAAATGCTTGAAGACTGGGGCGACCGACTGGCAGACCATGCCATTTCACTTGGGCTAGAACGCCCTTAACTCGAACATCAACCCGACCGTCTCGTACGGCGATTGTGGCTTGAACTTCGGCGAAGCCCTTGCCCGACAGAAATCTAGCAGCATACTCCTCATACTCCTCGGCCTGCCTATGAAGGGGAACAGTCGGTCCATCAACCGTTTTGTCCTTCAATTCCGTTCCTTGAATTCAAAGGTAATGAGCAGCCACCCGCAGTAGCGATGAACCCTGAAACTAGGGCGCTTCAATTCGATCACGTCTCGGCTTCCGTGCCCCCAGTCGGGTTCGAACCGACACTGAAACGGTTTTAAGCCGTCTGCCTCTGCCAATTGGGCTATGGGGGCAAAGCCCACACCGAGTGTGAGCCGGGTGGCCCCGCCGCAGCGGGACCGGGCGAGCGCGCAAGGCGCCCGGGCCGGTGTCAGCCGGCCAGGCGGGACAACGCCGACATCGCGATGCCATCCAGGATGTCCTTCTCACTCACCGTGATCTCAGTAATACCAGCACGATCAGCCACCAGCTCACACAGGGTCGAGGCCACCAGCGCCCCTCCCCCGATCACATCCGCGCGGCCCGGATGCATCGGCCCCAAGCCACGCCGCTCGGCGACAGTCGAGGCCACCAGCCGGGCGCACACCTCCCGCATCTGCTCAAGCGAGATCACCGAATTGTGCAGGGCCGCCGAGTCGTAGGTGGCCATCCCCTGCGCCACCGCTGAGAGCGTGGTGAAGGTCCCCGCCACGCCCACGAACCGTCGCGCCCGGCCCAGCGGGAGCCCGGACGCCGACTCCAGAGCCTCGGCAATCACGCGACGGGCCTCCGAGACCTCCTCAGCTGTAGGCGGGTCCGAGTGCAGTGTCCGCTCCGTGATGCGCACACAGCCGATGTCCAGGCTCTGAGCGCCGAGAAGGATGAGCTCGTCGTCGTCGTCAAACTCCCCCACCACAATCTCCGTCGACCCGCCGCCCAGGTCCGCCACCACGAACGGCCCCTCGCTCCGGTCCAGATCCACCACCGCGCCCGCGAACGTCAACTGTGCCTCGGTCTGCCCCGAGATTACCTCCGCCACCGCGCCCGGGAAATGCTCCCCCAGCACCTCGGCGGTCATGCCGAAAAAATCGTCCTTGTTCGCTGCGTCGCGGGTGGCGGAGGTGGCCACCATGCGCACGGCTTGCACGCCGCGGGAGGCCATCGTCCCGGCGTAGTCGGTCAGCGCGGTCCGGCAGCGGGACAGGGCGCCCTCCGAGAGCTGGCCCGTCGCATCCACGCCCTCACCCAGGCGAATGATCCGCATCTCGCGCACCACATCCGTCAGCCCCGGCCGGCCCGGAACGCCCTCGGCCACGAGCAGGCGGATCGAGTTGGTGCCGCAGTCCACGGCCCCCACGCGCACGACTCCGTCGCTCCCGGGGGCGGTCACTGCTGGTCCATCGTCAGGTAGTCGGGGATCCCCAGCTCCTCGGGCGTGGGCCAGTCGGCGGGCAGGGCGTTGCCGCGCAGCCCGGCCTCGCACGCCAGCGCCACCGACTCATCCCCCAGCCACACCACGCCCGGCCCCTCCGCGAGCGCGTACGCCATGAGCACGTGCAGGCACTTGACCCGCGACGGCATGCCGCCGCCCGAGAAATCGGTGCCCAGGTCCTCGATCGCATTGCGCTTGGCAAGGAACCGCTCGTGCGCCTGCAGGTAGTTCGCCGCCAGCTCCGGCTCGGTGGCCAGGCGGGCCTGCATCCCGCGCATGATCCCCGCCGACTCCTGCCGACTCGCCTCGGCGGTCAGCCGCGGATCGGTGAGGTAGTACAGCGTGGGGAACGGGGTGCCGTCCTCGAGCCGCGGGGCGGTCTTGACCACGCCGGGCTTGCCATCCGGACTGCGGTACGACACCTCCAGCACGCCACGCGGCGGCCGGCCGAGCTGGGCGGCGATCGCGTCGAGATCGTCCTGGGAAACGCGTGCTTCAGCGCTCACGCTGGGGGTCCTCCTGTGACAAGTTACGGCGCGGGTTCGGCGCCGGGTTCGGCCGCCTCGGGCTGGCCGGGGTTCTGCTCGGCGGGGTCGGTGACGCCGTCGGGGTGCGGCATCACCGGGGTGGGCGGGGTGTCGGGGCCGCCGGGGATCGACGTGCCGTCGAGGATCGACTCCTCCGGCATGACCGGCTCGGCCGGCACGGAAATCGAGTTCCACAGGCGCGTCTGCCACGGCAGCGCCGCGATCTCCGCCGCCCGCTTCTCGGCCGCCGCCTCCTCCACCGGGTCGACCGTGCTCACTCGGTACGGGGTCTCCCCCGGCTTGACCGCGCCGAACCGGATGCGGGCCTGCTGCTCGATGAACGCCGGATCAGACAGCATCTCCTGCTCGGCCTCGAGCTCGGCGATCGTCGCCTCGATCGCGGCCCGCTCCTGCATGACCGCCTTCTCGTCGCGGAGGAACTGGTAGTGATTGCGCAGCGGGAACGAGACGGTGATGAGCAGGATGATGGCGACGACGGCGAGGAGTCCGATCCGCCGGGGCGTGTAGTTCTTCGGCCCCAGGACCGTCGAGGACAGATCCGTGCGGGTGGTGAGGCGATGGGCCTCCGGATGCGCGGTGGTGCCGACCCTGCCGGACCTGGCGGACGCCGGCACGGGCCGGTCCCGTTCGCGAGACGGCGTGCGCCGCTGCGGCGCGCTCCGGCGGGTGAGGTCGGCCCCTGAGGCGGGGCCGGCCCCGGCGTCGCCGGCGGTGCTGCTGCCCGATCCGGTGGTGCGGTCGGTGCCGCGGCGGTCGGAACTGCGGCGCCGGAGAGGACCCGACGCCTCCCCGGGCCGCCGGGAGGACGCGCGTTCGCGTCCGTCACCCCGGCGGTCCGAGGGGCGCGGTGGGCGGGCCATCAGCCCTCCTCTCGACTACCTGTCCTTATAGCCGTGACTTCTACTGTCAGGCCTTACTGCGTTGATCAAGCACTGAAACGCGGGAAGGCGCCGGCACCGGCGTAGCGGGCCGCGTCGCCGAGCATTTCCTCGATGCGCAGCAGCTGGTTGTACTTGGCCACGCGCTCCGAACGGGCCGGGGCGCCGGTCTTGATCTGGCCACAGTTGCAGGCCACCGCGAGGTCGGCGATGGTCGTGTCCTCGGTCTCGCCCGAGCGGTGCGACATCATGCTGGCGTAGCGGTTGCGGTGGGCCAGCTCTACGGCGTCGAGCGTCTCGGTGAGCGTGCCGATCTGGTTGACCTTGACCAGCAGCGCATTGGCCAGGCCCTTCTCGATGCCCTCGGCAAGGCGCTGCGGGTTGGTGACGAACAGGTCGTCGCCCACCAGCTGGACCTTGTCGCCGATCATCTCGGTGAGGGTCTTCCAGCCGTCCCAGTCGTCCTCGTCGAGCGGATCCTCGATCGAAACCAGGGCGTACTCGGAGACGAGCCCGGCGTAGACGTCGGCCATCTCGGCGGCGGAGAGCTGCTTGCCCTCGAAGTGGTACTTGCCGTCCTTGTAGAACTCGGTGGCGGCGACGTCCAGCGCCAGCGCGACGTCGGTGCCTAGCTCATAGCCGGCCTTCTTGATTGCCTCCACGATGAGGTCGAGCGCGGCCTTGGTGGAGTCGACCGACGGCGCGAACCCGCCCTCGTCGCCCAGGCCGGTGGACAGGCCCTTGTCCTTCAGGACTGCCTTGAGCTGGTGGTAGACCTCGGTGCCCATGCGCAGCGCCTCGCGGAACGTCGGCGCGCCGATGGGGGCGATCATGAACTCCTGGACGTCGACGCCCGAGTCGGCGTGGGCGCCACCGTTGAGGATGTTCATCATCGGCACGGGCAGGACGTGCGCGTTGGAGCCGCCGATGAAGCGGTACAGCTCGAGGTTCGCCGACTCGGCGGCGGCGCGGGCCACGGCCAGCGAGACACCGAGCACGGCGTTGGCGCCGACCTGGGCCTTGTTGGGCGTCCCGTCCGCATCCAGCAGGGCCTCGTCGACCAGCCGCTGATCCTCAGCCGGGATCCCGATGACGGCCGGCGCGAGCACGTCCAGGACGGCCTCCACGGCCTTGGTCACGCCCTTGCCGAGGTAGCGCTCGTCGTCGTCGCGCAGCTCCACGGCCTCGTGGGCACCGGTCGACGCGCCGGACGGCACGGCGGCACGGCCGAACGAGCCGTCGTCCAGAAGCACCTCCACCTCGACGGTGGGGTTGCCTCGCGAATCGAGGATCTCCCGGGCTCCGACCTGCTCGATAAGCGCCATCTGTACTCCTTGGGAAGACTTGGGTAACGGCCTTGTGGGCTGGCACCACGCTCCGGCGGCGGCACCGGGGGCCATTGTTCCACGTCGCCCCGCCGGTCGCGCCGAGGCTGCGCCGGGGCGGGCCTCGACCCTCTCGCCCGCCCCTCCCACTTGCGCGCCCGGGGCCCCGCCCCACGCCCCTTCGACTTGCGCACCCGGGGTGCCGCCCCACGCCCCTCCGACTTGCGCTCCGCGCTCCTACGCGGGCCCATCTGCCAATCTGCCCCTCGAATTGCGGTGTTTCCTCGACCCCCGTATGCACATCGCTATTTGAAGGGCAGAATCCTATAGGCATGTCCCCGAGGCTAGCCACCCAAGCTAATAAAGTAGAGACGTCAGTCATCCCGCTTTAAGAATACTCGTCTCGCAATTTCAATCGCCATCACAGTAGAAGTGACGACATAAGCGCCATAAATCGCGTAGAAAATCACCTTACCGAGATCGTCAGCAAACATTCCGACTAGAACTGCGGCGAAAATGAACAATACAGTCCCGACAGCGGCCCAGTACAGGAACCACCGCGGAAGGTTCGGTGCTTCCAGGCGCGCAATTTGACGACTAACGGCTTCCGACACGATCACTCTTTCTTTTTCACTTATCGAAGGCCGGTCCAGTATGGACTGCAGATCAATAACCCTCTTCTCAGGAACGCCCCTATACAGAGTCAAAAACGCGATTAACAAAGACGACAATCCAGCGATTACCGCGACAGACAGTTCAATCATTTCTGAATGATAAAGCACGGTCGCCAGCCCCGTGCGTGCGTCCGTCGCCTTTAAACTTTGAAACTCTCCTTATGGACACGAAGGGTGGCGGTGAGCCGTCACGCATGCCTGCCACAGGGTCAACATCGCAAGCTTGACCTTGTCACAGTGTCAAGGTTCATGATCAGGGCATGAGAATCGGTGAGGTCGCCCAGATCGTCGGGATCAGCGCGCGCAGCATCCGGCACTACCACCGCCTGGGCGTCCTGGCCGAGCCCGATCGCACTTCCGGCGGGTATCGCGAGTACGGCGTGGCCGACCTGGCCCGCATCGCCCGAATCGCATTCCTGTCCAGCTCCGGCGTGCCACTGCGCGAGGTCGCCACGCTCCTCGAGGCGGAGACCGGCGGGGCCGGCGACAGCGACGGAGCCGATCCGGCAACGCACAACCCCGACACCGACACCGCCGCCGACCTGGCCGCCATCCGCGACGGGATCGACGAGCAGATCGCGCAGCTCACCCGGCAGCGGGACCGACTGGACGTGATCGCCCAGCGAGCCGCCGCCGGATTGCCGCCCGGGCTCCTGCCCGAGCCCGTGGCCCGCGCCCTCGAGACATGCAGAGCCGAGGCCGCCGGCGACCCCGAGCTGGCCGCCCTCTTGGACCGCGAACGCGATCTGCTCGACCTGGTCGCCCTCAGCGGGAACTTCCCCGACGCTCTGGCCGCGAGCTACGTGGCCATCGGCGCAGACCCCGGCCGGCGCCGCGCCTACCTCGATATGCTCGCCGGCTTCCAGCGCATCGAGGGCCGCCGACCGGCCGACGTGGAGCCCGAAATCAAGCGGCTCGTCGACGCCCTCCTCAGCGACGCCGACCTGCGGGCGCTCGTCTCCGGCCCGCCGCCGGCGACTGACCACCCTGCCGCTTCCAGCGAGCCGGACCGGCCCGCGGATCGGACCGGCCCCACACTCGACCAGCTCCTCCCCGACCCCGCCCAGCGCGAGGTGCTGCGTCGCACGCTCACCGCCCTGGGCGTGATGTCGTGATGGGCAGGCTGCTGCCGGCGGTGGCGGTTGTCGTCGTCGTCATCGATGCGGTCCTCCTCGCCACAGGCACGATCACTCCCGCGGTGGCGCTCGCACTGTTCCTGGCAGTCGAGGTCCCGCTCGGGGCGGTCGCGGTGGCCGGATACCTCCGCCGGTACCGCGACCACCGCCGCCGGTCCGGATCGCGGCGGGAGGCCCTGCGCGCGCTCGCCGTCGACGACCCCTACCTGCGGATGATGGCCGCCGAGGCCCGCACGTTCGCCTCCCTCGGCCGCTGGATCGCGCGGCGACCGGACGTACCCACCGGCGCGGTGGCGATCGGCTACTCCCGCGGCACGCTCGGCATCCCGATAGCGCTCTCGGTCGCAGCCGGGATCGAGCTGGTGGCCGTCCATCTGCTCATCCCGTGGCCCACCGTGCGGCTGATCCTCGACCTCCTCGGGATCTACGCGCTACTCATGATCCTGGGGCTGCTCGCCGGGCGGATCGTGCGGCCACACCTGATCGTCGGCGCCGAGCTCGTGCTCCGAAGCGGGCCGCACGTCTGCGCCCGGGTGCCGCTCTCCGACGTGACCGAGGTGCGTCGGGATCGCAGGCTCTCCCCCACCTCCGCGGCGATCGAGACCGACGGCGACCGCGACATCCTCGCCCTCCCCGGTCCGGACGGGACCAGCCTGACCGTGGTTCTCGCGCGGCCGGTCGAGGCGGCGGTGCCGGGGCTGCCGTGGGGCAGGCCTGAGCTGCGGGAGGTCAGCGAAGTGCGGCTGCATGTCGACGACGACGACCTCGCGACCCGGCTACTCCGCGAGGCGGTACCGGCGGCGTGAGCCGGGGCGGCGCCCTGACCGGGTGCCCGTCCAACGGACCCCTTCAGAGTTCGCGAATCGTTGACGCCCTTGGCCCCGGGTCCTAGCGTGGGGCGCAAGCTTCGCTGCACCGACCCGGGGCAGCACGAGGGAGGGTGGCCATCATGGACTCGATCGGAGACGTCGCCGGAAGCGCGATCATCGGAGTGGGGGGCGTCATCAACATGATGTTGGCCGCCGTGGGTTCGGGCGGGCTCGCGGGCTCCCTGTCCGAGAACGTCTACCTCCCGCTCCTGGGCTCGGTCGCGCCCGGCTTCACCTTCTGACCGCGGGCGCGGGAGGGGCCGCCCTACCAGGAGGCGCGCATGACCCTGTCCGGTAAGCAACTCCAGCAGACCGCACGCAGCACGGCCGATTCCCTGCCCCCTCGCCCGCCGAGTGGTCGCACCCATTCACGTTTCCCCAGGAAGCCACCGCTGCAAACGCCGATCTGCGACCACTCGGTAGGCGTTGGCCGAGTGGGCCGCCGCATCGTGATCGTCCGCCGATCCGCGCGGAAACACGGCGTTGCCGACGACGACATCCTGCAATATGCCGTAGACGGAACTTTATGTCGACGTCCTCGTCGTCGTCACCTCTCCGCGCCCTGCAACCTCCGACGCGACCAGCCCGCGCCCCGTTCCGTCACACCCGCGCGTCGCTCGCCGAGTGGTCTGACCCGCTTACGTTCTCCCAGAAAGCCACCGCAGCAGATCCGGATTTGAGACCGCTCGACGAATCGGGATCAGGCCGGACCTACTCGGTGCAGCGGACTCCTCAGCGCTCTGCAGGGTGTCGGCGGCTTGTGGGAATTTCTGGAGAGTGCGCCCGCACGCCGGTTCAGCTCAATGAAAGACTCGCCTGACAGGCGCGTCTCACCGGAACTGCGTCGTCTACCGAGGAGAACCGATGGCGTACGGACTGCACAGTTGCGTGGACGGTGACCTTCACCTGCACTCTCAGGATGCGGGAAGCGAACACTGGGTGGTCGAGGCCATCTGGCTGGGATCGGATGACTACGAAGTGCGCCCGCTTATCAGTCGATGGGCGACGTACAACGTTCCGGACCCCCAGAACGCGTGGTACGTCGACGGCTGCACGTCCTTCCGAATTATGACCAGAGAAGGGCGGGTTATCGAGCACGCATTGAAGCCCTATCCGGCAATCCGATCAGGTGACTGGAGCGGGCCGTAGAATTCCGTACCTTCACATCGCAGCCTGGGGCTCTGGGGCATCGTCCTTCCGTCGTCGAACGAGTAACGTCCGCGACGCACCGCCGCCGGCCCCCAGAGTGAGCCCGACCCAACCAGGACCACCCGGGAGAACACCGTGGACTCACCCGCCCTCGTCACCGCCCGCAACGACAGCGGGATCTGATGGCGACCCGGCCCTCGCGTAAGGCCACCACGAAGCGCAAGACCGGCGCCAAGCGCAAGGCCGGCACCACGCGCGCGAAGGCAACCAAGAAGTCCAGCGCGGCGGTGCCGTCGATCCCTCCCGGCCAGCGAGTGTGGCTCTTGGAACTCCCCTGGGGAGGATTCGAGGGCGGGACCCCGGCGGGGGTGACCTACTACAAGTCCCTCACCGCGCACGCCTACGTCGGCACCGCCCTGCCGAGCGCACTGGAGCCCTACGCCAGCAAGCCGTACTCCTACCTGCGGTGGCGGGAGGACGAGCTCAACGGCAGCGAGGGCCCCGGCGCGACAGCCGCACCGATGACTCTTCGCCCGGAACAACTCGCGGACGTGGACGCGATCGTCGCTGCCGCCGAGGGGCAGTTCCGGCAGGTCCATCTGGCCAACGACGTGGGCACCGGTAAGACCCTCGTGGCAGTGGCCGCGGCGAAGGCCATCGCCGCGTCGCGTGGTGCACGGACTGTGCTGGTGACGGTGGATCGGCCGGCCCGCATCACCATCCCGTCGTGGCGACGCACCATCGCCGCACTGGGCGACGACGATCTACGCTGGATCATCATGTCCTCGGACAGCCTCGGCAAACTGATGGCCCGGAACGGGCGCCCGCGGCTGAAAGTCGACGTCGCGGTAGTCGACGAGGCCCACCAATTCCGTTTCGACAGCAAACGGACCAGCTACATGCGGCGCCTCACACACATGGACGGGCCGCACGACAAGGCACCGTTCGTGCTGACGATCACCGCCACCCCCGGGCATCATCCGGGCGAGTGGGGATATCTGTCGTCGCTGTACGCGCAGGTGCACGGCGACCCGCCTGCCCAGTGGACGAACTTCGGGCGGGCGCTGGCCGACCGGGGCGTCCCACTGGAGACCTCGTACGGCAAGTGGACGTGGAGCGCGGAGGCCAAGGAGTCGCTGCAGACCCAGCAGACCGTGATCAGCGACGTGCGAGACATCCTGCTTCGGCACGACCCGCAGCTGCTCCTCACCCGATCGGCGCCGTGGGGGCCACCGCCCTTCGACGTGGACCTGGTGGAGCTGACCCCGGACCAGTGGCGGGCCTACGAGTTGGAGTGGGGCGACTTCCAGCGGGAGATGCAGCTGGCGCGGACGGGCAACAACGTCGCGCACGGGCTGGCCGCGCTGGTGAGGCTGCGCCAGAAGGCGTCGATGATCCGGGTCGAGCACACGGTTGCGGCAGCGAAGGCCGAACTCGCCCGGGGGTACCAGGTGTTGATCGCCACCGAGATGGTCTCCACGGCCGCTCACCCGGTGGCCGAGAAGCTCGAGGCCGACGGGATTCCGGTGGCGCGGATCTACGGCTCGAATCCGGAGGCCGAATCCGAGCGGATGCGGTTCCAGCGCGGCGAAGCGCCGGTGGTGGTGTTCAACACGCCCACTGCGATCAACCTGCAGGCGAGCGAGCAGTTCGCCGACGGCGCGTTCGCCACCGCCACTCCGCGCAGGGGCTTCTTTCACCAGGCCCGCTACTCGGGACTTCTGGCCGAGCAGACGATGGGACGCGCGCACCGGAACCATCAGGTCTGCGCCTGGTCACTCGTTATATAGTAACCGGCGACTGTTGGGTGCGCTCTACGCTGGCTGACATGACCGTCTCGCAACCCATGAACCTCGCGCAGGTGAAGACCGTTCGTCTGAGCGTGCTGTCGGACATGGTTGACCGGCCTGCGTGGCTGGAATCCACAATGAGCCAGGCGGCTGGGATTCTTCGCCGGAAGGCTCCCCTCTATATTCCGGTGACTGCCAACGGGAATATTCATCCTGCGGTTGCCGAGTGGGCGCGGAGGTATCACTCCGTCAATACAGCTTCCGCTTATGCGTCAGATGTGGCGCTCTTTTTCAGATGGCTTGGTCCGGGGAATGACTGGCTTGCGGTGCGCCGCGCTGAGATTAACGATTTCATGGACCGGCGTCGCTTTGGTGCCTCGGGCGATGATGATCTGCGAGATATTCCGGCGGAGCCGGTATCTGCATCAACGCTAGCTCGCAACCTGGTCGCCATTTGCTCGCTTTACGACGTGGCTGTGGGTCTGGGAATTATCTCCGGCAATCCAGTGCCGTCGGGACGGATCAATGCCACCAAAGGACAGTTGTCAGCGGACGTCAACTGGCTGACCCGCCGGGCGTACGACCGCTGGCGGTCCGAGGGCCTGCTGGGGATTGGATCAGCTCGCGGCGAATCGTTGATGATGCGTGAGAGGAACACCGCGTACGCGGACTTGCTTTACCACACTGGCCTGCGACGAACTGAAGGTGCTGGGCTGCTGACGTTTGAGATTCCCAGCGCTGATTTCAGCACGCGACTGGTCTCTGGGCGGGTGCCAGCTTCGCTGTCGAAAGGGAGCCCGTCGCGGGGCCGGATGATGTACTTGGACCGCGCGACGCACCAGTCGATCACGTCATATGTCACCGGGGCGCGTGAGGTCGAGGTGGCGTTCGGCCTTCGGTCTGGCATCTACGAGCAGGACGCGGACCCGCTGATCCTGAAAGAGATTTCCCGCCGCGGAGGGATTCCGACCAAGGTCCTGGTGAGCCGACCCGCAAGGGCTGGTGAAGAGCGTTGGTGGCGGCTGGACGACCTCACGCTCGCCCAGCGCACACGCATGTACGCACTGGATGAGGAGGGGCGTCGGCGTCCTCTCATGGTGTGGCTCGGGACGGGCGGGAAGCCTGTCGGCGTCTCCAACTGGAACACCGTCTTCAAGTCTGCTTCCGCCCGAACGGCGGGTTCTCGCGGCGCGTGGGGGGCCGGTCTCGCGGTCCTCGATGACACAACGATTCGGGTTCATCCACATATGCTTCGCCACTCGTTCGCGCTGTATGTGTTTGCGCTCGCCGCACACATGGAAATGTGCCAGCGTGGTGCACTAACGCCCGGCGCGTTCGACTCGATGGTGCGCAGCCAAAACATCTGGCTGCGAGTCCAGACACTGCTGGGGCACCGGAGTGTCGAGACCACTCGGAATTACTATTTGGCACCCGTTCTGGCCCTGGAGTGGGAGTGGTTCATGCGGGCCGCTGAGGGTGCTCCGCTGTCCCTCGACCACACGCTCTCGCAGGTCGCTGCCCTAGACGACCGGGTGGCAGACGCATGAGATGCGAAGCAGTCAATGACGGCCTCCGGGTGACCCCGTCACGCGGACGGCCCTACGAGCTCGATTTCACATCTGTTGACGTCGGACCAAACCTGCGAAAAGCACTCATGGAACGATTCATCGACATGGCTGGGCCTTCGGGGTCATGGGGCACGAAAGCGACGACGGGTAGAGCTCTGACGGCAGTCCGGGCGTTCTTCTCCGACCTCGGCGTCGTCAATGCCAGTGACCTGACTGGGGTGATGTACCGCGAACGGTTGATGTTGTGGACCAATTACACTCGCTACAGACGGCACCGCATTCTTCGAGTCATCCTGCCCACACTTCCCGGCATCAGCGCGGAGTGCGCACACGTCATTGAATCGACGACTGCGCCGCGACCGGAACCGCAGGCCTCTGACGACGCGTTGACCGATGAGGAAATCGAGTTGCTACGACTCACCTGTGTCAACAACGTGCGTGATGCCCTCACCCGTGTGAAGCATGGCTGGGACGTCGTCGACGCCTATCAGCGTGGCGAGTATGACGACCGCCATCCCGACTACGAGTACGCCCAGTTCCTCGACGAGGTGGCCCGCACCGGCGATGTAGCAGACCGCAGCCCCGGGAGCCCGAGTAAGCGGCGCGTGCCACCGAGCGTGTACCGCAGGCTTTACCCGAACTCGAGAACCAATAACCGAACGCTCTTTCCGCTGTGGGAGAACCTCTACCCGACTCCCGCCGAAGTCGCTGCCGCGCTCCTCGCATTGATCATCACCTGCGGCTGGAACCTCGGCACCGCCCTCACTCTCGGCGTGAGCGACGTCAACCGAGTGGACGCCCGTGACGGCAGTGAACCGCTCCATCTTCGCGTCAGGCTCACCAAACCGCGACGGGGCGTCGTCAGCGAGTGGACTGAGACCTACACCGACAACGGCCCTCGATCCAAAGCCCGCCTGATTCAGATGATTCTCGAACTCACCGACGGGGCGCGGCGCACGCTACAAGAGGTGGGCTACCCCACTGACGCGGTGCTCGTGTCCCTCTCGGGCCAAGTAAATGCGATCGGTAGGAACGCGCGACCAGTCCCGCTCACCGTGCTGGTAGACGCGAATACCCACACGATAGCGAGATACCTCAGGGCCTGGCGCGGTGAACACCCCGAACTGGACTTTGCAACTCCTATCAGGTTGCGATCCTACTTCGCCACACAAGTTCATCCGCAAGGTCATAGCCTCAACACCAACATCGACTACAACCTCAACGATCCGACGGTGAAGAAGGCCGTGCAGCCAGTCATCGCCACTGTTCTTCAAGACCATTTCCACGCCGTGCAGGCGCGAGTCGTGAACGGTGCGGCGACGGTCGACGACCTCCCTACGGATTTCCGCGGCGTGCTTGAGGACGTGAACTCAGGTGCGCGCGACACAGTGGCCTCGGCCTGCGTTGACCACGAGCATGCTCCCGACACTCATGAGCCGTGCCGCGCGTCCTTCCTGACTTGTTTCGCGTGTACGAACGCGGTGGTCCTTAAGCGACACCTCCCTCGAGTCGTCGCCCTCCACGACCACCTGGAGGGATTGCGCGCTGTCACGCCAGCACACCTCTGGGACTCGCGATTCGCGGCTCATCATGCCCGCATCGCCTCGCTGCTAGTCCCCAATCGGCACTTCTCGAACAGCGACCTCCTCGCTGCCCGCGCTGATGTCACCGATACTGACCGGGACCAGGTCAATCGACTGATGAATAGGACTTGGGACACATGACCAACCCCGCCGTCAACACTGCTGCGACTCGGACGGTCGGGCTCACGCCGGTCGTCCCGCTGCTGACCAGTCCACTCTTCGCCAACCGTCACCACCGGACTCCCGAAGCAGCACCGGAGCCAGTCTTCGGCGACGACGTGTGGCCGCTCCACTACCTCTCGCTCTCCGAGAACCAGATCACATTGAACATCAACTTCGCTGCCATTCGGCCCCGTCATCGCGAAGCGGCGAAGGTTTACCTCTACAACGTCCTCAATACGGAAACTCAGCGTCGAACCACGTCTATGAAGTCTCGGTTCCCATCCGCCGGGACCGCCCTCCATATGTTCCACGCCATGAAGTTGTTGCTGGACTGGATCGACGCACACGGACTCAGTAGCATCGCAGACCTCACCACCGACGACTGGACCCAGTACGGCGAGCACGTGGGTGCACGCGAGGATTGCGCCTATTCACACAAGGTTGCGCAACTAGTCCACCTAGGGCGACTGTGGGCCCACAATGTCGACCTGCCCTCGCCTTACGCGTTCACCGCACCCTCATGGTTCTCGGCGAAATATAGCCGGTGGCTCGGTCCTGCCCCAGTCGAGTACGAGAACAAAACCGAACCGTTCCACCCTGAGGCGATCAGTGCGCTCATCGTTGCCGCCCACACCGTCATCAGCGGCTATCTCGACGGCACACTCACCGTCGGGCGTCGCGGCATTAAGAAGACCGCTGAAACATGGTTCACGGCGCAAGGGATCACGCTCCCACCGGGCCGTCTCTCCGCCGAGAACGCCCGACAATGGAAGGACGCCACCAACTGGCTCCAGTCCTACGACGCAGGCAGCGTGCGGTCGGCAGCGTTCGTGCTCATCTCCTACTTCACCGGCATGCGCCCCCAAGAGGTCCTGCACCTTCAACGCGGCTGCCTCCGCTACAACCCAGTCACCAGCAATGCCAGCGCCGCAGCTGAGTACACAATCGTCGGCCGCGAGTTCAAGGGCCTCCGCGACGAGTACGGTGATCAACTCAGTCAAGGTGCTCAACGCGACCAGCCGTGGGTGACCATCGAGCCCGCCGCCCGCGCGATTGAGGCGCTCGAACAGCTCGCGAGACCAGACACCCCATATTTGTTCGCCTGGAACCGCCGCCCACGAGAAGGCCAACAGCGGCAAGGCGAAGTAGCCACCACGTCCTCCATAGGTATTAGTCTCGGCAGCTTCATCACGCTCTGGAACGCCCACGCTACCCAGAACGGAGACCCGGTCGTTCCAATCTCCGGGCCGACCAGCATCCTCTCCGAGAACCAATCCGGTGACGCCGCTCGCCTGCTTATCGGAACCACCCGCTTCCGACGCACGCTCGCCTACCACATCGCCAACCAGCCCGGCGGTGAGATTGCGCTCGGCATCCAGTACGGGCACGTCAAAAGCGTCGTCTCCCTCGGCTACGCGGGGCGCGAGGAGTCCGGCTTCCCCGATGTAGTGGAGTTAGACGCCCTCCTCGGCTCCTGGGACGACCTCACGCTACTCGCCGAAGAACTCGAAGGCGGATCTGCCATTAGCGGCCCGGCCGCGAATCGCGTCCGTGATGGCGTCACCGCCTTTGCTGCCGAGTTCGCTGGCGAGGTCAAAACCGAAGCAGCACTCGAGCGTTTCAAACGATCCGGACTCACTCTCATTCACGACAACGGGCACGCCCACAACGTCTGCTCGTACGTTGCCGCCACCGCCCTCTGCCACCCCACCCGAACTACCAACCGCGACTCGGGGACACCAGACCTCACCAACTGCCAACGCGGCTGCCCCAACATCGCCCTGCTCGACCGCCACTTCCAAGAGAAGACGCGGCAACGCGACCAACTACTCGCTGAAATCGACTACTTACCCGCCCCGCTGGCAGCGCGCAACCAGCAAATCGCGGACGAACTTACCAAGGAAATCACCCGACACGAACAAGGAGAGAACAATTCATGACCCGACGCGGTGATGATGCAGAAGAACGCGACAAACTCATTGCCGCGCTCATTCGGACCCTGAAAGGTGAATCCGAAAGTAGTTCGGGACGGCTATCAGTCAAAGCGATAGCCCAGGAAGCTGGTCTCGCACGAACGGCGCTTACCCACAAACACCTCGACCTAAAAGAACTCATCGAAATTTATCAATCTGCAAATAGAGACCGAACCCGAAATGACAATACGGAAAAGGTGGAGTCTCTCACGGCCGAAGTTCAAGAACTCAAAGCCCTCAACGAGGTGCTGGCCGCGCAAGTGACGCTCGCGGCCCTCACCTACCGTCCCTCGCCAAGTCTCACATCGGTGCCGCCACCCTGAGCACCACGCAGGCTGGTCAACCAATTATTTACCAGCGCGTGTCGAACAATCAGCCCAAGGATTTCGCCCTGCAACCTGCCGGAGGCCGCGACGGAGTGAACAGCCTAGCCGTCAGTGGTACTGACTGTTCTAGCTGAAAGTTGTTGGTGGGTGCAGACCACGATCGTCAATCTCTACAGCCATGCCAAATCTCGCCACTGGGTCGGCCTATCAAACGAGTCGCGGCTGGCCCATTAGTATTCTCAGCCGAGTTCTGGGTCGGCGCTTATGAGCTTCTGCGCTTCAAGCACGATTTCTTCTGGCGTTGAATTTATCGCACGGGCTAGAGGCCATAGACGATCCAGCGGGGTTCCGCCGACTCCCTTTTCAATCCGTCGAAGCTCTCTCTCGCTCATGTTCGCCTGTTCGGCAACTTCGACCTGAGAGAGCGCGGCCGCCTTCCGCAACCGGGCTACGACCGTTCCGATGGCTCGGCGCACGACTTCCCTCTCCCGCAGCTCCATGGGCGAAAACTTGTGATCCGAGATAGGCACAGGCCCATTATCGCCGTCGATCGACCGTGTCGAGCGACCGGCACGACCCTTTCTGGCACCCGAGGGCCCCTCAGCGATACTATAGGACACTAGTGTCCGGTTTCGCTACGATCGTCTCGAGGTCCTTGGTGCACTCGCCACTCCCGCTACCCGCGCTCCGGCCGCCGAAGCGGCGCCCGGTCCACCAGATGTTGAGCTTGATCGAGGCGCACTCGAAGGGCGAGCAATGGACAGTTCAATTCCGTAGCCCGATATTTGGTGTTTACAGTGTGTTCGGCCCAATTCACCGCTCTGCCGTGACAAATGAGCTGAGAGTGGGACTGGCTTTTATCACGACCGGGGGCAAGTCCCCTAATAGCCGCGTGCTAAATATCTGGGCTGAACGGGCGGACTTAATTGATGTTGCGAGCACAAACTGCTCGCCGGCCACCGTCAGACATGGGGCAGTGGTCCGCGCTGAGGTCTCATCATTCGGAGATCGCCTCACCTTGGTGGGACATGCAGTCGCACAACGGCGCACCGAACTGATCGGAGTCGGCCACCACACGATACGAACGCCGTCTGGTGCGGCGCCGAACCTCATCTCAGTGTCTGACGTTGCAATCCCCTCTAAACGACCTCCACCCCTGCCGTATGCGTGGTCGGATCTCGACTACGATGCCTCGCGTCAATAACGTGCTGGCTATGTACGCGACACTGCACCGAGCCCGGCAGGAATCATGACCCAGCGACAAACACACGCCGGAACCCCGCTTGTCGAAATAACTCTACCGGGACGAGGGCCACTTGCTGCCGCTGCGGCATTGGGAAGAGATGCTGGGAACCATAACCGGCATGTGGTGAGTTTCCGGTTGCCGGCACGCTCTAAGTGGTCTGATGACAACGCTGCTGCCGACCGTCCGCAAAAAACCGTTCAGCAGCACTAAGCCGACCGAGGACGTGCGGAACAACCCCAGATATCGCCAAGCTGTGAGATAGCCCACTGGCCATACTGGGGAAGCTGTTTTTATTGCCACTCCTAGCTTGCTGAAAAATTGACCAAGATCGTCAAGTGTGGATACTTAGTCCCGCACCTTGACAATCTTTGGGAGAACAATGGCAGTCGTATATTCCGCAGTCTTCATCGACGACTTCGACGGTAAGGAACTAGACCGAGACGAGGCCGTGTCGATTAAGTTCAGCTACCGCGGCAAGGGCTACAGCATCGATCTGAGCGCCGAAAACGCCGCTCTGTTCGATGATGCGATCGAACCGTTCCGGTCAGCGGCGACCAGAGTGAAGGGCGACAAGAAGAAGCAGATCGCCCGCACCTCGGGCGGGCGCACCGACACCAAAGCGATCCGCGAGTGGGCGAACGCCAATGGGCACACGGTCTCTGACCGTGGACGTATCCCCGCCGACATCGTCGAGGCGTGCGACGCCGCTCACTGAACTAGCCGAAGAAAAAGGAAGGGCCCTGCCTCAAGTCGAGGCAGGACCCTTTGTTTCCACTCGCAGGCTCCAGTCCAGCTCGTCCCAGCCACAGAATCGCGCTGACACATTGACGAGGTCGAGCCAGCGGGCGCCCTCTCCGACTGGCGGCGGGACGACACCGGTAACCAGACGTTATGTAAAGTAGTACTTGTCGAGAGCGTCCACTACTACTTGACGACATACTCAGCGCAGGCGAATACTCGGGACTATGGAGACCTCTCGCCTGGTCGAGCTCATTGATGCTCACAAGCACACCTACGGCGTCAGTGAGGCCGAGCTGGCCCGCCGAATCGGGATCACCCGCCAGAATCTGTACTTGTGGCGCACCCGCGGTCTGCGCGGCCTGCCGGCCCGAGCGACTCTCGATGGCATGGCTACCGAACTGCATCTTCCGTATGTCCGGGTTCTCGAGGCGGCCTTGCGCGATGTCGGCTACCTCGACGCCACCGACGGATTCTCAGGCGTACTGGCATGACCGCCCCTGACCCCCTCGGCCCGGCGGCCACCTGAGTCGTCTTTAGTCCGGCTTTGGAATTTCGACAGTAAAGCTCGCACCTTGGCCGGGCCCGTCGCTGTGCGCTCGAATGTGCCCTCCGTGGGCTTCGACGAGTGCGCGAGTGATGGTCAGGCCGATACCGCTGCCGCCGCTGTGGCGGCCGCGTGAGGTGTCGGCTCGGTAGAAGCGGTCAAAGAGGTGGTCGAGGTGGTGTGGGGCGATTCCTTCGCCGGAGTCCGACACGGTGATCTCGACGTGGCGGCGCCCTACCTGCCCGCTGATGACGGTGACGGTGCCGCCGGCGGGGGTGTGGCGAAGTGCGTTGTCCAGGAGATTGCCCAGCACTTGTCCGATGCGGTCGGTGTCCACCGTCACCGGTGCGTCGTCGACGTGGGTGTGTAGCTGGACTCCCTTGTTCTCGTATCGTTCTCGGACGGCGTCGACCGCACGGGTGACCAGCGTCCGAGTAGTGGTCGGACTGGGGCGAAGGCGGGTGAGGTGTTCTTCCGCGCGGGAGACGTCGACGATGTCCGCGGCGAGTCTCTCCAGCCGCCGAGTAGCCGACCACAGAATGGTTCGGACGTCGTCGTCGAAGGTGTGGATGCCGTCGTCGATGGCTTCGAGGTAGGAGTCGAGTGTGGCAAGGGGTGTGCGCATTTCGTGTCCGAGGTCGGCCAGCATTCTGCGTCTGGTGGTCTCGGTGGCGTCGAGCCGTCGGGCGAGTTCGTTGACACTGTCGGCGAGATCGTCGAACTCGCGGCCCAGGCCTGGGCTAACGACCCGCGTGTCGTAGCGTCCACTGGCGATCTCGGCAGTCGAGGAGGTCACGGCGGTGACGGAGTGTTGAACTCTCCGGGTGAGATACCAACTCACCAGCAGCGCCAGTAACACTGCGATGGTCACCGCCAACCCCCACGCCACGATGATGGACGCCGTGAATGCTTCGACAGACCTCCACCCCGTCCAGCCCGGGCAGGCCAAGGTCAAGGACGATGACGTCTGGGTCGATTTGCCGGGCCAGTGTCACCGCCTGAAGACCATCGCCGCAGATCGTCACCTCGAAGCCCTCGCGTTCGAGGTAGGTGGCCACGACATCGGCCAAAGACTGCTCGTCCTCGACAACCATCGCCCGCAAGCCCGTGGCCGGACGTGGCGTCGGTGCGGCGACTTCTGTCGTTCCGAGCGCACGGGCAGAAGAGTTCATGTCCCCCATCATCCTCGGCGCCACCATATGGGCCACACGCGCGCGGGCCACATGCCGACCCGGACATCTCTCAATGACTTGCGGCTGGAAGTCGAGCGCCGGGTGAGCGAGGGTGCCCACCCGGCCAATGCTGTGTTCGCTCGAGAACGTGGTTCATCGCGTCATCGGGCCGAAATGGGCCAACCGTCAGCTGCAGCAGCAGCCACCCGTTCCACTCGCCATGGGCAAGGAGACACCGACCGTCTGATCTGCGGAGACTATCGCGTATCCGGCGTCGGCCACGGCTTGGGATACGGCCTGGGTAGTCGCGGTTCCGGTCGTTGTCATACTTCCTGCCTGCAAGTTGACTTCGACGCCGATCACGCCGGGCAATGCACCAACAGCGGCTTTCACGGATGAAACGCAATGCCCGCAGGTCATCCCCTGAACTTGGTATGTGGTGGCCGTCATCGTCTTAATCCTTTCGCCGAACGCCGTGGGGCGATCCCACACCAGAATCATATACCCCCGGTGGGTACATGATTCGAGTCGTCAGGTTTCTTCACGAGATCTTGACCTTGGCACCGAGGGAGCGAGGTGGGCGCCCCAGGACACGTTGCCCGAGGCTGGTCGATCGGGCTCGGAGAACCGCGGTTTTCGGACTGGCCCCTGAAAGCACCCTCTGCCGGTGCCCTACAGCGCCCATCATTTCCTGCTGCTCTGCGGAGCCGGCCCCGGTCACGGCTGACCGCCGAGCTGGAACGAGATTATCGATCGCGGTAATCCGTTAAGGTGACTCCCACCGCTCAGCGACCGGCCTCGATGTTCGACCGCGAGAAAGGGGAGAGACCGTCATGTCCTCAGGGATCGTGTCCGTGGCTCTGGTGGCGCTGTCTGTCGTTGCTCTCTTCTATGCACTCCACCGCGTGGCCAGCATTACCTCCGACCCGTTGACAGTCCTGCCGGCCCAATCCGGGTGGGCACCGCAGGAGCACGCCCTGTCGCGGTTCCACGCACGCTGGTACCTCGCCTCGATCGTGTTTCTGGCCTTCGACGTCGAGATGCTCTTTATGTACCCGTGGGCCGTGGTGGTGATCGAGAAGGGGCTCTCTGCGGTGGTGGAGATGTTCCTGTTCCTTGGTGCCCTGCTAGTCGCCGTGGCCTGGGCACGGCGAGAAGGCGCATTCCGATGGGCTTGAGCCCGTTTCTCGCCCGCCTCGCCGTCCAGGCCACCCGGGTGCTCGTCGTCGAGGCCCCGGGCCAGTGGGCGACTCGGATGGAGCTTGAGCAACAGCTACTCCGTCGCGGGTGGCGGATAGCCAGTAGTCCGGCTCAGGGGGACGTGCTCGTCGTGTGTGGTGCGCCGGGCCCTGAGCTGTCGGATCTGGCGAACCGCCTCTGGGAGCAGATGCCCGGCCCTCGGGTGCGCATCGGCATCGCCTCGCCCGGAGCGGTGGTTCCCGCCCTCGACAATGCCACTGCGCTCCTGCTCGACACTTCCCATCACCGGACCGACGCCCGCGAACGGGCGCAGGAGCCCTCGATGTCCGATCACGCGAACAATGCTGATGGCGAAGGGCACGAAGGGCACGTGGGTCACGAAGGACACGAGGAACACCAGGGCCACGGTGGACACTCGGACCACGAAGAGCACGCGGATCGCCAGGCGCACGAGGGCCACGAAGACCATGGCGGGCATGGTGGCCACGAGGGCCACGCAGACCACGGCGGGCACGAGGGCCATGAAGGCCACGGGGATATGGACATGGCTCCCGCCGGGATTCCCTTGGCCGAAGGCGGGGAGGACCGCGACGGCCTGGAGATGGATGTTCTCCATCTGCCGCTCGGTCCGGTATTGCCGTTCTGGCCGGCCGGGCTCGTGCTGCACTGCTCGCTACAGGGGGACGTTGTCGTCGACGCCACCGCCTCGGTGATCGACGCGACGGAGCACAGGGCCGGAGCACCCGGTCGGCCCACGGACCACGCGTCTGCCACGGTGACCCAATGTGATCAGGTCATGGCACTGCTGGCACTGGCCGGTGCCGAAGACCTGGCGGACTGCGCCCGCCGTGCCCGGGACGGGATTCTGACGGGCGATCCCGGTGCCGCCCGTGACGCCGTCGAGCGTCTGCACCGGAAGGTTCGCAGGTCGCGGCTGCTGCGCTGGTCATTGCGGGGCGTGCTGCCGCTCGGCCCGGCCGATCTGGAGCGCCACGGCTTGCCGGGGCACTGCCTCGGGGATGCCCACGACCGGTTGCTGGCCCAACTGGAACGGATCCGCGTCGAGGTCGGCGGCGCAACGCCGGACCGGGCGGATGGCGGCTCAGCGCAGGAATCTGCGGACAAACTAACTGTGCCGTGGGCGGTGGTGCCGGACCTGGTGACCGGTTTGGAGCTGGGCACTGTGCGCTTGGCGGTGGCGAGCCTTGATCTGGGCTCGCATCCTGCCGTCCGGGAGGTGGGGCATGTCTGAGACCGTGGTGACGACCGTGTCCGGTGGGTGGGCCGTGCTGGCCGGGGTGATCCTGTGTGGGCTGGCGTTGTTCGCGGTGGCGCTGGACGGGGTGCTCTCGTCGCCGGCGCGGGGCGGCGGTCGTGGCGGGCCCACTCCCCTGGCCCGTGCGGCCCGTCTGTTGCGGCAGCGTCGCCGCACGACGGTCGCCGCGGACACCCTGCTGTGGCGGATCGGCGGCGCGGGCATGCTGGTCGGGGCGTTCCTGATGATCGCCGTGATCCCGCTGGGCCGCTGGACACTGGCGGACCTCGACGTGGGAGTCGTGTGGTTCAACGCCGTCGACGTCATGGTGTGGGCCCTGGTCTGGCTGGCGGGGTGGGGCGCCAACTCCATCCACGGTCTGGTGGGCGGTTACCGCTTCCTCGCGCACGGGCTGGCCTATGAGCTGCCGCTGATGTTCGCATTGGTGGCCCCGGCGATCGCCGCCGGCAGTCTGGCGGTGGGCGACGTCGCGGCCGCGCAGGACGGCGTGTGGTTTGTGGTGTGGATGCCGGTGGCGTTCCTGGTCTTCCTGATCGGCGTGACCGGCTTCTCTGTATGGGGTCCATTCGCCCCGGCCCTGTCCGCGGACATCGTCGGCGGGGTGACGGCCGAACTCTCGGGGGTCGATCGGCTGGTCCTGCAGGCCGGGCGCTACCTGTTCCTCACCGCCGGGGCGGCGTTCTCGGTGCCGCTCTTCCTCGGCGGTGGTGCCGGGCCCGTCCTGCCCGACTGGGCGTGGGTGCTGGTCAAGACAGCGCTGGTGCTGACGGTTCTGGTGTGGGCGCGGCGCAAACTTCCGCTGCTGCGACCGGATCGGTTCATGGAGATCGGCTGGACTGTCTTGCTCCCGGCCGTCGTGGCCCAGGATCTGCTTGTGTCCCTCGTCGTGGTCTGGAAGGGCTGAGCCGTGCTGGTCGGGATCGTGTTCTGGGTACTCGCTGTGGTGGCGGTGACCGCGGGGACGGCCGTGTTCGTGGTGGACTCGATGGCCCGGGCCACCTACGCGCTGGCGGCATCGTTCATCGCCGTGGGGGTGATGATTTTGCTGCTGGGTCAGAGCTACCTGGGCATCATCACGATTCTGATGATGGTCATGGAGATGGCGGTGATGGCGGTCTACATGGTGATGTTCATGGGCATGAACCCGGCGCTGATGCCGATGGACATGACCCACGGGAAGAAGACCGCGATCGGCACCTCGGTCGGGGTCTTTGTGCTGCTGGCCGCCGGGGCGCTGCTGATCCCGTGGCCCGAGCGACGTGGCGCCCCACCCGAGGACCTCACCAACGCGCTGGGCCTGGAGATCATGGGCGAAAAGATGTTGGTGATGGCCGTGGTGGGCGCGGTCATGGTGGCCACCATCGTGGCCGGGATCGTCCTGGCCGCCGGGCGCACCCGCTACGACCGGCTCGGCGACGATCTGCGGCGCCGCCCGGCCGACGACCCCCAGCCGGGAGGTGTGGGTCGATGACCCTGGAGGCCGTTCTGGTGGTGGCCGCCGCCCTGTTCGCCGTCGGGCTCTACGGGGCCCTGTCCCAGCAGGTGGTGGTGATGGTGATGATGGGCCTGGAGTTGATGATCAACGGGGTGCTCCTGGCCGCCGCGGGGTTCTGGTGGTTCCTGGCCCCGGGCCCCTCCGGGCAGGTGCTGCTGCTGGTGGTGCTGGCGGCCATGACCGTGGAGATGGCCATGGGCTTTGCCGTGGCGACGCTGTTGCACCGCAAGCGGCAGACCGACATGACCGACATGGCCGAGGATCTCTCCGGATGACCGCCGACCAGACCTTGCTGCTGACCCTGGTGGTGCTCCCGGCTGCCGTGGGTGCGGTGCTCGCGCTGACCCGGGCGGAGCGGGTTGCGGCCCCGATCGCGGTATCGACCGCTGCCGTGACCGCGCTGCTGGCGGCTGTCGTCGCCGTTGCGCGGCCTGCGGTGGCGTTCCCGTTCATCGCCGGCGTCGACGTGGCATTGGAGGTCGACGCCCTGGCGGCGCTGACCCTGCCGATGGTCGCAGTGGTGACCCTTTTGGTGCTGGTTTTTGCGGCCGGCAACATCCGGGCGGCCCGGCCCCGCTTCCACGGGCTGATGCTGCTCTTCGCCGCCGCGGCCCTGATCACGGCCTCGGCCGCCAGCCTGCCAGCGCTGCTGTTTGCCTGGGAGTTGATGGGCGCGACCTCGTACGCGTTGATCGGGTTCTGGTGGCGGGACACCGACCGCGTCTCGGCCGGGCTCACGGCCTTCCTCACCACCCGTACCGCCGACCTGGGTCTCTACCTGGCCGCCGGCGCTGCCTTGGCCGGCGGCGCCGGTATGGGCCTGTCCGAGTTGCCGGCGGCGGAGAGCCCGTGGCGGCACGTGGTGGCGGCCGGGATCCTGGTGGCGGCACTGGGCAAGGCCGCGCAGCTGCCGTTCTCGTTCTGGCTCTCCGGCGCGATGAAGGGCCCCAGTCCGGTCAGCGCACTGCTGCACTCGGCGGCGATGGTGGCAATGGGCGGTTACCTGCTGCTGCGCGTGGAGCCGCTGCTCGCCTCCACCGGGTGGGCGGGCCCGGCCGCCGCGTGGATCGGGCTACTGACCGCGGTGGCGATGGGGATCGTGGCGTTGGCCCAACGGGATCTCAAACAGTTGCTGGCGGCGTCCACTGTGGCGCAGATGGGATTTGTGGTGCTGGCCGCCGGAGTGGGCGCGGTGAGCGGAGGTGCCGCCCAACTGGTGGCTCATGCCTCCACCAAGGCACTGCTGTTCCTCGCTGCCGGGGCGTGGCTCACCGCGTTGGGCACCGAGAAGCTCACGGAACTGCGCGGGGCGGGCCGCCGATGGCCGGTGGTGGGCGTGACCGCGACCGTGGGAGCCCTGGCCCTGGCCGGGATCGCGCCGCTGTCCCTGTGGGCGACCAAAGACGCGGTGCTGGCTGGAGCCCTGGAGACCTCGGCCTGGCTCTACGCCACAGGACTGGTGGCGGCGGCCCTGTCGGCGGCCTACTCCGGCAAGGTCCTATGGACGATCTGGCACCGCGGGGCCCAGGCCCGGGTCGAGGAGCCCACCGCCGGGCGGGAGGTCGGCGCAACGCAAGAGCTCGGCACCGGGCAGGTGGGGGCGCTCGAGCAGGCCCCGCTGGTCGTGCTGGCCGCGGGGGCGGCCGCGGTGTCGGTGTTGGCGCTGCCCCCGCTCAGCGGCGCCCTCGCCCAGGCGATGGGCGGGCACGGCGAGGTGACGGCGCTCGAGCTCGTGGTCTCGGCCGCCATCGCCCTGGCCGTGGTGCTGCTGATGCGACGTCTACGCGCCCCGGAACTCGGGTGGGCCGAGCGGTGGCTGGGGCTGGAGGCTGCTGCGCACGTTGTCGTCGTCGTTCCCGTCATGCGGTTGGCGCACCTCCTGGCCCGGTTCGACGACGCGGTCCTGGACCGCGCCGTGACCTCCGTGGCCGGGGCCGTCCCGATGCTGGCACGGTCCGTGGCGCGGTTCGACGACGAGGTCCTCGACGCCGGAGTCGGAGCAGCCGCACGGGCCGCCCATACGGCCGGGCAGGGCGCGGCCCGCCTCGATGACGCCGTGGTCGACGGCGCCGTCGAGGGCCTGGCCGGTTGGGTTCGCCGACTCGGGCACCTGGCCCGCACCCCGCAGACCGGGGCCGTCCACCAGTACCTCCTGCAGGCCGTCGCGGTGCTCACCGTGGCCGTGGTGGCCTGGACCGTCTACGCAGTGATGGGATGAGCATGCTCAGTCTGATCGTCTTTCTCCCCTTGGCCGCCGCCGCCGTCCTGGCCGCGGTGCCGGCGATCGGGCCGGCGGCCGCGCGATTGGCGTGGATCGCGGTGAGCGTGCTGGAAGTGCTGCTGGTTGCCGTGGTGTGGGCCGGCTACAAGGACCCGGGACCGAACGGGCTGGCGTTCGAGGAGCAGGTGCCGTGGATCCCGGGGGTGGGCAGCAGTTACCACGTGGGCATCGACGGGCTGTCCCTGCCGCTGGTGGCGATGACGGTCGTGGTGTTCTTGGCGTGCGCTGTGTACTGCCTGCGGGATTCGGACCGGCCGCGCGTGCAGGCGGCGCTATTTTTGTTCCTGCAGAGCATGAGCCTCGGCGTGTTCGTTTCGGCCGACCTGATCCTGTTCTTCGTCTTTTTTGACCTGTCGATCGTGGGAATGTACTTCATCATCGCCGGGTGGGGCCACGGCAATGCGGCCCGGTCGGCGCTGAAGTTCTTCCTCTACACGTTCCTGGGGTCGCTGGCCCTGCTGCTGGGTTTCATCGGGCTGTATGTGTTCTCGGCGCCCCACACCTTTGACATCCCCGAGCTGGTCGCCGCACCCCCGCTGGCCGGTGAGCCGCTCGCCGGGGGGCTGGTGCTGGCGGCGATCCTGGTGGGCTTGGCCGTCAAGACCCCCACCGTGCCGTTCCACACCTGGCTTCCCCCGGCCCACACCGACGCCCCGGCCGCCGGCTCGGCCGTCCTGGCGGGGGTGTTGCTGAAGATGGGCGCGTACGGCTTCGTGCGGATCGCCATGCCGATGCTGCCCGAGGTCTGGCGGGCGTGGGCCTGGGTGATCGTGGCCGTGGGAATCGTCTCCGTGCTCTACGGCGCACTGGTGGCGCTTGCCCAGACCGACCTCAAGCGGATGATCGCCTACACCTCCGTCAACCACATGGGCTACATCGTCCTGGCCCTGGGTGCGGCCGGGCTGCTGGTGGAGGGTGCCGAGCAGGCCCGGTCCGTGGCGGTCACCGGCGCGATGGTGCAAATGGTCAGCCACGGACTGATCACCGCCGCCCTGTTCTTGCTGGCCGGGGTCATGCAGAGCCGGGCCGGGACCTACGACCTGGGTTCCTATGGCGGGCTGGCCGACCCCGCCCCGCGGTACGCGGCGCTGTTCGCGATCGGCGCCTTTGCCTCCCTGGGCCTGCCCGGGTTCTCCGGGTTCATAGCCGAGTTCCAGATCTTCGCCGGCAGCGTGGCCGTGGCCCCGGTGACCGCAGTGGCGCTAGTGGGCATCGTGATCACCGCCGCCCTGTTCCTGCGGGCCCTGCAGCGGGTCTTCACCGGGCCCGCCGCCGGGCGCTCCCCCGGGTTCGCGGACCTGCGGGCGCACGAGCTGTGGTCGGCCGGCCCTCTGCTGGCGCTGTCCGTGCTGATCGGAGTGCTGCCGCTGGTGCTGCTCGGGGTGATCGAGCCGAGCTCGGCCGCCCTCGTGGAACTGGTGGGACGGTAACCCGTGGACGCCTCCATGCAGATGAGCCCCGGGCTGCTGCTGCCCGAGATCATCGTCTTTACCGGCGGATTGGCGGTGCTACTGGGCGGATCGTTCCTCCCCCGGCAGCGCCAGTGGATCGCCCGCGCCGCGGCCGCCCTGGCGCTACTGGGCGCCGCGACCGCCGCCGCGGTGGCTATGGCCGGGCCTGCGCAAAGCGCCTTTGCGGGTACCTTTGCCGTGGACACCGCCACCGGCGCCGCACGGGTGATAGCCACCCTGGCCACCCTGCTGATCCTGGGGGTGGCCTCCGGGGAGCTCAAGGACTCCCCGCGCGAATCCGACACCTACGCCCTGCTGCTCTTCGCCACCGCCGGGGTGATGGTCCTGGCCGGGATCACCGACCTGTTGGTGCTGATCGTGGGATTCCTGCTGGCCAGCATCCCGCTGTACGGGATCATCGGACTCACCGGCGGCCGCTTGGGCGCCGAGGCGGCGGTCAAGACCTACCTCATGGGGGCGCTGTCCGGGATCCTGCTGATGCTGGGCGTCACCGTGCTCTATGCCCTGGCCGGAGGCACCGACTACGCCCTGCTCCGGGAGGCGTTGCCCACCGCACCGGACGCCGCCGTGGGGACAGGCATCCTGGGGGTGCTGGCCGGGCTGCTGTTCAAGGCCGGCGGGGTGCCGATGCACTTCTGGGTGCCCGACGCCGCCCAGGGCTCCGGGGTCACCGCCGCCACGTTCCTGACCACCGTGCCCAAGGTGGGCGCGCTGGTGGCCGTGTACCGGTTGGTGGCCACGGTCTCCGCCGAAGAGCACTCCTGGTTGCTCGTCGCCGCCCTACTGGCCACCGCCTCGATGTTCCTGGGCAACCTGGCCGCCTACTGGCAGACCGATCCCCGCCGGCTACTGGGCTGGTCGACCGTGGCGCAGGTGGGGTTCCTGCTGGTGCCCGTGGCCGCAGCCGGGCGCAGCGACCTGGCCCTGCCCTCGCTGTTGTTCTACCTGGCCGCCTACGCCGTGACCAACGTCGCCGCCTTTGCCGTGACCGCTGCCCTGCCCGAGCACCGGACGCTCGCCGAATACCGCGGGCTGGCCCGCTCCCGCCCAAGGTTGGGACTGACCGTGCTGGTGGCGCTGCTGGGGCTGGTGGGCACCCCGCCCCTGGCGATCTTCGTGGGCAAACTGACCACCGCCACCGCCGCCTGGGACGGCGGTCACGGGTGGCTGGCTCTGGTGGTGGTGGTCAACAGCGTGATCAGCCTCTTCTACTACCTGCGCTGGTTCGCCCCCGTCTTCGCCCGACCCGACTCCCAAGCCGCCGAGTTCCCCGGACGCGGCGGGATGGCCGCCTGGCCGGCCGTCACGGCCGCGGTCGCCGCGACCGCGAGCCTGGCGCTGGGCGTCCTGGCCGGTGTCCTGTGGGCTGCCCTCGACGGCCCCGGGATCCTGTAGGGCTGGGAGCGGCAGCCTTCCCCAGCCGGAAGGGGCGTCGAGTAGGTGCGGGAGGGAGCCGGGGGCCGTACAGGAGAGCCCGCTTATAGGAGAGAACCCCCTAGATCGTCGGTTGTCGCCGTAGGACCTAAGTCGCACACCCAGTCGAGCAACGACTACAGCGGCGCCGCGGGTTCAGCCAATGGCGCTGAGGAGGTCGCTGCAGGCCTTTTCGCAACGACGGCAGGCGTCAGCACACAGCTTGCAGTGTTCGTGCATGTCGGCGTGAGCCTCGCAGTCTTCGGCGCAAGTAGCGCACGCGGCACGGCAGGCCTTGAGCAACTCGGTGACCACGGTCAGGTTGCTGCCCGTTCGGCGACTCAGGACGGAAGCGGTGGCGACGCAGACATCGGCGCAGTCGAGATTGGTACGGATGCAGTTCCGCAGGTCGGCAACCGCCTCTTCTGCCAAGCAGGCGTCCGCGCCGTGCGGGGAATCAAGGTAGGTCCGGTGCCAGCGACGCATGAATCGTGGCCCCAGGCCGGGGAAGAAACCGGCCGGTAGCTGTTCAACGTGCAACTGCGCGGTCGCGCCGAGATCAGCGATCGTGGCGTACCGCAGCACGAGATCGTCCTCCGTCGCCGGTCCCGGCCGTGGGCAAGGCGCCGTCCGCGCACGGTAGAGCAGGCGGTAGCGCCACGTCGGTCGACACATAAGCTGACTCCCTTCTTCGGTCAAATCAGACCGGGCCCGGCCACTTGCGCGCCGGAAATGCCGGCTCGGTTAGTGGGAGAGCGGCCAGAGCTCGGAAACTCGACAGTGAAACTTGCATCTCGGCCGGGCCCGTCACTGTGCGCTCGAATGTTCCCGCCGTGGGCTTCGACGAGTGCGCGAGTGATGGTCAGGCCGATACCGCTGCCGCCACTGGGGCGCTCAGTCCTCGTAGACGAAGGACACGGACCATTCGCCGTTGAGGATCGACGGCTCACCGGCTTTGTCATAGAAGATCGGGACCGACCGGATGGCTAGGCCCTCGATGGGGCCATGCTCCGGGGTGCTCACCGGAATGAGTAGCTCGCCGGCACCGCCAGCCTCGACGATGTACTCGTTGGTACCGCCCTGACGCACCTCGTAGACGTTCATCGTCGACTCGCGCAGCTCGGTGGACAATCGGACGGTCAGTGTGTGCTCGCTGCGCACCACGAATTCGGGCACCGGGTTGGTGAAGGAGTTGCCGTCCAGGTCGGTCGCGGTGAAGGGCAGAGCCTTGACGGTGCTGCGGTCGGTGGCCACGGTGATCTCCGACAGCACACCGAACCGGGCTTCCGACCCCTTCCACGCCCCCAGGATGGCGGCGATCATGATGATCATCCACGCCAAGATCGCCCAGGTGGCCGGGCGGACACGGCGGCCGGTCAGTTCGGATTCATTGCGGGAGCTCACAGTTTCGTTCTGCCGATCTCTTCGTAGTCGGACTCAGGGAGCCACCGGCTTCCCCGAGGTGCCGCGAACGGTTCCACCTAGCCCAGTGTGGTTACCCGGCTCGCCTCGCACGGTGCCAAAAAGCGTCTCCTGCCCGAGTCGGACCGGGGCGATAGCCGGCCCCGTTTCTTTCATTTCGCGGAGTTGGATGCTGCGCCTTCTAAAGCAGATATCGAGGCTGCGAAGTGCTCCTCAACCGTTCAGTTCAGGCCAGCATAGGAGTGCAGACCGGAGACCACGATGTTGATAAAGAACAGATTGAAGATGAGCACCGCAAACCCGGCGAGGTTGATCCAAGCGGCCTTCTTGGGGCCCCAGCCACTGGTGGCACGGGCGTGCAGATAGCCGGCGTAAAGGACCCAAGAGACGAAGGAGGCAGTCTCTTTGGGGTCCCAGCCCCAGAAGCGACCCCACGCGCCCTCGGCCCAGACAGCGCCCAGCAGGATGCCCACGCTGTAGATCGGGAATGCGATCACAGCGGTGCGATAGGCCAGTCGGTCGAGAGTGTCGGCATGCGGTAGTGGGCGGGAAAGCCCAGAGCTCCAGCCCGTTTCCTGACCCTGCGGTTGCCACACCCGGATCAGGTACATGATCGAGGCGACGCCGGATATCAGCAGTATGGCCGATCCCAGCGAAATGATCGAGACGTGGATGGGCAGCCAGTACGACTGCAGTGCCGGCACGACGGGAGCGGCTTCGGAATACAGGTTGGTGCCGCCGAAAAACAGCAGGATAAGAACCGGTACCAGTACGAATGGCCAGGCCACCTGTAGGGCCGGCTTGCGCAGGAAAATCAGCCCGGCGCCCACGCCCAGCAGCGTGGTGGCCAGAATGAACTCGTACATGTTGCCCCACGGGAAGCGACCTGTGGCCACCCCGCGCAGGATCAGCGCAGCCGCTTGGAAGAGGAAGGCGATGATGATGAATAGCTGTGCGATCCGTGCCCAGCGGACACTGCCTGCGGACTCACGGTCCTCGTCTCCGGTGTCGGTGAGAGAGGTTGATTCTGTAAGCCCGGGCCCACCGGCACCCACTAGGTTCCGGCTTGATTTAGTCACGTTGGCTACCCGGAATCCGGCGTAGTAGATCAACGATGCGACAAGCGCCAGCACGTATAGACCGAACGCGGACCTATACGCCAGGTCGCTGTAGGTGGAGAGCGTCTCGTTGACAGGCAGTCCCTGCGCGAGATTTACAGTGTTCACCGGATGTTGTCCTTCCACGAAGCGTCGGGGTCGTCGCCTCGACTAGATGCAGTGTCGCTAGGGGGCAAGACGGGTGTAGCAGTAGCAATGGTGGCCAGCCGGTCCCGGAGGTCGTCGAATTCCCGGCCCCAGCCCGATCTGTCCGTCTTGGCGAGGCCGCCCAGGTCGACGCGGGTCGCCTGGGCCTCGTCGACAATGATCCGTGCCCAGATCCTTCGGCGACGGACCATCAATGACAGGACGAGTCCACCCACCATGACGGCAGCGAACACGCCAACCCAGATTTGAGTAGGGTCCTCCGAGACCTGGATGTTGATGAACTCGTCGGCTCCGTCGAAGCGAACCTCGGTGCCATCGGGCAGGGTCGTGGATTCGCCGGGCATGAGGTTGACGCGGGCCCTACGCTCCAACGCGCCCGACTCCATTAGGTCGGGGTCCAGCGAGAAGATCGACTGTGCGCCGCCATTGTCCAGGCCGGCGTTGCCCTGGTAGACGTCGATCGCCACCGCCGGGTCGTCCATCCGCGGGAAACGGGAGCTGAGTATGTTGCCGTCGAACGAGGCGGTCGGGGCGAACAGCCCCTGGATGGCGATCTGCTGCTCAAGGCGGTCGTCGATGTCCGGGTACATGCCGGCTGGCGGATCAAAGCGCATGATGCCGGAGGAGAGAAAAGTCAACAGGTCCGTCGGTTGCCACTGCACTGTGTCTGTACGGGTCTCGCCGTTGGGGAACGTGACCGTGAACGTGGGCGCGAAGCCGTGACCTTGGAGGTAGACACGGGTGCCGCCGATGCGCAGCGGGTGGTTGACCTGCAATGTGTAGGGCTCCCATGTGGCTGGATCGGTGGTGGTGACCTCCTCGCTGAAGCGAATGTTGGAGGTGAACATCTCCGCCTGGCCATTGGGTAGATAGTCGGTACGGAAGTCTTCGACCTTGATACAGAACGGCGCCAAGTCAGTGCCGTCTACCAGCAGACCTGCCCGGAACGAGTCGTACGCACTAGGCGTGGTGTTGCAGAAGGCCGGCGATTCCTCGTTGGCGATGATCACCCGCATGCCCTCCGCGTACACGAACTTGCCGGCCGCGAACGCGATCAGCAGGAACAGCAAGCCGAAGTGGAATACGATGTTGCCCACCTCGCGCGCATACCCGCGCTCCGCGGACAACTCGATGCTGCCCGACACGCGACCGTCCCCGTTGTTGCGACGGACCCGCCAGCCCTTGAGGCTCTTTTGGACCTGGTCCGCGGCCTGCTCCGGCGTGGCCGTGGTCCGGTACGCCGCATGATGCGGCAGGCGTGCAAGGTTACGCGGGGCAAGCGGCGGCGGGGCCTTGAGTTGTTTGACCAGATCAATCGACCGCGGTGTCAGGCAGCCCACCAGCGATATAAACAGCAACACGTACACGGCTGTGAACCACCAGCTGGAGAACACGTCGAACAGCTGGAGCTTGTCGAAGAACTCCCCCAGCCAGCCGTTGTCCGCGATGTACTGATTGACGTTTCCTTGGTTGAGGCTGCGCTGCGGCAGGAGTGCCCCCGGTATCGCCGCCACTGCCAGCAGAAATAGCAGAATCAATGCCGTGCGCATCGCGGTGAGAGTGCGCCATGAGTTGCGCAGGAACGCGGTGACCGGAGCCATCCTAGGCACTGATATGAGTCCCCTCTGCCGTTCCCGGTGCGACGAACCGGAACGAGGGGCAGCTTCGGTGGGGCGTCACCGGCTTCATAGCATCATCAGCACCGCTGTAGCACGCATAGTCACATCTGGAGATTGTCCTTCGCCGACCCCATTGATTCGGTGGGGGTTTGATGAAGGTCTGATCAAGATCAAGCACGCGATAGGCGCCAGTGGCAGACCTACGACGATGATTGAGGCCTTATGTTCACATCCGATTCTCGAGACGCCGGACCTGAAGGTGAGTCACCGACCACGCGCGCGACCACAGGGCTGCGAGCGATGGTCATCGAAGATGAGCGTGAGCTCGCCGATCTCATCGGTACCTATCTGACCCGCGAGGGCTTCGACATCACGATCGTTCACGACGGGCAGGATGCAGTCGACCTGATCCGGCAGATTGATCCCGACGTCGTCGTGCTAGACCTCGGCCTTCCGCGACTGGACGGCGTCGAAGTGTGCCGCCAGTTGCGCACCTTTTCCGATGCGTATGTCGTCATGCTCACCGCCCGCACCGAGGAGGTCGACACCCTCATCGGACTGTCCGTGGGAGCCGACGACTACATGACCAAACCGTTCAGCCCACGAGAGCTCATGGCCCGCATCCAAGTCATGCTGCGCCGTCCTCGATCGTCTACAGCCTTACGCTCCCCGTCCGCGGCCTCCGAACACAGAGAGCTGCGAAGGATTGGGGCACTGGCGATCGACGTCGAAGGCCGCGAGGTCACCGTCGACACCACCCCGGTTCAGTTGACCAGGACCGAGTTCGACCTCTTGGCGGCACTGACGCGAGACCCCGGCTTGGTGCTGTCCCGGACGCAGTTGATCAGTGCCATCTGGGGGCCTGACTGGGTCGGCGACACGCACCTGGTTGATGTCCACATCGCGCACCTCAGACGCAAGCTCGGAGACACTGCGTCCCGGGGCGCATACATCCGCACCGTCCGCGGTGTCGGCTACCGCACCGGAGATGGTCAGTGAGCCGGATCGACCTGGGTGACAACGTGACGCGCCTCAAGCGGTGGTTCACCACTGCCACCTTCGGTACCCGGCTACTGGCGGCGCTCGCTTTTGTGATGATCGGTTTCGCAGTCAGTGCCTGGGTCGTCGCCGCAATACTTGCCCCCGGGATCTTCCACGAGCATCTGGAGATGGCCGGACTGTCACAGAACTCCTCCGAAGCAGCCCATATGGAGGAGGCATTCAACTCGTCAATGATGCTGTCTTGGTCGATCGCACTGGCGGTATCGGTGATCTTGTCGCTGGCTGTCAGCGGCTACATCGCCCGCCGCGTTCAACGATCGATCACCCCGGTCACCCGATCAGTCCAGCAGATCTCCGGTGGACAATACGACTCACGAGTGCACGAGCCGAGAATAGGTCGTGAATTCGACGATCTTGTCGCCAGCTTCAACGAACTGGCACGACGACTAGATGCCACCGAAACCACACGCCGACGGATGCTCTCAGATCTCGCACACGAGTTGCGGACTCCCCTGGCCACGCTCGAATCCCACCTTGAGGCGATCGAAGACGGCGTCCGTGCACTCGACGACGACACGCTGCGCATTCTGCGAACCGCGACTGGTCGGCTAGGCCGGCTCGCTCACGACGTCAGCGCAGTGTCCCGAGCCGAAGAACACCTCACGCGTCTCATCCCCATCGGTACCGACACTCGCAGCATCATCGCGGCCGCGATCGACGCCCTGCGCCCCGAGTACTCGCACAAAAATGTGCTGCTCCAAGCACGTATTGATCAGGCAATACCGATCACTGTCGACAGTGATCGAATCAACCAGGTCCTGACCAACCTTTTGCACAACGCGCTCCGCCACACCGACTCAGGTGGGATGGTCACCGTCACCAGTCGCCTACACAACGGGAACGTGGAGATCACTATCGCCGACACTGGAGAAGGCATCGCAGCGCAGCACCTCGACCACATTTTTGACCGCTTCTACCGCGTCGACACCGCACGCGACCGGGCAC
Organism: Dietzia sp. NPDC055877; assembly: GCF_053615975.1. NCBI lineage: Bacteria > Bacillati > Actinomycetota > Actinomycetes > Mycobacteriales > Dietziaceae > Dietzia > Dietzia sp. NPDC055877. The sequence goes on along the minus strand of NZ_JBSHCV010000012.1, from coordinate 7,838 downwards.
ACGGAGGAAGCGGCATCGGACTCACCATCACCCGTGCACTCGTCGAAGCCCACGAAGGCCATATCCGCGTTCACAGCGACGGGCTCGGCCGCGGCGCCCGATTCACGATCTCCTTACCGCAGACCCCGGCTCACTCCAAGGGCTGACTCAGTTGGTCGCGATACCGTTTTGCCGGAGCCACTCGATGGGGTCGGCGCGCTCCCGTCCCTCGTTCAACCACACCTCGAAGTGCAAGTGCGACCCGGTGGAAAAGCCACGACTTCCCATGAGGGCGATCGTCTGTCCAGCCTGTATACGCTGGCCCGTGGACACGAGAACCTCTTCCATGTGTCCATAAACGGTCATCGTGCCCTCATCCGACAGCAGTCGGACCCAATTGCCGAACCCTTGCGCCGGGCCGGCATCGATGACGGTCCCGTCAGTGGCCGCCACGATCGGGGTTCCGATCGCGTTTGCGATATCGATGCCGCCGTGGAGCGAGCCCCAGCGTTGGCCGAACTCAGACGTGAGGGTCCCGACTGTCGGCATCGCTGCTGTTGGACGGCGCGCGGTCTCCTCGGCAACTTGCCGGCGAGCGTCGATTTCGGTGCCTGCCGCCAATGACGACACCATGGCGGCAGCGCTCTCCAGCGGGAGGTCGCCTTGCACCGCAACGGGCCCAGGCAGTTCAGCCGGGGGAAGGGCTATGTCTCCAGACTGGCCAGCAGGACTGATCGACTCCTCGTGCGCGATTAGGTGAATGTGCTCACCACCAGCCTCTGTGTGCTGGTCCACTAGAAAACTTATCGAGGACACGATGGCCCCGGCGGCGACCGTGACGACGACGACCTGATCGCGTAACTCGGGCCGGGCGGAGGGTTGGCGATGCGTACCGCCACCTCGAGGGCGACCAGAACTCGCCCAGATGTCGACAGTTGAAGGGTGTTCCTTGCGGTGTGCACGTCTTCGCTCCACTGCCGCCGTGTCTCCCCTGCCGCTATGTCGTGATGGTTTCGTGATGTGACTTCTGCTCGAACTTAGACGAGCAGAGTCCGCCGTCGCAAGAAGTGGGGGCCTCGTCACCCGTGTCGAAGAACGACCGGGAGCGGCCCCCACCAGCGTGCATAGTGCCTAGAGTCTCCCTCTGACCACAGCCTCTGGCAGCGTTCATCAAGCTGCCTGTTGCGAGTGTCAGGGACTACGTGGGCGACATGGGAAGGCCTTCGGAAGCTGGACGTCCTGACAGGCTTCACCCAGGTTCACCCCAACTGGCCGCGCACCAAATCAGCAGCGCGTCAGCGACCGTCACGTCCGGGATCTTGATCAGACCTTCATCAAACCCCGACCGAATCAAGAGGTCAGCACAGCACAATCTCCAGATGTGACAGTGCGTGCGGCATTGGGGGACAAGTGGGGCGGGTCGCCGGCCGCCTCCCACCACGAAGAAGTGGACGAGCAGCTCGAGAAAGGGAAAGTGTCGCGATCACAAGATTTACAGATTTCCGGACGATTGTTGTTGCTCGCACGAGCGGTGGCGTTAGTGACAGTCAGCGCCCTCGGACTCCTCTTCACTTCGGCAGGGGTGCTGGTCCAGGACGGCACCAGTCTGGACGTCCACAGCTCGGCCGCCATCGCCCTTCATGTCCTCACCGGCGTGCTGGCTCTGGTTCTAGGGTGGCGCGCGTGGGCTACACGGCGAGGTCGCTGGGCTGCAGTCGTCGCCCTCGTCCTGTTCGGGGCCACGTTCGCCCAAGCGAGCTTAGGGGGCAGTTCGACCTTGGCATTTCACATCGGCGTAGCACTGGTGCTCACGGTCCTGTGTACGTGGCTGGCCGCCTGGACTTTCGGTAGATCACTATACGAGGAGATCGAATGAGACTGCGCAGGACACTCACCGCCTCCGGCTCCACCGCCGCCCTGCTCCTAGCTGTGGGCTGCGCCGGGAACGACACGGGCGCGCCAGAGCAGGCAGAGCAGCTCCAGACGGGCGAGAGAGCCGAAAAACAGGTCACGATGGCCGAGGTCCAGCAGAACGATTCGACCGACTCGTGTTGGACCGTGATCGAGAACATCGTCTATGACCTCACCGCGTGGGTCGACCAACACCCGGGCGGGCCGGACCGGATCGAGCAGCTGTGCGGCACAGACGGGACAGAGAGTTTCACCGACCAGCACAGTGGAGCGTCCCAGCCACAATCGCGGCTCGCCGAGTTCCAGATCGGCCAGCTCGCCGGGTGACCCGGCAGATATGCTTCCGATCCGCTCTGTGCGTCCCGGTCGGAGGCATGTGCCGGGCCCCGCTCCGGGGCCGCGCGCGTGGACTCAGCGAGGCCGTGAACGGGTTCGATTCGCTCCCCCGCGACCTCTGCGGAAGACGAGAGCGCACCTCGCGAGCGTGACATGACAACACGACAGAAGAACCGTGGGCCGCAATCGGTGGTGCTGCCAGCAGTCGGCCTCAGGATGGGCGGGGTTACCCGAAATCAACCGTGGTCAACGCCTTCTCGGCGGTGGCTAAATAGTCACCCCGTCGGCCGTGCGCTTGGTCGAATGGTGTCGTCATTGGGCGCAGGAATACTGCTGTACACCAGTTTCCCGCCTCTATCCTTGTGGTTTCTCGCCCCGGCCGGTCTTGCCATTTTGGTCCTGTCGATCCGAGGGATCAGCGTGCGCGGCGCATTCGGATTGGGATACCTGGCTGGTCTCGGGTTCTTCGTACCTTTACTGCCCTGGGTGGGGGTTTATGTCGGCGCTGTCCCCCGGCTAGCATTAGCGGCGCTACAGGCCGTGGCAGTCGCTGTCTTCGCTGGGGCCACCGCACTGGTGGCGCGGCTGCCCGGGGCTGCACTGTGGATCGCGTGCTGCTGGGTGGCCACCGAAGCCGTTCGAGCACGTCTGCCCTTCGGCGGGTTTCCCTGGGGCCGGCTGGCGTTCGGTCAGACTGATGGACCATTACTGGCGATCGCTCAGATCGCTGGGGCGCCAGGGGTGAGCCTGTCCGTTGCACTGGGGGGCAGCGCGACGGCTGCAGTGGTCGTCGGACTTGCTCGGCGCTCCGCCTGGCGCTCGGTGTCGCTGCTCGGGTCGGTGCTTGTGACCGCCTCTGCACTCGGCTCGATGCCCGTCCCTACCGCAGCGATCACCACCCCCTCTAAAACGGTTGCCCTAGTCCAGGGCAACGTGCCCCGACTCGGTCTGGATTTCAACGCGCAACGGCGCGCTGTACTGGACAATCATGTGGCTCGTACCGACGCTCTCGCCGCCGAGGTCGCCGCGGGAGTGAAGCCCGCACCAGATCTGGTAATCTGGCCGGAGAACGCATCAGACATCGACCCGTTTCGCAATGCCGACGCTGCAGAGCGGATCGATGCGGCCACAGAGACGATCGGCGCTCCGATCCTTGTGGGGGCGGTGGTGTCCACTGGCTCCGGTACCACCCGAAATACAGCGCTGGTGTGGGAGCAAGGAACAGGACCTGGCGATGCGCACGACAAAAGACGCCTGGTTCCATTTGGTGAATATCTGCCAATGCGATCGATCGTGAGCAAGCTTTCGCCTTATGCCGCGCAGGCGGGCAACTTCGTGCCCGGTAACGGCGATGGTGTGGTGACCATCGATGAGACACCGCTCGCTGTGGCCACCTGTTATGAGGTCGCGTTCGATAATCTGGTATCCGAGTCGGTTCGGTCGGGGGCGCAGTTGATCGCGGTACCAACGAACAATGCAACCTTCGGCGATACCGACATGACCTATCAGCAGCTGGCGATGTCGCGGCTGCGCGCTGTCGAACACAACCGCACGGTGGTGGTAGCAGCCACCAGCGGTGTCAGCGCGATTATCGCGGCGAATGGCGATGTCCTCGAGCAGACCGAAATGTTCACTGCCGATGCCCTCGTCGCACAGGTCCCGCTCAATACCGAGTTCACACTTGCCACCCGATTACGTTCAATTCCTGAACTCATCATCACGGTCACCGCAGTATTCGCGATGCTGGTGGGGTGGATTGCTAGCCGCCGTCGGCGGGGCTGAGATCCCCGGCCATGAGTGCGCGCCGATATCGGGAGCGGACCCGTCGTCGGCCGGGCCGGCTGCAGGCGCTCAACGTGAGCATGTCGGGCAGGGCGCCGAGGGCGAGAAATTGATGAGCTCCCGCGAGGTAAGGGCGAGAGCCAGCTCGAGGATTGGACTCAGTAATCGAGCCTATTTCTCGGACGTAGACGCCGTCGGCGTTCAGCCTCAAATCTGGTGCCGTAGCGATCACGAACGGTCATCGTTACGAGGCGGTCATGGGCCACTGCCTCCGTGGCCGCATCCACCTCAGCAATATGACCGGATACGACATCAGGATCGATATCCCTGTCACCAGGTCCCACAGCACCGTCGCCTAGGCTGCCTTGCTCGTCGTTGCCCTGGCTACGTTGGCGGCGCCGCTCCCGGATTTCACTCCACAGAAAGTAGCCAAGCCCAATTGGCGCTAGAACTCCGAATGCAAGCCATTGAAGCCCATAGGACAGGTACGAACCCGCCTCGACTTCCGGTATCGGAGTTGGCTCGAGTGATCCTGGTTGACCTCCGGGGAGCTGGAGATGATAGCCAGCAAGATCGAGATCCAGAACCCGACCGATCGTCGAGGTTTCAATGGAGCGCACCATGTGACGATCGTGCAGAACTATCGGTTCGGCCGGGGTGTCGGTGGGCATTCTGAGCCTGGCGGTGATGGTCACTGGATCGGCTACCGCGGCCGGGTAGGTCGGCACCGTGTTGTTCTCGCCAACGCGAACCCATCCACGATTAATAAGCAGATCATCGCCGCCCTCGGTCCGAAATGCGGTGAGAACTTGGTAAACCTGTTCCCCGTCGACAGCTTGCTGCCGCAAGAGCACTTCGTCTTCGGGCAGATAGCGACCGGTTACTGTGACCCGATGCCACTCGGATTCGTCCAACGGCGCGTCCCGCGCCGTCAATTCCGTCAACGGCACTGGATCGGCTTCGACGCTGTGAAGAAGTTGGGAATTGCGCGTCTTCAAATCCTCGTTCTTGCCTAACTGCCATGGCGCCAACAGTGTGAAGCACGTATAGACGAACAGTGCGACGGCGATGAAGGAAATCAACCACCCCGGCGTCATCACGCGAAAGACCCTCTGCACGCCGTTCACGATAGGCGTGATGGCAAGACGGTCGGCATCGGGGCCCTCCTGTCGGCACCAGCTCCGGCGATCATTAATCGTGCCCGCCTCCCGCCACTGTCGGCAGGGATGGTTCCGATCCGGCGAGATCAGCGTGTTGCGTGCCGAATTGTGGCATCCGGGCCTGGATCGGAAGTGTCGAGCAGCAGGTCGTTGTCTACGTCCTCAGATGACGACGCCGTTCGCGGCCAACCATGACACCGAGTCGATCCACTGGCCGGCGGGATTCTGTACGCCGAAGTGCACATGCGGACCAGTCGAGTAGCCACGGTTACCGACTTCACCGATCACCTGGCCGGCGGTGACCTGCTGGCCTTCGGTGACGTAGTTGGCATTGTTGTGGCCATACTCCAAGAGATAGCCGTCATCGGTCTTGATGCGAATCCATAACCCATAACCGGAAGCGGGGCCGGAGGCCACGACCGTGCCGGACTTGGCTGCATACAAGGGTGTGCCGATCGGCGCAGCGATGTCGGTGCCATTGTGGTTAGCGCCCCACCGCGAGCCGAAGCCAGAGGTGATCGTTCCATCAGTCGGCCTGTGAGCTTGGCTGGCGACCGAAAACGCCGAAGACGACGACTGAGCAGTATCGAATCCGAGCGCCTGGCTCAGCCCGGGGGCCTGACTTGCATACTGGCGGACCGCGTCAGCTCCGATGCCATAGCGGGCGGCAGCCTCTTCGACCATCTGTCCGACGTGCTCGGGATCAGACGATTGGGCAGCGGCCACAGGGGCGACACTAAGCGCCGCGCCACCGGCGATTGCGGCGCCAGCCAGCGTGGTGGCGGCGATCCGGCCCACTCCCCTGGATCGGTTGGCGCGATGACGCCCACCAGCAGAGATGCGGTGGCCCACACCAAGCGAGTCCATGAGATCGGCGAACGGAACGCTCTTGGAGGAGCTCGACATGATTGATTCCTTCAACTTAAGCGATGGTCGCAGCTTCATACCGACGACCACTGGAGACTCCCGAAAAGGTAACAGTTACATATCGTCCTGTCACGGAGAGTTTCCTGAGAACCCAGAAATCAGCAGTTCATACGCCATTTGTTATTCATCTACGGCATCGCCCGACCGTTACCCCGACGTGATTTTTGGTTCGAACGCGGGCCGGCCGGAGCCACCCCGCAATCGTCCCGGGTGACTAAACCGCGATCAACGCAAGCAGGATCAAGGTCCTTACTCCTGCCCCCTCCTCGTACCCGCCGCACGTGTGATGTCGATCGCTGCTGCCGCAGACTCATCGGGACAGTCGGTCTCCACCTGCACAGTAGAAAAGAAGAAGCCGTACCGATCCTGAAGCAAGTTGGAGGCGGATTGGAGAACGATCTGCGGATCGGCGCTTGCGGAGGTGCGCAGGTGGCCGGAGAACACGAAACGTCCACTGGTTAGTGCCCAAGCATGGGCATGATGGACGTCTTCCACCCCATCTATCGCTGCCAGGTCTTCAGTCACGTCAGACAGGTAGACCTCGTCGGGTGTGCCCTCCATGAGCAGATGGGTGGCGTCGCGCAGGATGCTCCAGCTTGCCCATACAAGCACGAAGCCGAACGCCAAACCGAGCAGCGGATCGATCAGCAAGAACCCGGTGAACTTGATCACTAGTGCGGTGACGATGATGAGCAGGCTGCCGACGAAGGTCTGGATGATGTGCCACAACGCGCCACGAACGTTCATGTCGCTGCGGCTTTGTTTCCAGATCAGGCTCAGGGCAACGATTTCGGTAAGCAAGCCTCCCGCGGCTGCCCACAGCATGGGCGTCGTGGGCAGGTCAACCGGAGCATTCATGCGCATGGCAGCCATCACGATCACCACCATCGCCATGATTAGCAGGAAACCGCCATTGACCAGCGCGCCTACGATCTCGGCGCGGTACCAGCCAAAGCTGCGATTTTCGTCTGCGGGGCGGCGGGCGAGTCGAGCAGCGAAGATGGCGACTAGGACACCACCGACCGCCGAGAAGGTGTGAAAAGCGTCCGAGATCACCGCAACCGAGCCGGTCCACAGCCCGATCGCCAACTCGATGACGAAGTAGATTCCCGTCAGCCAAGCCGAGATAGCCATGCCCCACCCACGAGCCTGCACCTGCCCGTGTCCACCATGCCCATGCGCCATGGGGGTCTCCTTTTTTGCACTCGGAATCCGGTTCTCGTGTCAGCTGCACACTGTGCATCGGTCTCGCGGTGCCCACAGCTTCTCTTGGGAATCTTGATCAGACCTTCATCGAACCCCGACCGAACCAATGGGGTAGGGGCGGCACAATCGTCCGGTGTGACTGTGCAGGCAAGAGTGGTGCTGATGCTGTGATGACGACGGATGTGTTCGGCAAGGGTGCGCAGCCCGGTAGCTGGGGCAGACGGGCAAGATGCCAACTGGCCGCAGTGGTGGTGAGTTCGCTTGTACTTACTGGCTGCGCTAGCGGCACTGATGCCGTCGCTTCAGGTGAGACGTTCGATTTTGTCAGCCCGGGCGGCCAGATTGAGATCTTCTATGATCCGCCGGCGGACCGCCAGAAGATCGCGCCGATGTCTGGCCCGGAAGTAGTAGATCCGGAGGCCACTGTGGCGGTCGCAGACTTTCCTGGCGAGGTGGTGCTGATCAACCTGTGGGGTCAGTGGGGGCGTGTTTGATTGTCTGTGTAAGCCGTTCTGAAGGGACGCGCAACACTGATGA
>NZ_JBSHCV010000011.1:0-103165 GCF_053615975.1 Dietzia sp. NPDC055877 | reverse complement strand
CTTGTCGTCGTCATCCCTCTCCATCAGCCCCCACCTCCGTCCCGCTTCGCACCTATATCGAATGTGTGTTCTAGTCTACGCCCCTCGCTCGTGCTGTGCAATGGTTATTTGGAGTCCGTGTGGGGGCTGAGTTCGGCTGTATGGGTAACGGTCAGCTTGTGCTGAGGTATATGTGGTGGGCCTAATATTTTGCGAGCCGGGGCGGACGTCCCGAATTCCCACAACGGAGGCAGTCCATGTCCCAGTCCATGTCCAAGACCACCGCTTATGTCGGCGCACTCGCCGCCGCGCTGCTCGTCGCCTCGGCGGGAACCGCGGGCGCACAGAGCTCCGAGTTGATCGGGTCGGCGACCGGATCGGTGTCCGGGTCCGATTCCGGGTTGGAATCGGGGTCGCTGGGATCACTGATGGGCTCGTCCAACATGGACGGTGACTACCTGGGCTCGGTCGGTGAGATGGCTCCGGCGTCGGTGACCGGCTCGCTTCCCGGCTACGCGACCGGCGTCCTCGGTTCCACGGCCACTCTCACGTGCAACGTCGGATCCGCCGCGACCGCTGCCGCCGGGCTGGCCGGCGTGCCGCTGCCGATCCCGATCAGTGGTATCTGCTCGGTCGTCAACCCGTTGGCGAAGTCGGGAGATGCCCTCATGGGTGGCGACACCCAGGGATCGGTCGACGCGGTGATCGGGGGCGTCCCGGTCGTCGGCACCTCGGTCACGAAGCACGTGGACACCTCCTCGGTGACCGAGCAGGTCGAGGAGATCGTGGGTGACCGTCTCGGGTCCCTCGCGGAGACCTCGCTGTCACCGCAGAACTGACTCAACGAAAGTCGTATCGGCAACCGCCGGGCCCGTTTGGCCCGGCGGCCGTCCGGCTACCTCAAAACAGTAAAACACTGTTCATTGTGGCGGGGTCTGATTAGGGTTGGTCCAGGTCAGGTGCGGTCCACACCTGGGGTCGCACACAGAATGTTCCACCTGGAGGTCGACCATGTTCAGATCCACCGCGGTTGTAGGAGCCATAGCAGCGGGCCTACTCGCGCTGTCCAGCGCGCCAGCACACGCCCAGCTCTCTTCGGATGTCCCAGACGACTACCTGGGCTCGATGGGTGAGGTTCTCCCGGGATCGGTGACCGGATCGCTGCCGGGCTACGCCACCGGGCCGGTCGGCTCCGTCGCCACCGCGGTCTGCAACGCCGGTAGCGTCGCCGGCCTCGCGGGAGTCGGCGTGCCGGGAAGCGTCCAGCCCGTCTGTATGGTCGGGCCGGCGATCGGCGAGTCGATCGACCACTTCATGAACGGTGACCACCAGGGGTCCGTGGAGACCATGATCAGCGGAGTGCCGTACGTCGGCAGCCTCCTGGCGGAGGTGGTGCCCACCGATTCGGCGGTCGACGCCGTGGGGACCGCGGCGAACCAGGGGTCCGGCGGCACGACGGGGCAGCTCTCGTTCGACTCGATCTCCTCCCAGCTGCCCGGTAGCTAGGGGCGCCGCGGGGCGGGCTCGGTCAGAAAACGTGACGCGATCGGGTGTTCCCGAGTCGCGTCTAGCGCTGGCCCCGGCCGAAGGCGTGCGGCTCAACCGGCTGCTTCGCCCGGGGTAGAGCCGCCACGACCAGTCGGTAGGACTCGGTCACGAGTTCGGACACCTCGTCGGCTGTCAGGGACCCGCCCGGACGCAGCGAGATCCAATGCCGCTTGTTCATGTGATAACCGGGCGTGATGTCGGCGTGGGCCTCGCGCAGCGCCATGCTGTCCGACGGTAGCGCCTTGAGGGTGACGATCGGTTCACCGCGGTGGTCAACCAGGAACAGGAAGATCTTCCCGGCGACCTTGTACACCTCGTATTCGGACCCGAACGGGAACTCCAACGTGGAGGCGGGTAGCTCGCGTGCCCGCTCCGCCGCCCGACGCTGGAGTTCCTGTCCGTTCATGGCCTAGGAGGTTACGGCACCCAACCGGGCCAACGGGTTGTCGAGATGCCCCGCGAACTGGAGTGAGCCCGCCTGGTCGGTGAGGTCGACCATCTGTCGGGTGTTGCGCAGCTGCAGCCGGTTGAGGCACGAGTGCTCGAACCGTGGCGAGAAGAGCGCGTCGCGTGTGGGTTCATGCACGCGTCCGTCGTCGTCGTCGAGATCCTCCAGGCACCGCCGTGCCTCGTCCCAGAAGGCGTCGGCGGCGAGCACACCGGCGCCGTCCAGGATTCCCGCCAGGTGGCGCAGTACCCCGTCCATCACGTCGGTGTGGACCGAGAGCGCGGCGGTCTCGGCGTCCAGCACGTGCTTGATCCGGCCGATCCGCTCGGGCAGGTCCCGCTCGCGCACCACGGCCACCTCCTCGCCGATGTCCTTGAACAGCGCGCGCCTCGGCCGATGCGCGGAGTCGATCACCAGGATCACGTTCTCGCCGTGCGGCATGAACACGAGCCCGTGCGCGAGCAGGCAGCGGGCGACCGGGGCGAGGTAGGCGTCGAGCAGCGCCCGCACCCACGTGCGCGCGGGCAGGTTGGAACGCTCGATGTGTTCGACGACGAGCGGCCGCCCATGGAGGTCCACGTGCAGGAGCGAGGCCAGTGTGAACGCACGCTCGCCCCGGGCCAGCCGAGGGATCGGACTCTCACGCCAGAGGGCGGCGATCATCTTGGTGTGGGGCCCCTCGTCGGAGACGCCGGCCGCGGCGGCCCGGTGGTAGGCGTCGCCGGTGTAGCCGACGGCCGCGACCTCGCGCAGGAGCCCGAGTCCGAGCCGTCGCAGCACGGGGTCGGAGTCGACGATGTCGGCCACCCAGTCGTTGACCGCCGGGGTGTCGCGCATGTACTTCGGCGACAGCCCGCGCGTGAAGCCCATGTTCTGCACCGCCAGCGCGGTCTTGACGTAGCCGCGCCGCGGGTCGGTGACGTCGAAGAATGTGCGCACGGACTGCTGGGGCCGATACTCGTGTTTGGACTCGCCCAGGTGGACGAGGTCACGCCGGGCCAGTTCCGGCGCGAACGCCACGGCGATCTTGTGCTCCCACTGCCACGGGTGGACCGGCAGGAGCCGGTAGTGGCCGGGGTCCAGGCCCAGCGCCCGGAGGTGTCCGTGGCAGCGATCCAGGGTGTCGTCGCCGAACTCGCGCCGGTAGTGGGTGTCCTCGTCGAGGCCGTCGACGGTCGCCAGGTGGCTCAGGTCGCGGCGCGCGGCCAGCCACACCAGGCGCGTCGGGGCGGGGGACTCCGGGGTCAGGCGGTGCCGGTCGCCGAGCCCGAGCCCGATCCGCGCGTTGTTGGCCACGAACCCCGGGTGTCCCTCGGTCATCGCCGCCTCGACCTCCTGAAGCCCGGCCTCGGCGAGCTCCTGGGCGGGCCGGTCGCGGTGGTGCAGGCAGAACGCGGCCGAGCCGAGGGTGGCAGCGATCTCCTCGAGGTAGGTGCCCATCAGATCGGCGGGGATCCCCAGCGACGGCGCGAGCGCGATCACCAGCGCCTGCGCATCCGGTTCGGCAACGGCGCCGTCTCCGATCCCGGAATCAGCTCCGGGTCCCAGATCTGCAGCGCCGCCACCGTCGACTTCGCGGCGCAGTGATCCGGCGTCGATCACCCAGTGTTCCAGCGGCAACAGCCGGGCGAGAAAGGTCCAGCGCTCGTCACCGGCGCGGACCTCGTACCGGCAGGTTCCGGCGGCAGCCTCGGCGATGGGCGTGGGCGAGAGGAGCCGTTCGTGGGAGAACTCGGCGAGGATCTTCGCGCACAGGTGGCGGTGGGCGCGCCGCATCGCGTGGCCCGTCAGGTGGGTGTGTGACGGCGCGTGTGAGTACGACGACGACAACGTCGCCCCCGGCACCAACGGCCACGTCCCGCGCCCGATCTCGGACCGCGCGAAATCGTCGTCTCTACAAACGGAGAGTAGGGCGGTCTTGTCGGGCAGGGCCACCGGTCCTTCCTCCCGGAAGCCGGCCCGGGCGTTGAGCCGGTGCACTGCGGTGTTCCGGAGGTCTGGCTCGACCACCAGCCGGCGGACAGGCGGCCCGACCGGGATCGCGGGATCGGGCGCGGCGGCATGATCCGGCGCACCGGCATGCTCGGAAGCGGGGGCCTCCGCGAACGCGGTGCCGCAGATCGCCCCCATGACGGCGGCCGTGGTGCCGGGCACCGGGGTGCGGGTAGGCGCGACCAGCAGGTGCATCCCGAGGTCGCCCGGCTGGTGCGGATAGTGGCCCGCGAGCTCGAGGATCGCCGGGTCGTAGAAGACGGCCAGGCCCACACGCAGGCCGTCGATCCGGACCACGTGTACCCGACGGTGGGGCGAGGCGGTCCAGTCCGCGAAGAACTCCTCGACCTGCTCGGGCGTCGTACCGCGCATCCCCCAGTACTCGGACTCGGGGTGGTTCAGCCAGGCGTGCAGGGTGCGTACCGTGCCGTCGGGGCGGGTGAGGTCCAGGGGTTCGAGTGTGACGATGCCCGCCGGCGTGCGGTGCGCGCTGACCGGGTTGCCGCCCGCGGGGCGGTGCGTGGCGCGAAGCGGGGCGGCGTCGGTCTGGTCGGTGATGCTCATCGGACCTCCTGGGGTCGGGTCGCCGGAACGAAGGACGGGGCGCGCTGCCGGCCGGGTTCCGCAGCGGGTGCGCCGAACTGCTGGAACGCGATGCTGGTTTCGATCGGGTACACCTCGTGGCCGCAGATGGTGCGCAGGATGATGCTGTTGCGCATGGCGCCCATGCCCAGATCCGGTGCTGTCAGCCCGTGGGTGTGCTCCTCCGCGTTCTGGACGTGGATAAAGGAGTGCGCGCGGTCGATGGTGTGATCCCGGGCCACGCGGTAGCGGCCGGGGCCGGCGTCTGCTGAGGGCTCGCGGTCGATGTCGGAGGCGATACCTTCGAGAAATCGCGGCGGCGTGGGGGAGTAACCCGTGGCCAGCACGAGCCCGGCGGTGTGGTGTGACCACTGTCGACCTGTGTCGTTGCAGTGCAGGTCGAGCCGGATCGATCGGTCCACCCCGGCTCCGTCGAGCGTGGTGGCGGCCGCCAGGAGGCCGGGCTCCAGTCCGTGGACGGACCGCTGGTAGAGCAGGTCGTGGATTCGATTGATCAGATCGGAGTCGATGCCCTTGTAGAGCGAGCGCTGCTCGCGCAGCATGCGGTCCCGCCGGTCGACGGGCAGGGCGTGGAAGTGGTCGATGTACTCCGGAGAGGTCATCTCGAGGGTGAGCTTGGTGTACTCCATCGGGAAGAACCTCGGGGAGCGGGTCACCCAGTCCACGCGTGGACCTCCTGCGTCGGAGTGCGGACCACCGCCGGACGCGGACAACAGATCGTGGTAGACCTCCGCTGCGGACTGGCCGCTGCCCACCACGGTCACCGACTCCAGCGCCAGCAGTTCATCGCGCCGGTGGAGGTAGTCGGAGGCGTGCAGTGCCACCGCCCCACCGGTGTCCAGCGGGGTCGGGTCGATCGGGGTCCACGGGGTGGTGCCGATTCCCAGCACCAGATGCCGGGTCCGATAGACCTCGGTGCCCTCGGAGGTGATGGCCGTGACCCGGTAGACGGGCGCCGGGTCGACGCGGTTGTCGTCGTCATAACCGTCGTCATCATTGTTCTCGCCCGGTGCAGTGGGCTCATCCTCGCGGCGGACGTCGACCACCTCCCGCCCCCAGCGCAGGCCACCCACACGCTCGGCGGCCCAGCGGCAGTAGGCGTCGTACTCGGCGCGCAGCGGCTGGAAGTCTTCACGGATGTAGAAGGGGTACAGTCGGCCGGCCTGCTTGAGGTAGGCCAGGAACGAGTACGGCGATGTCGGGTCGGCCAGGGTGACCAGGTCGGCGAGAAACGGCACCTGGATGGTCGCGTCGTCGAACATGAGCCCGTGGTGCCAGGCGAAACCGTCGCGGGCGTCGAGGAATACGGCGTCCAGGCCCAGTGGTTCCGCGAGGCAGGCCAGGCCGAGGTTGAACGGGCCGACGCCGATTCCCAAAAGGTCGTGGATCTTCTCGCTCACGTGAGCACCTCCGCGGCCGGGGCCGGGCGCAGTCCGTCGGCGATGCGGCGGGCGGCGGCGCGGACATCGGCGAGGACGATCTCGACATCGACGTCGGTCAGATTCGGGTCCAGCACGGTGAGCTTGAGGCAGGGGCGGCCGTCGACCACCGTCGCCGCGACGAGCGAGTGACCCTCGGCGAAGAGGATGTCGCGCACCGGGCGGACCAGGGAGTCGAGGGGGCCGTCGGGTCGCGGGCACGGCCGGAACAGCACGGTCGACAGGTCCGGCCGGCGCACCAGTTCCAGCTCGGGATCCTCCTCGATGATCCGCGCGATTCTGCGGGCCGAATCGATCGATGCGTCGAGTAGGCGTCCGATGCCGTCGGCGCCCAGTACCCGCAGCGTCATCCAGAGCTTGAGGGCATCGAAGCGGCGGGTGGTCTGCAGCGATTTGTCGACGGCGGCGAGATCTCCGCTGCCCGAGGCGTGGTGGTCGCCGTCAGCCGGGTTGAGATAGTCGGCGCTCACGGTGGAGTGGCGGAAGCCGGCACCGTCGCGCAGGAGGAGAGCGGAGGCGGCGACGGGGAGGAAGAAGGTCTTGTGGAAGTCGACCGTCACCGAGTCGGCGGCGCCGATCCCGTCCAGGAGTGCACGGTGTGCGGGGGAGACGAGTAGCCCGCCGCCGTAGGCCGCGTCCACGTGCAGCCACACGTCGTGTCGGTCGCAGACCTCGCCGATCGCACGGAGCGGATCGATCGCGCCGTGGTCGGTGGTGCCGGCCAGGGCCACGACGGCCGCGACCTCGTGACCGGCGTCGGCGAGTGAGGCCAGAGTGCGGTCGAGGGTCGCCGGATCCATGCGGTCGCCGTCGCCGGGCAGGGCGATCACCGCGTCGGGTGCCAGTCCGAGTAGTCGGGCGGCCTTGACCACGCTGAGGTGGGCGTGCTCGCCGGTGACGATGCGCAGGTGGGCGAGCCTCGAGCAGCGGTCGCCCGAGCGTCCGAGCCGGTTCTCGCGGGCGGTGAACAACGCCTGCAGATTGGAGGCGGTGCCGCCGGTGGTGAACACCCCGTCCGGCGAGGTCGTCCCCTCCCGGGATTCGAATCCGATGAGGTCGGCGACCCAGTCGATGAGCTTCTGTTCGATGAGACAGGCCGATGTCCCCTGGTCCCAAGTCTCGACCGCGGTGTTGACCGAGGTGGCGAGAGCCTCCGCGGCGATGGCCGGAATGGTGATGGGGCAGTTGAGGTGGGCCAGGTAGCGCGGATGGTGATATCCCACCGCGTGGTCGAGATAGAGTTCGCGCACCTCCTCGAAGGCCTTGTCGAGAGTGCCGAGCGGTACCGAGAGGTCGACGGCGGCGGTGCGTGCGGCCAGGTGCGACGGCGACGCCGCGGACCGGGGAGTCGCCCGGTCATCGAGATATCGACCCACTTCAGCGGTTGCCGCGGCCAGGGCAGCGGCATGCTCCTCGCGGCTGTGGCGGCTCAACAATGGATCGTTCACAGGCTCTCCGACCTACTCGGGGACTTGGATACCGGCGAACGGTAGGGAGGTTAGGCTTGCCTAAGCAAGGGTGGGGTGGGATGAATCACATTATTGGGGAGGTGAAGTGGGAATGCGCATTAAGGCGCTTGCGTCGGGCGCCGTCTGGCCTCTACTGTTTCGCACACCAAGGTTAGCCAAGCCTAAGCGGACTGGCTGCGACACTCAGGGACGGAGAACCCATGACCACACCCGCCGCACGATCCCGGCTCGACGTCGCCCCATCCGGCGCCGCGCGCCCCGGCGGGCGGGTCATCCTGCTCGTTCTCGGTGTGATGGTCGCCCTCATCGCGCTGGTGGCTGGCTGCTCGACCGGTGCGGTCGACGGTGGCGGTGACCAGGCGGTGACGGGAGATGTCGAGCGCCAGGGGAGCTTCCCACGGACCGTCACCCACGCCTACGGCGAGACCGAGATCCCGGAGGCGCCGACCCGCGTCGCCACCGTCTCGTGGGTCAACGCCGACACCTCGCTCGCGCTGGGCGTCGTCCCGGTCGGGATGCCCCGCAACTCGTTCGGGGCCAACGCCGCCGGCTCGACGGACTGGTTCGACTCGAAGCTCGAGGAGATGGGCGGCACGATGCCCGAGCTGTACTCCGAGACCGACGGCATCAACACCGAGGCGATCGCCGCACTGCAGCCCGACCTCATCCTGGGCGCCTACTCCGGTATGACGGCCGAAGAGTACGAGACGCTCTCCAAGATCGCCCCCACAATCGCGATGCCCGAGGGCGATGTGGCGTTCGGCACCGCGTGGCAGGACTCCACCCGGCTCATCGGTGAGGCCCTCGGGCGGTCCGAGGCGGCCGAGGAGCTCATCACCGATGTCGAATCCCAGATCGAGCAGGTCGCGACGGATAACCCGGACATCCAGGGGACGACCTTCGTGTATGGAACCGTCGACCCCGAGGCCGCTGAGAAGATCTACGCCTTCACCGACGTCGACAACCGCCCCCGATTCCTCACCGAGCTGGGGATGGTCCAGTCCCCGGTGGTCTCCGAGGCCTCCAGCGGGTCGCCCGACGAGTTCGCCGTGTCCTGGTCGCCCGAGCGCGCTGACGAGCTGGAGTCGGACATCCTCGTGACATACGCGACCTCGCCCCAGGTGCGTGAGGCGATCGAGTCCGACCCGCTGCTCGGCCGGATCCCCGCCGTCGAGGCCGGTCGGATGGTCCTCCAGACCGACGAGCAGCAGGTGCTCTCGATCTCCGCGGCATCCCCGCTGAGCCTGCCGTGGGCGCTCGACAACGTTGTTCCCGACATCATCACCGCAGCACAGCAGTCCTGATCACGTGACCACCATCGACGATCCCACCACGCCGTCGGTCACCACACCGGTGACCGCGCGGCCGCCACACCACGGCCCGAGTCGGGCAGTGGTGGGCACGGTGGTGTCGGTGGCGTTGCTCGCCGTTGCGATCGCGGGGTCGCTGTTCATCGGTGCCCGCACGGTCGACCCGGTGGTGGTGTGGTCGGCCCTCACCGCCCTGCCGGGTCAGGTGCTCTCCGGCGATCTGGCCGCGGCGCTGGCTCCCGGTTCGAACGCCTCGATGGACGAGGTCGTGGTGGCCGCACGGGTGCCGCGCACGATCACCGCCATCCTCGTGGGAGCGGCGCTCGCGGTAGCCGGGGCCGGCCTCCAGGGCGCCACCCGGAACCCACTCGGTGACCCGGGGCTGCTCGGCCTCACCGCCGGCGCCGCGCTCGGAGTGGTGCTGGGGCTCGCTCTCGCGCCCGCCGCAGCGCCGTCGGCCGTCTCCCTGTTCGCCGTTGCGGGCGCCCTCGCCGCCGGACTGGTGGTGACCGGCGCGGGAAGGCTCGGGGCGGACTCGGGCACAGGTCTCGTACTGGCCGGGGCCGCGGTGACCGCCGGCTGCACGGCCGTGACCTCGTCACTGGTCATCGCCCTGCCCGCAGTTCTCGACCGCTTCCGCTTCTGGGGCCTCGGGTCGGTGGACCGCTCCGGGATCCCGGAGATCGGGGCCGCCCTGCCGTTCATCCTGCTCGGCCTGGTGTTGGTCCTGGCCGGGGCCGCCACTCTCGACGCGCTCGCGCTCGGCGACGACCTCGCCCGCGGGCTCGGCGTGGGCCCGGCCGCCGGCCGGGCGGTCGTGCTGTCCGGGGTGGTGATCCTGTCCGGGGTCGCCACCGCGCTCGCCGGCCCGATCGCGTTCCTCGGACTGCTCGTCCCGCACCTGCTCCGTCGCCTGGTGGGTGTCGGCAACCGCGTGGTCCTGGGGCTGTCGGTGATCGTCGGACCCGTCGTCCTGCTCATCGCGGACACCGCCGGGCGGGTCATCGCCCCGCCCGGTGAGATCGCGGTGGGCGTGATGACCGTCGCGATCGGCGTCCCGTTCCTCATCGCCCTCCTTCGCGCCGGCCAGGGGGTGAGCACCTCGTGACCGCAGTACTCGACAAGCCGACGACGCACGCCGATACGGCTCAGATCGTCCGCGCGCTCTCCGCGCGCCGACGGCGTCACGCGTTCCGTGTCGTCGTCGGTCTGCTCGTGGTACTCCTCGCCGTCATGGCGGTGCGGATCCTGCTCGGCCGCTACACCGTCACCATCCCCGACTTCCTGGCGATACTCGGCGGGGCGCAGATCCCCGGCGCGACATTCGTCGTCATGGAGGACAAGCTTCCGCGTGCTGTTCTCGGAGCGCTCGCCGGGTTCGCGTTCGGCGCGTCCGGAGCGCTGTTCCGCCGCGTGCTCGGCAACCCCCTGGCCAGCCCGGACATCCTCGGCATCGCGCACGGGGCCTCGGCCGGTGCGGTCGCCGGCATGGCCCTGTGGGGCCTACGCGGGATCGCGATCGTGCCCGCGGCGCTGGTCGGCTCGGGCGTGGCGCTGGCGATCGTGCTGGCCGCCTCCGCCGGCAGGCACACCGGGATCGTCGGCCAACGGTTCCTGCTGGGCGGCGTGGCCGTCGCCGCGCTCGGCACCGCCGTGGTCACCCAGCTCATCGCCCGTCTGACACTCAGCGGCGCTCAGGAGGCCGCGGTGTGGACGGTCGGATCGCTCTCCGGTGCCTCCGGCCAGCGGATCACCTGGCTCGCCGCGACGTTGGTCCTGCTCATCCCTGCGGGGGTGTGGCTGCACTCGGCGCTCCGGCCCGCCGAGTTGGGCCCCGAACTCGCCGTGGGCCTGGGCTCACGCCCCGCGCCGACCCGCGCCGCGGCCCTCGGGGTGGGCACGATGCTCGCCGCTGCCGCTACAGCTGTAGCGGGGCCGCTCGCCTTCGTCGCACTACTGTCCACCCCCATCGCCGGTGCGCTCGGCCGCGGACGGCCCCGCCTGCTCACCGCCGCGCTGGTCGGCGCTGTGATCGTCGTGGCAGCCGACATCGTGGCCTCCGAGGCGTTGAGCACCGTCGACCTGCCCACCGGCGTGGTGACCGGCGCACTCGGCGCCCCCGCCATGCTGTGGATCCTCCTGCGCTCGAGAAAGGTGGTCTGATGACCCTTCCCGCGAACACCGCCGACCGCGCGCCGACGTCCACGCCCGTCGCAGAGACATCCTCTCGTCCGGCATCCGCGGCCGGGCCGGAGGCACAGCCCGCTTTCCGCATGCGGGGTCTGACGCTCGGATACGGCGCAGACCCGGTGATCCGCGATCTCGACCTCGATATCCCCGCAGGCCGGACCACCGTCCTCATCGGCGCCAACGGCTGCGGCAAGTCCACCATCCTGCGCGCGCTGGGCCGCCATCTGCACCCGATGTCGGGAACGATCGAGGTCGCCGGGCGGGACCTGGCCAGGATCAAGGCGCGCGAGCATGCCCGGTCGGTGGCGTTCCTGCCGCAGTCGCCGTTGGTGCCGGAGGGGCTCACGGTCGCCGAGTTGGTCGCCCGGGGGCGGCATCCTCACCGCCGGTGGTGGGGAGGTGGTGACGACGACGAGGGGGTCGTCGCCGAAGCGCTGACGCTGACCGACACGGCCGGACTGGCGCATCGCCGGGTCGATGAGCTGTCCGGCGGGCAGCGGCAGCGCGTCTGGGTGGCGCTCGTGCTGGCCCAGTCGACGCCCACCTTGTTGCTGGACGAGCCGTGCTCGTTCCTGGATCTCGCGCACCAGCTCGACGTGTTGGACCTGGTCCACGATCTGCCGATGCCCGGCGGGTCGCGCGAGCCCGGTGCCGGACGGCGAACCGTGGTGGCCGTCCTGCACGAGCTCAGTCTCGCCGCGCGCGTCGCGGATCATCTCGTGGCGGTCGCCGAGGGCGGCGTGGTGGCCGCCGGGCCGCCCGACGAGGTGATCACGCGCGAGACCCTGCGCAGGGTGTTCGACCTCGACGCAGACATCATCACCGACCCGGTGACGGGACATCCCGTGGTGCTGCCACGGAGCCGACGGAAGGGGACAGCATGACCGCTATGGCTGTAGAGGCGCCGATCGTGTGCTCGGAGACCCGGGTGATCGACGTGCGACGTATGGGTCAGTCGTACATCCGGCTCGTCGTGGCCGGTCCCGACCTGCTGAGGTGGTCCGCCGATGTGGTGGACCCGGGAACCGTGGCCGACGCGTACGTCAAGCTCTTCATCCCGCCGCCGGGCGGGCCCGGGGTCGTTCCAAATCCGGAGGACATCCGGGCCTGGCTCGCCCTGCCGGAGGCAGAGCGGGGCTGGATGCGTACGTACACGGTGCGGCGGGCCGACACGGTGGACCTCGACGGCGAGCAGGTGCCCGCCCTGACCATCGATATGGTTGTCCACCCCGGTGACGACGAGGGGCCCGGCTCCGGCTGGGCACGCGGCGTCGCGGTAGGGGACGAGCTGCGGATCGCCGGCCCCGGGCGGGGGCACGCGCCGTGGGCCGCCTGGGCGCCCGGACAGGCAGGAAGCATCGTGTGCGCGGGGGACGAGACCGCCGCGCCCGCATTGCTGGCGATCGCCGACGAGCTCGCGGCAGGACCGGCCGGGACCGAGCATGCCGGCGCCTCGGCTGCGCGCCAGGTGAGCATCGTGATCGAGGTGCCCACCGAGGGTGATGTGGTCGCGATGGCGGACGGCGCGCCCGGGTTCGTCACTGTCCTGGCACGGTCGGGTGAGCCCGGTGAGGCAGTGCTCCGTCACCTGGCGGGCGTCCTCGATCTGAGCGCGGGGTGCGTCGAGACCGTGATGGGTGGTCACCGGCCCTCCGAGCGTGAGTGGCAGCCGGCCACGGCCGTGTCGGAGGGCGACCCGTATGTGTTCCTCGCCGGCGAGGCCGGGCTGGTCAAGGCGATGCGCAGGCTCGCCGTGGACGCGGCCGGGATCGCAAAGGGCTCTGTGGCTTTCATGGGCTACTGGCGGCGCGGTGCCGCCGAGTCCTAGGGGGCCCGGCCAGTGGTGGGAGTAGTGGCGCGAGTAGTGGCGTAGACCACTCCACGGTGCTACGGTCACGTGACCGTCTGGACAAAACCTAGGGTGGTGTCAACCATGACGAGTCAGTACCTTCGCCCGGACGAAGGCCTCTTCCCCGCCGATTCGGTGGCGCGCCGGGTGTGGGCGTACCCGACCTCCGCTTTGCTCGGCTTCATCCGCGCGGTCACCATCGAGCACCTCGATCCCGATCTCACCGCGGCGGTCGACGCCAGTGGCCAGGTGCTCCAGCGGCCCGCACTGCGCTACGACCGGACCGTGCAGTACTTCGCCACGGTCTTGTTCGGGGACGCCGCGTCGGTGATCAAGTCCTCGGACGTCCTCATGAAGGTCCACGCCCGCGCCCACGGCCCGAACCCCGTGACCGGCGGGACATTCGACTCCAACGACCCGGACTCCCAGCTGTGGATCCACATGACGGCCTGGCACTCGATCCTCTACGTCTACGAGAAGTACGGCCCCGGCAGGCTCTCCCGCGCCGAGGAGACCGAGTACTGGCGAGAGTGCGCGATCGCCGCTGCCGTGCAGCCCATCCGCCTCGACGACGTCCCGACGTCCCGGGGCGAGGTCCAGAAGTACTTCGACGACTGGCGCGACCGGCTCGCCTCGTCGGAGATCGCGGTGCACAACATCGACTTCATCCTCGATGGCATGCGGACCATCTTCGCCGCGCTGCCGGCACCGATGCGGGCGGTGCTGGGACCGGTGATCCGCTCCGGCGTGATCGCCACGTACCCGCGGTGGATGCGGCCGCTCATGGGCGTGCGGCAGTCGAGGCTCGCCGACACCGCCGTGACCGCTGTGATCCGGCCCGGGATGGCCGCCCTCGCCCGCAGTCCACGGGTACAGATGTGGTTCCTCGAACGGGTCGCCCCGCGCGGGGGCCCGGTGCTCACGGGCCATATCCGTGGGCTGCCGGCCGAGTCCTCGAGCGTCTATTCGCCTTCGGAGGCACGCAAGAAGTTCGGCGATCCGCGCACGCCGCTCGAGCAGTATGCGGACCAGCTCGCGGCTCGCGGCGCTGACGAGGCTCTCGCCCCGTACGAGCACAACCACCACGATGCGCCGCTCGAGTTCGTGGCGCCGGCGGCGCGGGCGGGGTGAGCGACAGCCCGGGACGACGACGTGGCACGTAACCGCGACAGCGAGCTGCGCGGGCCGCGGTGGAGCCGGCCGGCGGTGGAGCCGGTCGGCTCAGGTCACGCGCGGAGCAGCTGACGCACCACGTAGGGCAGGATGCCGCCGTTGACGTAGGACGCCTCCTCGGCCGGGGTATCGATCCGCACGGTGGCCGAGAACTCGCGGGACTGCCCGTCCTTCTCGACGGTGACCGTGACCTCGTCCGGGACGCCGTCGGCACCTTCCAGTCCGGTGACGGAATACACCTCGTCGCCGGTGAGTCCCAGCGACTCCGCGTCCTGCCCGTCGGGGAACTGCAGCGGCAGCACTCCCATCCCGATGAGGTTGGAACGATGGATGCGCTCGTAGGAGACCGCGAGTACCGCTCTGACGCCGAGCAGGGTGGTCCCCTTGGCGGCCCAGTCACGGGAGGAACCGGAGCCGTAGTCGGCGCCCGCGATAATGACCAGGGGGACGTCCTCGTCCTGGTAGGCCATTGCGGCGTCGAAGATGCTCATCTGATCGCCGCTGGTCCAGTGCTTGGTGACGCCGCCCTCGACACCCGGGACGAGCTCGTTGCGGAGCCGGATGTTCGCGAACGTGCCGCGGATCATCACGTGGTGGTTGCCGCGGCGCGAACCGTAGGAGTTGAAGTCCTTCGGGTCGACGCCCTGGTCGATGAGATACCTCCCGGCCGGGCTGTCACGTTTGATCGCGCCGGCCGGGGAGATGTGGTCAGTGGTCACCGAATCACCCAGCTTGGCGAGCACCCGTGCGCCAGCGATGTCGCGGATCGGTGCCGGCTCGGCCTCCATCCCGTCGAAGTACGGCGGCCGCTGGATATAGGTGGACGTGTCGTCCCAGTCGTAGACGTCCCCCTCATGGATGTGCATGCCGCGCCAGTTGTCGTCACCGGCGTAGACATCCGAGTAGCCCTCGGTGAACATCGCCGCCTCGACGTTGGCCTCGACAGCCTCCTTGATCTCCGCGCTGCTGGGCCAGATGTCGCGGAGGTACACCTCCTCGCCGTCGTTGTTCCTGCCGAGCGGCTCGGTGAGGAGGTCGGTGTGCAGACTGCCGGCGAGTGCATAGGCGATCACCAGCGGCGGGGAGGCGAGGAAGTTCATCTTGACCTCGGGGTGTATCCGACCCTCGAAGTTGCGGTTTCCCGACAGTACCGACGAGACGTTGAGGTCTTTGTCGTTGACGGCGGCGCTGACCTCGGGGATGAGCGGTCCGGAGTTTCCGATGCACGTGGTGCAGCCGTAGCCGACCAGGTGGAATCCGAGCTCCTCGAGATACGGCGTGAGCCCGGAGCGCTCGAAGTAGTCGGTGACGACGCGTGAGCCCGGCGCGAGGGTGGTCTTGACCCACGGCCGGGTCCGCAGTCCGCGCTCGACGGCTTTCTTCGCCAGCAGGGCCGCACCGAGCATGACCGACGGGTTGGACGTGTTCGTGCACGAGGTGATTGCGGCGATCACCACGTCTCCGTGGTCGACGATCGCCTCGGTGCCGTCGATGACCACCTCGGTCGGGTCGCTCGGCCAACCGAGCTTCTCGTTCGCGGTGAGCTGCTCCTCGGACAGGTGCCGGGGAGGCGCGTCTCTTCCGGGCTTGGCGCCCGGGGAGACCGGATCGGAGGCAGGGAAGGAGTCGGCCGACGTGTCGTCGACGCCGCCTTCGTCGTAGTCGGACTTCTCGTACTCGCCCGCGAGCAGTCCGAGGACAGTCCGGGGGGCGTCGCCGAGGGGGATGCGGTCCTCGGGGCGTCGAGGACCGGAGATGGACGGCTCGACGGTCGCCAGGTCCAGGTCCACCACGCGCGTGAAATCGGGTACGTGGTCGGGGTCGTGCCACAGGCCCTGCTCGCGTGCGTAGGCTTCGACCAGCTCGATCTGGTGGTCCTCACGGCCGGTCAGGCGCAGGTAGTCGAGCGTCTCGGCGTCGACGGGGAACATCGTGGCCGTGGAGCCGTACTCCGGACTCATGTTGCCGATGGTGGCTCGCGTGGCGAGCGGGACATTGGCGACACCGGGCCCGAAGAACTCGACGAACTTGCCGACCACACCGAGACCGCGCAGAAGCTCGGCGACCGTGAGTACGAGATCGGTCGCGGTGGTGCCCTCCTGCAGCTCGCCGCTGAGCCGGATACCGACGACCTGGGGGATCAGCATGCTCATGGGCTGTCCGAGCATGGCCGCCTCGGCCTCGATGCCGCCGACACCCCAGCCCAGCACTCCCAGACCGTTGACCATCGGGGTGTGTGAGTCGGTGCCCACGAGGGTGTCCGGATACGCCTGCCGCTTCCCGGCTCCCTCTCGGGTGAAGACGACGCGGGACAGGTACTCGAGGTTGACCTGGTGACAGATGCCGGTGTCGGGCGGAACCACGAGGAAGTCGTCGAAGGACTGCTGCCCCCAGCGCAGTAGCTGGTACCGCTCCTGGTTGCGCTCGAATTCGAGTTGGGCGTTGATGCCGAAAGAGTCGGGCCTGGCGAACGAATCGGCGATCACGGAGTGGTCGATGACCAGCTCGGCCGGGATCTGCGGATTGATCGTGGACGGCTCCCCGCCGAGTTCGGTCATCGCGTCGCGCATGGCGACCAGGTCGACCACGCAGGGCACGCCGGTGAAGTCCTGCATGAGCACACGTGCCGGTGTGAACTGGACCTCGGGATTGCGCTCGGATTCCGGCTGCCAGTCGCGGAGCGCCTCGATCTGCGCGGCGGTCACCAGGCGTCCGTCTTCGTTGCGCACGAGGTTCTCGAGCATGACCTTCAGTGAATACGGGAGTCGCCCGGAACCCTCGATCCGGTCGAGCCGGTGGATCTCGTAGGAGGTCCCACCGACCGAGAGTTCGCCTCGGGCCCCGAAGCTGTCGGGCCCTGCTTCCGCCTTGTTCAGTGACATCGCACGTCCACCTTCCATGCGTCCGGCGACAGCCGGGGCGGCCGGGGTCTCCGAGCCGCCGGTCGCCTTTCCAGTGAGTTCAGTCACATCCCACGGTAGGCCTGCCTCGTGTGAAAGGACACCGGTCAGGCTCGGCGGCCGAGGAGGTTCAGTCGTCGACGCCGCGCGCGGCCAGCGCATCGCCCAGCTGATCCGCGGTGGTGAGCGCGCCGAGAACGGTGGGAACGACGAGCGCACGGATCGACATCCCCAGGCCGCGGGCCTTCCGGGCCTCGGTGACCTGGCGTAGCTGCCGAGCCAGTAGCGGGATCGCGCGGATCGTCAGGACGAGTACGAGGGCGACCCGGTCCGGGGAGGCGCCGACGTGGCGAAGCGGCCCGGCTGCGCGGGTGACGGCATCGAGCATGTCCGAGACGCGGGTCGTCAGCGCCACGAGCCCCGCAACCGCGACCGCGACCAGCAGTGCCCCGGTCACGCGAAGGGCGGTATCGAGATCGGCGACGATCCACTGCAGAGCGAGGATCGCGATGAGCATCGGCAGCACGGGGCGAACCTGGTCCCATGCGGCGCGCGGCGGGATCCGACCGATCGCGTACAACGCCACCGTCATGGCCAGGGCGGGGAGGACATGCCAGGGCTCGCGGACCATGACCGAGACCGCCACGATCAGGAGGCACACCAGCAGGATCTTCCATCCCGCCGGAAGCCGGTGCAGAAGCGAGTTCCCCGGCTGGTAGGTGGCGAACATCTAGCGCTCCAGCGCGATGCGGCGATACCCGGCCAGCGCCGGGCCGGGGAAATCGTCGATCACCACGCGCCCGCCGTCGACCACAAGAACGCGGTCGAAGTCGGCGACCAGGTCCAGGTCGTGCGTGACCACGACCAGCTGCTGGGGCAGGGCGGCGAACGTTTCCGCGACCAGCGCCCGGTTGCGTAGGTCGAGCAGCGTGGTGGGCTCGTCCGCAACGACCAGCGCGGGCTCCATGACCAGGACCGCGGCCAGGGCGAGCAGCTGTTTCTGGCCGCCGGAGAGCAGATGGCAGGGATGGTCGGCGTGCCCGGCCAGGCCGTAGGTGTCGAGTACCCGGTCGACGCGTCGTCGTCGCTCCTCCTTCGACAATCCCGAACGGCGGAGGGAGAAATCCACGTCCTCCGCCACCGTGGGCATGACGATCTGGGTGTCCGGATCCGTGAAGCAGAAGCCCACCTTGCGACGGACCTTCGCGCCTTTGCGGCGGGTGTCGAGTCCATCGACGGTGACGGTGCCGGAGGTGGGGACGACGAGTCCGTTGATCATCCGCGCCAGGGTGGACTTGCCGCCGCCGTTGACGCCGACGATCCCGATTCGGCGCTCGGCCAGGCTCAGGTCGACGCCGGACAGGACCGTGCGGTCGCCGTAGTCGTGGCCGACGTCGCTGAACCGGATCTCGACCCCGGTGTCCGTCGGTTCCGCCTGATTCGACGACGCGGGCCGCGGCGAGCTGGGATCGGTCACGCCGGGTACGTTACGCCGCCGCCGGGCGGCGTCGCCGCAGCGGCGCGATGAGACCCGGGCGCGCCTTGTGGACCTGCTGGGCCACCACCGCGGTGACGATCGCCTTGGCCAGGTCGCCGGGCAGGAACACGCCGTTCGCGGCGATGGCGGCGCCCATCGTGAGGTCGGTGCGCAGCAGCATGCCGGCCACACCGAAGGCGTAGATCACGACGATGCCGCCGAGGATGTTGATGAGCAGGCCCGGGATGAGGCGGTAGCGCGGCATGAGCCAGGCGGTCAGCAGACCGATCACGATGACCGCGGGGATCCAGCCGATGAGGAAGCCAGCGGTCGGGCTGGCAAGGGACGTCAGCGTCGTGCGGCCGCCGGCGAGCACGGGCAGTGCCAGGCCGATCACCATCACGGCGAGAACCGAGAGCACTCCCTTCCGCCAGCCGAGCAATGAGCCGGCCAGCATCACGCCGAGCGTCTGGAGGGTGATGGGGACGCCTGCCGAGCCGATGCTGATCTGGCCGGGGAGGCCGAGGACGACGATGAGGGCGGCGAACACCGCGATCTGCGCGAGATCGCGGGTGGCGCTGCGGGCGGGAGCCCTGTCGATCGACATGCTCATGACACTCCTTGGACGCGTGGCGGCCGCGGCGCGACCTGAACAGTGTTCATTGTGTCAGGATGCAGTGGTGCAGCGCACATCCGGGGTGGATCCGTCGGGCTGACGCATCGCCGCGCCCCGGCCGCGATCAGTGTGCCGGGGAAGCGCGCACGTGGGCCCGTTCGCCCTGCTTGCCGATGAGGCTGAGAAACTCCACGGGGCCCGCGCTGGTGGCGCCGAACCAGTGCGGGGTGCGGGTGTCGAACTCGGCGGCTTCGCCGGGCTTGAGGATCAGATCGTGCTCACCCAGGACCAGCCGGAGGCGCCCGTCGAGGACGAACACCCAGTCGTATCCGTCATGCACATGCATATGCGGCTCGTCGTCGTCCCTTCCCCGCGGTAGTACGAACTTGTAGGCCTGGATCCCGCCGGGCCGCCGGCTAAGGGGGATCACGGTCGCGCCGTAGTCGGTCGCGATGGGGCGCATGTTCACGCGTGGGTCGCCGGTGGGCGGGGCGTCGACGAGCTCGTCCAGGGTGACGCCGTGCGCGCGGGCCAGCGGGAGGAGGAGTTCGAGGGTGGGCCTGCGTCCGCCGGATTCGAGCCGGGACAGCGTGCTGCTGGAGATTCCGGTCCGTTCGGTGAGGTCGGAGAGGGTGAGGTTCCGGCGCTGTCTCAACTGCTTGAGGCGCGGTCCCACCGCGTCGAGGGTCCGGATGTCCGGGTCGCCCGTGGCGGGGCCTGACCTGTCGTCAATGGCGCTCATGCTGACAGTTTGCCACTCCGGCAAGGGATCTTGCACATTCTGGCTACGCGGGCCATTGTCAGTGGAGCGGCGCGCATCAGGCGGCCCAGGGTGACGGGAGTGTCTATGTCTGGCAGGGGAGACGAAACCAGGGATGTGGTGGTGATCGGCGGAGGCGCTGCGGGGTTGAGCGGAGCGGTCACACTGGCGCGCGCTCGCCGCAGTGTGACGGTGGTGGACGCGGGCGAGCCGCGCAACGCTCCGGCCGAAGGCGTGCACGGGCTGCTCGCGCGGGAGGGGATGAACCCGTCCGAGTTCGTCGCGCGCGGCCGTGAGGAGGTCGAGGGGTACGGCGGCGAGATCCGCGCCGGTGAGGTTGTCGACGCCCGCGCCGTCGGTGACGGTTTCGAGGTGTCCCTGCGTGACGGCACCGTCCTGCCGGCCCGGACCCTGCTCATCGCGACCGGCGTCGCGGACGAGCTGCCCGCGATCCCGGGGTTGCGCGAGCAGTGGGGCAACGGGGTCCTGCACTGCCCCTACTGCCACGGCTGGGAGGTCCGCGACCGGCGGATCGGTGTCCTGGCGACCGGCCCGATGTCCGGTCACCAGGCCGTGATGTTCCACCAGTGGAGTCCCCGCGTCACCTACTTCGCCGGCGGCCGACCGGTCGACGACGGGGACCGCCGCAACATGGAGGCGCTGGGGATCCCGATCGTCGAGGGGGAGATCTCGCGGGTGGAGTCCGACGGTGGGCGCGTGGTCGGCGTCAGGGTCGACGACGACACCGCCGAGGGCGGGGTGACAGACCTCGACGCGGTGGTGGTCAGCACCCGGCTGGACGTCCGGACCGATTCCTTCGGCGCTCTGGGGCTGGAGGTGGACGATCACCCGGTGGGTTCGTTCATCAAGGTCGACGACTTCGGCGCCACCTCGGTACCCGGAGTCTGGGCCGCCGGAAACTGTGCGGACGTCATGGCGCAGGTCGGACTGTCGGCCGCGCAGGGCACCCGGGCGGCGCAGCACATCAACGCCATGCTGATCATGGCTGATCTCGAGCGCGCCGTCGAGGCACGGGGAAGTGGGGCACACCGATGACACACGACTTCGATCGTCAGTACTGGGACGACGTCTGGTCGGGCGGCGAGGATGATGGTCGAGCGTCGGTGATGACCGGCAGCGCGCCCAATCCGCATCTGATCCGCGAGGTCTCGGGGCTGCGCCCGGGGTCGGCGCTCGAAGCCGGATGCGGGGCCGGCGCGGAAGCCATCTGGCTGGCTTCGCAGGGATGGCAGGTCACTGCGGCCGACATCGCCGCCGAAGCGCTCGAGCGGGCAGCCGTTCGCGCCGCGGGCACCGATGCCGGGGACCGCATCTCCTGGGTGCGGGCGGACCTGTCGACGTGGGAGCCTGGGACTCGTTTCGATCTGGTCACCACCCACTATGCGCATCCGGCGATGCCGCAGCTCGACTTCTACGAGCGGATCGCGGACTGGGTCAAGCCCGGCGGGACACTGTTCATCGTGGGGCATCTGCACCGGGAAGATCACGGCCACGGCCACGGCCATGGGCACGGGCACGGGCACGGCCATGGCGACGGCCACAACCACAGCCGAAGCGGCGGGCATGGCCACGAAGGCGAGTCGACCCCGCCCGCCGAGGCCTCGGCGTCCGGGGCCGCGATCGCCGAGCGGCTGACAGCCGACCGCTGGGTGATCGCCACCGCGGAGGAGGGGCCGCGCGAGATGCGAGGTCCCGGAGGGCGTGCGGTGACGGTGCACGACGTCGTCGTCAGGGCCACCCGACGTAGCTGAGGAGTTCACGGCGCCACGGCGCCACCGGGCAGGGCTGGGGTATCCCTGTTGTATGGCTCGAGTCCTTCCCGCTCATCCCGTCTACGGTCATCCGTCCGAGGAGACGGTCGTCGAGCTCCTGAGAAATCAGTTGTCCGAGGACAGTCTCGTCATCGTGGGCCAGCGCATCTCCACGGACGAGAAGGAACACGAAGTCGACATCCTTGTCGCGATGCCCGGCGCGGGGATCGTCGCGATGGAGGTCAAGGCCGGCCAGATCACGGTGGAGGACGGACGGTGGGTGCAGGGGAGCGGCACCAAGCAGTACCTGATCGATCCGGTCACGCAGTGCAGGGACGCGCTGTATGCGCTCCGGGGCTTCGTCAGCGCCGACCCCCGGTGGCCGGATCAGTATCAGCGTTGGACCCACATGCTCGTGTTCCCCAACGCCTCGATCCCCGACGATTTCGCTCTTCCCGAGATCCAACGCAACCGGATCGCCGACCGCGGCCAGCTGGATCACGTCGCGACCATCGCCTACCGCCTCGCCCGGGACTCGGGTCCCCAGGACAGACCGTTCCTGGAGCCGGCCACGGTCGACCGTCTCGCGGAGGTGCTCGGCGGACGAGGGCTGCCGCAGCGTGACGTGGTGGCCAGGGCTTCGGAGAACGCCGACATCGCGGATGCCCTCACCCGCGAACAGTCGGTGCTGCTCCGGGCCGTCGATGCGTTGCCGCGCGTGGAGATACGCGGCGGGGCCGGGAGCGGCAAGACCTTTCTCGCGCTGGAACAGGCTCGACGGCTGTCGCGGTCGGGGCAGCGGGTCGCCCTGATCTGCTACTCGCACGGCCTGGCCGGTTACCTCAAGCGCGTCACCGCCGGGTGGCGTCGGCGTGAGCAGCCCGCCTACGTGGGCGAATTCCATGCGCTCGGCGTGGAGTGGGGCGCGCCCGCCGGTCCCGACGAGCGCGTCCGCTCGGAGGAGACCGTGCACTGGTGGGAGGTGGAACTTCCGCGACTGATGGCGGAGCTCGCCGACCGGCTGCCCGAGGGCAAGAAGTTCGACGCGGTGATCGTCGACGAGGCCCAGGACTTCGCCGATGAGTGGTGGCGGCCCGTCATCGGCGCACTCCGGGACCGGGAGAACGGTCGGCTGATGATCGTCGGTGACGCCGGTCAGAGCGTGTTCGAGCGCCCCGGTCGCCCGCCCGTCGACCTGGTGCCGTTGGTGCTCGACCACAACCTGCGGAACACCCGCCAGATCGCCTCGGAATTCCTGCCGCTTGTCGGACAGCGGATGGAGCTACGCGGAGGAACGGGGCCGGCGGTGAGGCACGTCGACGTGCCCGAGGGCCGGGACCTCATCGCCGCGGCGGATGACGAGGCGATACGACTGCTCGACGGGGGCTGGCAGCCACGTGATGTGGCATTGCTGACCACCGGATCCCGCCACCCGATGCAGGTGGAACTCCAGCAGGAGGGAAACGACGCCTACTGGGAGACCTTCTGGGACGGCGAGGACATCTTCTACGGTCACGTCCTGGGCTTCAAGGGTCTCGAGCGCCCCGCCGTGGTCCTGGTGTGCAACCACCACGCGGGCATGGACAGCCTGCGCGAGCGCGTCTACGTCGGGCTGTCCCGGGCGACGGACGTTCTCGTCGTGGTGTCCACCGGCGGTATCGGACTGCCCGGGACATGAATGAGGTGTGGGTATCAGCGGCCCTGTAGGAATCTGCGCACGAATTCGGCTTCGGGGTAGGGGTGGCCGATCCCGAAGCCCTGGGCGAGGTGGATCCCCTCGTCTCGGACCACGTCGAGGACGGCGTCCGAGCCCACGTGCTCGGCCACCACGTCCATGCCGAGCTTGCCGGCCAGATCGACAAGTGAACGCACGATCGCCCTGTCCGTCGCGGACGAATCAAGGTTGGCGATGAACTCTCCGTCGATCTTCACGTAGTCGAAGAGCATGATCTTCATGTAGAGCAGCGAGCCGAAGCCGGTACCGAAGTCATCGATCGCGAGCCGGAACCCGCGGTCGCGCACGCGTTTCGCATAGGTCCGAGCTGCCGCTACTTCGTCGAGCTTCGCCGTCTCCGTGAGCTCGAGCACCACCGCGGACGGCGGAACACCGCGCGCGTCGGACTCCTCGAACAACACCCGCTCGAGGTCGGTGCTGCCGATCGAGTGGGCAGAGAAGTTGATCCAGATGGACAGGTCCTCGTCGAGCTCCCGGAGCCGCGCGATCATGCGGATGGCCTCTCTGACCACCCAGATGTCCATCTGCGTGATGATTCCGGATCGTTCCGCGATCGGAACGAACTGGGACGGTGGGACCACCCGGCCGTCGTCGAGCAGGCGGACGAGGGCTTCCGCACCCACGATCCGGCCCGATTCGACGTCGAGTATCGGCTGGAGGTGCAGCTGCAGATCGTCGCCGAGTAGTGCCTTCTCCAGCCGCACCTTCCACTCGTACGGCGAGGTTATCCGGTCCTCCGGCGCATCGTGGTCGCCGAGGATCACGATGTTGTCTCGACCCGAGTATTTGACGTCGTACATGAGCCGGTCGGCCGCCACCAACGGCGCGACCCCTCTCGCCATGGCGGAGGCGATCGTCACCCCGCCCACGGAGACGGACAGTTCCCGGCCCGCCCCGTCCAGGGTGCGCGAGTACTCCCGGGTCCGGTCGACCAGCGCGGTGGCGAGCGACTCGAGGCGTTCTCTGTCGCCGTCGGGGACCAGGATGGCGAACTCATCGCCTCCGAGACGGGTGAGGACGTCGGCGTCGTCGGTCGTGTCTGTGAGGATTCCGGCGATATCGATCAACACTCCGTCGCCGAAGGCGTGACCGAAGGTGTCATTGATGTTCTTGAAGCCGTCCAGGTCGAAGACGAGCACTCCGCCGGTGGGGCCCCGGTCGGCGATGTGCTCCGCGAGGGCCTTGTCGAAGCGTCGGCGGTTGGGCAGCCCCGTCAACGGGTCACTGTTGGCAAGTCGTTCGAGCTCGCTCAGGAACCGATGGTTCTCCGAGACGTCCCGGATGAGGAGCAGCGCCCGCTCGGAATCTTCACTCTCCTCCGGCAACAGCGGCGCGGCGGTCAGCTCGAAGGTCCGCTGTGTCCCGGACCTGTCGGTGAAGATGAACGGTTCGGCTACCACGGTCTCACCGCGGAGCGCGCGCGCTGAGGGAGTGAGGTCCGGCTGTTCTGCGGGACGGTGCCCTGGCCAGGATACGAGCTGCAGGTGCCCTTCACCGTCAGCGCGGACGAACGTCGTGCCGCTCGTGTTGAGCGGGGTGGCCCTGCCGTGCTGGTCAACCGTCAGCAGTGCGTCCGGGATCGTCTCGGTGACGGTCCGCAGTGCGGTCTCGCGGCGACCGGCCGTGTCCGCGAGAGCGGTCAGATCGGCGTTGAGCCGGACGAACTCGTTGACCGCCGTGGCCACCACCAGGGAGATGAGGAATGTCAGGATCACCATCAGATGCAGGCGGGCCGACAACGCCAGCGTGCTGTACTCGAGTCCGAACACGGCGCCACGGGTGCCTGCGACCATCGCGAGGAGGGTCACCGTGGTGAAAACGGCGTGCAGCGCGGCCACCGACGTGGTGGAGCGGACCCCACTCCAGAAGAGGGGGATCAGGATCATCATCGCCAACGGGAGATACGGGCTCATCACCTGTGCGATGGCGGCGAACACGATCGTGAGGGCGAACGCGAAAATCGTATCGACGGCCTTGGTTTCGCGCCGGTATCCGGGACGATGCATCAGGGCGAGCCCGGTACTGGTGATGAGCATGACGGAGGCCAGGCTCCGGACCACCCAGACCGCGCCGTCGACGAACGTCGGGCTTCTGCCGTCGGCGATGAGGCCGAGCGCTGTGACGCCCCAGGCGAGCGACGCCCCCACGAAGGCGGCGCCGAAGAGTCGGAACACGTCGTAGGTGACCGCCATCCGGGCGATGATCGTGTGCGAGCGATCCGAGCTGGGCACCGCGGCCCGCAGCCCGAAACGTCGACCGAGCGGAACTAATGCCAGCGAGGTCCATCGGGTGATCAGGCCCAGCGCCACGTTCGACAGCGACAGCAGCAGCGCCTCCGAGAGCTCGAACCCGGTCCGGAGATTGAGTATCGACAGGATCACCATCGTGAGAGCCACGAAGGCGACGTATTCGATCCTGGACCTGATGGTGAGAGCCCAGAGGACGATCACTCCCGCGGCGGGCCAGTAGAGCGCGAGACCGGATTCCTGATAGAAGCCCACCCGTCCCACCCCCGCGGCGGCCGTCACCGCGATGGCGAACGCGGTGATGCGCCATGCTGCGACACGAGACGGGGTCGTCAACATCGGCATCAGATGGCTCCCGGGATGACTGGTCAGAACGGAAACGCGTGCACCGAGCCTAACAATCGGTCCTGGTCCGGGCCGCGACGCCCGGCTGGATAGACCGCAGTTCCGCCGCCGAAATGGCAGTTGCAATGTCCTATATACCCTGCTGACATAAGCTCATTTTTCGTAAGAGGTCGGTCATCGACGGCGCTGCTCCCGGTCCCCGGGTCGGTGCACGACCGTAGACAGGGAGCAACGACATGAACCAATACTCGTCGGAGGGGTGGAACGGCCAGTCCGGTGGGCCGAACAACAACCCGCCCACGTCCGAGTTCGGTCCCGTGCAGCAGAATCCGCAGGGGTACGGGCCACTGCCGCCCAGGCCGGGGATGTCGACCCCGGTGGTCGTGGTGATCACTCTGCTCGTCGCGCTGTTGGTCGGTCTGCTGGTCGCCGCGGCGTTCTTCGTCACCTCACGTCTCATGGGCAGCTCGGAGGGGGCGGCCACCTCGACGGTTTCCGTGACGGCGACCGCGCCCGCTGAGTCGGCGGGTGAGCCCGGCGGGGAATCGGCACCGACCGTCCAGCCCGCACAGCCCGTCCAGCCCGCCCGGCCGGCGCCGGCGGGTCGGCCGGCGGGTGCATACGAGTGCTGGACCAGCGGGTCGGCCGGATATAACTCCGTGGCCGTGGGCTCGTCAGTGACCTCGTGCGAGTTCGCCGAATCGGTCTGGGGAGAGTACATCGGGTCTGGCGGCAACGGCGGGTCCATGACCGTTCGGGCATACAGTCCGGTGACCGGATCCGGATACACGATGTCCTGCTCCGGCGGTGCCGTCGTCACGTGCACCGGCGGGAACAACGCGGTCGTCTACATCTACTGATGCCCCATAATCGCGCAGTGGCGCTCGCCCTGGCCGCAGTTCTCGCTTCCGCGGGCTGTGCCGGCCCCGGCGGCTCGGGGGAGCCCGTGGTGGTCACCGAGACCGTGGCCACCGTGACGGGAGCCCCGGTCCAGGGTGGAGTGGGCGCTCCGGCGGAATTCGCGGAGACCCCGCCGGTGGTGCCCTCTGCGACCGGCGGGCCCACACCCGCTCCGTCGGCCGATGTGGTCGATGCCGAGCTCGCGACGGTGGTGGCTCCGATCTCTCTCCCGGCCGGAGTGGCTGTTGCTCCGGTTGGCGACCACGGAGGGGTCACTGCTGCGGGGACATGGCAGACAGGGGTCGCCTGGTCGACCATCAAGGTGCCGCTCGCCGTCGCGGTCGCTCGCTCCGACCCACAGTTGTTGGAATGGTCGGCGTCGACGATCACGACGTCGGACAACCAGGCCGCTGAATCGCTGTGGTCCGCTCTCGGCGGGGGGCAATCTGCGGCCTCGACCCTCATGGCCGTTCTGGCAGAAGGTGGGGACACGGTCTCACAGGTGCCGTCGGTCCCTATCCGCGCCGGCTACTCGATTTTCGGTCAGACCCGGTGGTCGCTGGTCGACCAGGCCCGATTCGCGGCGGGACTGCCATGCCTCGAGGGCTCCGCCCGCGTCGTGGATCTGATGGCGCAGATCTCATCTGATCAGCGCTGGGGGCTTGGCGGGATCCCAGGGGCCCGTTTCAAGGGTGGATGGGGGCCGGGCGACGATGGCGGGTATCTCGTCCGGCAGTTCGGCGTGGTGCCCGGTGCAGGCGGCGATCTGGCGGTGGCAATGGCCGTCGAGGCCCCCACATTCGAGGCCGGGGCCGCGGCGCTGACCACGATGGCCGACAGGCTCGCACCGATGATGCCCGGCCTGACGGGCGGGGCATGCTGACGATCGGGGTCGGCATTGTCGCTTACGATCGCCTAGGAGCCGCCTACAGCAGGCCGAGTTCGCGGGCCCGGGCCACCGCGGCCGTCCGAGACGTCACCCCGAGCTTGTCGAAAACATGCACCAGATGGGTCTTCACGGTCGCCTCCGACACATGTAGAGAGGCCGCCACCTGCCGGTTGGTCGACCCCTCGGCCACCGCGTGCAGGACCTCCGCCTCGCGCTCGGTCAGGGCCGGCCGGGGGTTGCGTAACCGGCCCATGAGAGTCGCCGCGACGGTGGGGGAGAGCGCACTCTCCCCGGCCGCCGCGGCGTGGACCGCGCCGAGGAGCTCGTCGGGCCCGGCGTCCTTGAGCAGGTATCCGCACGCCCCTGCCTCGATCGCGCCCACGATGTCTGCATCGGTGTCGTGGCTGGTCAACACCAATACCTGCGGCGGGTCGGGCAGTTCGCGGAGACTGGCCGTGGCGCGGACGCCGGCGGTGGCATCGCCGGCGAATCGCAGATCCATGAGGACCACGTCCACGTCCCCGACCCGCGAACGTTCCACCGCGGCTGAAGCCTCGGAGACGTCGGCCAGCACCTCGATCGCCGGGTCGGACGCCAGCAGCGCCCGCAGGCCGGTGCGTACCACCGCGTGATCGTCGGCGATCAGAATCCGGATCGTCGTCGTCATCTCGTCCTCTCCACCGGCAACGGCAACACCGCTCGCACCGTCGTGCCCCGGCCCACCTCGGAGTCGACGGTGAGCGTCCCGCCCAGGTCGGCCACGCGACGCGCCATACCGTCGAGGCCGAAGGAGGCGGCCGCCCGCGGGGCCTCCGGGTCGAATCCGCGGCCGTCGTCCGTGACCGTCAGCGCGATGTGGTCGGCGGATTCGGCGATCGTCATCCCGATCCGCGAAGGCGTACCGTGCTTGACCGCATTGGTCAGGGCCTCCTGCGCCACACGCACTGACACCGCAGCGAGTTCGGCCGGCGGCTCCGCGGGCAGTTCGCCCGTCACCGACACCTCCACCCGCGGGTGTTCCGCACGGACCCGCCCGGCCACCCGGTGCAGCGCGCCGTCGAGCGAGACCCCCTCCAGCGGTGCCGGTCGCAGTGCCTCGATCAGCCGCCGGGTCTCGGTGAGGTTCTCACCGGCCACCTCGCGGGCCAGGCGGATCTGCTCGATCGCGGGATGCCCCGGGTCGGCGCGCTCGGCGGCGTGCAGCAGCATCCCGATGCTGGCCAGGCCCTGCGCCACGGTGTCATGGATCTCGCCCGCCAGACGGGCCCGCTCGGTCTCACGGCCCACCTCCCGCTCCCTCGAGGCGAGCTCGGATCGGGCGGCCACCAGTTCGGCGATCACCTCGCGACGTGCCTGGGACTCGCGGTACAGCGCCCGGACCCCGGCGGCCAGCCCCAGGGCGACGAGTGCGCCGACGACGGGCCCCACCACGCCGGCGGGTGTGAAGCCGTTATGCACGCCCAGTGCGACCACCGCGACCGCGGCCAGGCCCGCGACCGCCGCCGCCCCGGCCCAGGAACCGAGCAGGAACAGCGCGAGGAAGAACAGCGGGAAAACCAGGTAGGCGGCCTCCGGGACCTGCACCACCAATGCCGCCCACAAGGCGAGGACGGCGGCCAACCATCCGAGCCGGGCGGCACGGCCGGTGTGCCGCCGCCGCTCCCACACCGTCCCGGCCACGTACGCGGCCGCAAACCCGATCGCCGCGGCCACGGCCGGGAGATTGGGCTCGCCGGCTGCGTCACGATGCGCGCTGACCAGCGTGAGGACCAGCAACGCGGCCACCAACGTGTGCAACGCCACCTGCAGCTGCGCCAACACCGCGCGCACCCCCGCGGATTCGGGCGGGAGCTCCATGTCGGGCGCGGGCACAGAGGTCACGCCGACGACGCTAGTCGCTTCGGCGAGGCCCGCGCATCCATCGAAAGGTGGAGCGGGGCGTCCTCCGTTCGTGCCCGCGGAACCAACCCCACGGCCGATTCGGATCCGCGCGGACGCGACGAGGGTGGAGACAGACCTTCACGAGAGGAAACCCGATGTTCTTCGCACTGCGTGACCTGCGAACTGCCCGGTGGCGCTTCGCCCTCATCACGGGCGTCGTCCTGCTGCTGTCCGTCCTCGTCGCCGGCCTTCTCGGCCTCACCGCCGGCCTGGCCAACCAGAGCGTGTCCGCGCTCCGGTCTCTCGGATCGGGCGGCGCGTCGTTCGTGCTCCCGGCCGACGAGTCCGGGCCCGTCGATCTCGACCGCGCCGCCCTCACCGACGAGCAGATCGACGCCGTCACCGCGTCGGACCCCACCGCGGTGCCCGTGGGGATCGCGCGGATCAACCTGGACGACGGGACGGAGACGGGCGTCTCGGCCGTCGCCGTGGGTCTGTCCGCACCGGTGGGATCGGTGTCTCCGCCCGCAGGTGGCCAGGCCCTGGTCTCCGACGGGATCGACGACGAGCTGGGCGCGGACGTCCGCTCGATCGGAGCCGACGGAACGGACCTCGCAGTGGCCGGTCAGGCCGGTGACCTCTGGCATTCACACACCCCGGTCGTGGTGACCGATCTCGAGACCTGGCGCGGCCTGGCCCCCAGGGGCGGGCCCGCCACGGCGGTGGCGGTGAACGCGGACGCGGTCGACCCGGACCTGGTGGTCGATAGTTCGGGGCTGGCGCTCGTCGACGGCGACGGGCTCGTAGGCGCACTGCCCTCGCACCGGGCCGAGAACACCTCGCTCACCACGATGACCTACATGCTGCTGGCCGTGACCGCACTGGTCGTCGGTGCGTTCTTCGCCGTGTGGGGGATGCAGCGGCGCCGGGACGTGGCCGTGCTCAAGGCCCTCGGCGCGTCCACCGTCGCGGTGGTCAGGGACTCGGTCGGACAGGCCGCGATCGTGCTGGTCGTGGGAGTGGGCGGCGGGGTCGCGATCGCCGCGCTCTTCGGACTCGCGGTGGGCGGAGCCGTGCCGTTCGTGGTGTCCGCCCGAACGACCCTGCTCCCGGCCGCGATCCTCGTGGCCCTCGGCCTGGCCGGAGCCGCCGTGTCGCTGCGGCCCGTCGTGACCGCCGACCCCAACTCCGCCCTGGGCGCCGCGCGATGAGTCCGGTCCCTGCAGGCCGGCTGCAGACGTCGTCGTTGTCGTCGTCGCATGCCACCCCGTCGCGCCCCACCTCACCTTCCCCGACCCACTCCTCGTCCATCGACACCATCAGGAGAACCGCCATGACCACCGCCTACGCCGCGACCGCCGCCCCCACAGACCGGGCCGGTGACACCGGCCCCACCCTCCGGATGGAGGACGTCGTCCTGACCTACCCGGACGGACAGGGACGCGTCACCGCCGTCGACCACGTGAGCCTGGAGATCGATCGCGGCCGCAGCCTGGCGGTGACCGGCCCCTCGGGATCGGGCAAGTCCAGCATGCTCGCGGTGGCCGCCACGCTGACCCGCCCCGACTCCGGACAGGTGTGGCTCCGGACCTCCGACTCGCTCATCGACCTGGCGATGGTCGACCGCGCCCGCGCCGCCGAGCTGCGACGCACCGAGATCGGGATCGTGTTCCAGCAGGCCAACCTCATCGACTCGCTCACCGCGCGCGAACAGCTCGAGGCCATGGTCTGGTTGGGTGCCCGGCCGACGGGTCGGACACGTCGTGCCGCACGGCGTCGGGCCGACGAGCTGCTCGACGTGGTGGGTCTCGGCGGCGCCGCCGGGCGATCCGTCGGAGCGCTGTCCGGCGGGCAGCGGCAGCGGGTCGCGGTCGCCCGCGCGCTGATGGGGCGGCCGTCCCTGCTCCTGGCCGACGAGCCGACGAGCGCCCTGGATTCAGAATCCGGTGAGGCGGTCATGGACCTCCTGCTGGGGACCGCGCGCGAGTTCGACGTGGCCCTGATGCTGGTCACCCACGACGCGCGCAACGCCGCACGGTGCGATGCGCAGGTGGGGCTCGTCGACGGAGCCGTGGTCTGACGGGACCACCGTCCCCGGGCACCCTCTCAGGTGTGCCGGATCGCGATGGCCGACAGCGCAACTAGACTGTTTCGCGGTGGTCGCGTGCCTCGTGGGCGCTTCGCGCCGGCCTCCCGGATCTCGACCGACCCGGGGCCGCCCGTGACCTGGTGAACCCGAGGAAAGGCCATGCCCATGCTCTCCCGCATCGACCTGCGCGGTCGCACGCTCGGCACCGCCGAGTTGCGTCGCACACTCCCGCGCGGCGCCGCCGATGTCGACTCGGTGATCGACACGGTGCGCCCGGTGGTCGAGGCGGTCAGGGAGCACGGCCCCACGGCCGCGCTCGACTACGGCGAGAAGTTCGACGGCGTCCGCCCGCGGTCGGTGCGGGTGCCCGCGGACGTCATCGCCCGCGCGGCCGGGGAACTGGACAGGGATATCCGTGACGCGCTCGTCGAGGCCATCCGTCGCGCGCGCATCGTCCACTCGGCCCAGAAGCGCACCGACACCGTCACCGAGGTCGCCCCCGGTGGCTTCGTGACCGAGCGCTGGGTGCCGGTCGAGCGCGTGGGGCTCTACGTGCCGGGCGGCAAGGCTGTCTACCCGTCCAGCGTCATCATGAACGTCGTCCCCGCCCAGGTCGCAGGCGTCGGGTCGCTCGTCGTGTCCTCGCCGCCGCAGGCGGACTTCGACGGATGGCCGCACCCCACGATTCTCGCGGCGTGCTCGCTGCTGGGGGTCGACGAGGTGTGGGCCGTCGGCGGTGCGCAGGCGGTCGCGCTGATGGCCTACGGCGGGCAGGACCCCGAGGGGGCGCAGTTGGAGCCGGTCGACATCGTCACCGGGCCCGGCAACGTCTACGTGACCGCGGCCAAGCGGCTGTGCCGCAGCGTGGTGGGGATCGACTCCGAGGCGGGCCCGACCGAGATCGCGGTGCTCGCCGACGAGTCGGCGGACCCGGTGCACGTGGCGTACGACCTCATCAGCCAGGCCGAGCACGACCCGAACGCGGCCAGCGTCCTGGTGACCGATTCCCAGGCCTTCGCCGACGCGGTCGACCGTGAGATCGAGGCCCGCTACGAGGTCACCCTCAACGCCGACCGCGTCCGCGAGGCCCTCGAGGGGCCCCAGTCGGCCATCGTGCTGGTCGACGGCATCGATAGCGGAGTGAAGGTGGTCGACGCGTACGCCGCCGAGCACCTCGAGGTCCAGACGCGCAACTCCGCGGCCGACGCCGCCCGGGTGCGCAACGCCGGCGCGATCTTCGTCGGCGCCTACTCGCCGGTGCCGCTCGGGGACTACGCCGCCGGCTCGAACCACGTCCTGCCCACCTCCGGCACCGCCCGTCACTCTTCGGGACTGAGCGTGCAGACCTTCCTCCGAGGGATCCACGTCGTGGACTACGACCAGGCGGCGCTCAAGGAGATCGCGCCCACCGTGATCGCGCTCGCCGACGCCGAGCGATTGCCCGCGCACGGCGAAGCCGTCCGCGCGCGGTTCGAGGACCTCACCGCAGGGGAGGAGCAGTGACCGCCGCGCCCCGCCCGGGCGTCGGGTTGGACGCCCTCCCGCTGCGGGACAACCTCCGGGGTGGCAGTGCCTACGGCGCCCCGCAGCTCGAGGTCCCGGTACAGCTCAACACCAACGAGAACCCGCACCCGCCGAGTGCGGAGCTGGTCGCGGACATCGCCGCCGCCGTCTCCGAGGCGGCCGCCGATCTCAACCGCTACCCGGACCGGGACGCGGTGGGGCTGCGCACCGATCTGGCCGGGTACCTTGCCCGCCAGACCGGGGTGCCGCTTGATGCGGACATGGTGTGGGCGGCCAACGGCTCCAACGAGATCCTGCAGCAGTTGCTCCAGGCGTTCGGCGGGCCGGGCCGCAGCGCCATGGGATTCGTCCCCAGTTACTCGATGCACCCGATCCTGGCGGCCGGCACCAACACCCGGTGGATCCCGGTCGAGCGCGCCGCGGATCTGTCGATCGACATCGACGCCGCGGAGGCCGCCCTCGTGGAGTGCCGCCCCGACGTGCTGTTCGTGACGACCCCCAACAATCCGACCGGGCACGTCGTGGACCTCGACGACCTGCGGCGCCTGCTCGACGCGGCGCCGGGGATCGTGGTGGTGGACGAGGCGTACGCCGAGTTCTCGCCGTCGCCGAGCGCGTGCACTCTGCTGGCCGAATACCCGGCCAAGCTGGTGGTCTCGCGGACGATGAGCAAGGCGTTCGCGTTCGCCGGCGGGCGGCTCGGCTACTTCGCCGCGGACCCCTCCTTCGTGGAGGCCGTGCTGTTGGTGCGGCTGCCGTACCACCTGTCGATGGTCACGCAGGCGGCCGCACGTGCCGCGCTACGTCACGCGGAGGAGACGCTCGCCTCCGTCGCGCTGCTGGCCGACGAACGCAAGCGGGTGACCGCAGGCCTCGAGGAACAGGGGTACGAGGTGCTGCCGAGCGAGGCCAACTTCGTGCTCTACGGCCCCTTCACCGACGCCGCGCGCGCGTGGCAGCGGTATCTCGACGCCGGCGTGCTCATCCGCGACGTGGGCATCCCCGGACGACTTCGTGCGACCATCGGGCTCGAGAAAGAGAACGACCGGCTGCTGCAGGTGAGCGCCAACCTGGCGGCCGAGGAACTCGGGCCACTGACAGAGGAGAAGCGATGAGTGAGCAGACCACGCGGCGGGGCCGGGTCGAGAGGACGACCAGGGAGTCGTCGATCGTCGTGGATATCGACCTCGACGGGACCGGACAGACGGACATCTCCACGGGGGTCCCGTTCTTCGACCACATGCTCACCGCCTTCGGCCAGCACGGCGCGTTCGATCTGACCGTCCGGGCGACCGGTGACGTCGACATCGAGGCCCACCACACCGTGGAGGACACCGCCATCGTGCTGGGCCAGGCCCTCGGCCGGGCGCTGGGCGACAAGCGCGGGATCCGTCGGTTCGGACAGTGCTCCCTGCCGATGGACGAGACGCTCGCCGAGGCCGTCGTCGACGTCTCGGGGCGTCCCTACTGCGTCCACACCGGCGAGCCCGACATGATGATCGGCTACGTCGTGATCGGCCACGACAGCGCGCCGTACGGCACCGTGCTCAACAAGCACGTCTTCGAGACACTGGCCTACAACGCCCGGATCGCACTGCACGTCCGCGTCCACTACGGCCGCGATCCGCACCACATCACCGAGGCCGAGTACAAGGCGGTGGCCCGCGCGCTGCGCGCGGCCGTCGAGCCCGATCCGCGCATCACCGGCATCCCGTCCACCAAGGGTGCACTGTGATGCCGGCGTGACCCCGCGTGCCGCCAAACCGGGTGCGTTGTCG
Organism: Dietzia sp. NPDC055877; assembly: GCF_053615975.1. Classification (NCBI taxonomy): domain Bacteria; kingdom Bacillati; phylum Actinomycetota; class Actinomycetes; order Mycobacteriales; family Dietziaceae; genus Dietzia; species Dietzia sp. NPDC055877. The sequence goes on along the minus strand of NZ_JBSHCV010000011.1, from coordinate 68,253 downwards.
CAACTGACCCGGACCCCCGGGGTCCTCGCGGCCTTCGCCCTGGTCCTGCTGGCCTTCGGTGGGTTCTCGCTGCTGCTGCCCGTCGTGCCGCTCGCGGTGGTCCGCGGTGGCGGCAGTGAGGTCGTCGCCGGCGCGACGACCGGCGTGTTCATGACGGTCACCGTCCTGTTCCAGCTGATCACCCCGAGGATCACCGCGGCGATCGGCTATCGCTGGGTTCTCGCGATCGGTAGTTCGCTCCTCGGTCTGCCCTCCGGGCTGTTGGCGGTGTTCGACGGTCCGTTCGCGGTTCTCGCGATCAGCGGGGTCCGCGGGGCCGGTTTCGGCATGATGACCGTCGCCGGCTCGGCCCTGGTGGCCGAACTCGCACCGCCGGGCATGCTCGGCCGAGCCACCTCGCTGATCGGCCTGGCGATCGGGATCTCCGAGGCGCTGTTCCTCCCGGCGGGACTGTGGCTTCTCGATGGGTTCGGTCTCCCTGCGGTCGCCTGGAGCGCGACGGCGTTCGGGGTCGTCGGGCTGGTTGCCGCGGCCCGCCTGCCGCGGGTCTACCCGACCCCACCGGAGCCGTCGGACCTCGCCGCCATGAGTTCGAGACAGGTCCTCGTGCTTCTGGCCGGGCCGTTCCTGGTGATGCTCGCGGTCTCTCTTCCCTACGGGGCCGCGGCCTCGTTCCTGTCTCCCGCGCTCGACGAGATCGTCCATGGCAGCGGGGCGGTCGTCGCCGGTGTGGGACTCGGTCTCCTCGGGGTCGGTGTGATCATCGGTCGCACCTTCGCGGGGCTGATCTCGGACCGGCAGGGCCCGGGCGCCCTGGTCTGGCCGGGGCTGGGCTTCGCGGCTCTCGGCATGGCCGGCATCGCCGTGCTGCTGTCGATCGGGGTGAATCCGTGGTGGTTCCTCGTGCCCACCGTGGTCTTCGGACTCGGGTTCGGCGCGGTACAGAACGACGCCCTGGTCGGCTCGTTCGAACGGATGCCGCGGTCCCGGCTGGGGACGGCGTCGGCCTCGTGGAACATCTCGTTCGACACGGGGACCGGTCTCGGTTCGATCGTCATGGGCGGGCTCGCGGGCTTCGGCTACGTGGTCCTGTTCACCGTGGCCGCCGGGATCGTCCTGGTCGTGGGCGGCCCCGCCGCCGTGAACGCCAGGCGCACCAGACCCCCTCGCGAACTGCCCCTGCCCGATTCCGGCGATAAGGTGAACGGATGAGCTCAACGGCCACGCGGGTGGCGATTCTGGACTACGGATCCGGCAACCTGCTGTCGGCCCGGCGCGCCCTCGAGCGTGTCGGAGCGACCGTCGACGTCACCTCCGATCCGCGTGTGGCCACCGAGGCAGAGGCGCTGGTTGTCCCGGGTGTCGGTGCGTTCGCCGCGTGCATGCAGGGTCTGGAGGCCGTCAGAGGCCCTCGGATCATCGGCGAGCGTCTCGCCGGCTCCCGCCCGGTCCTGGGGATCTGTGTGGGTATGCAGGTGATGTTCGACCGCGGGCTGGAGTTCGCCGACGGTGAGCACGCGGAGTCCGCCGGGGCCGCGGGCTGCGGGGAATGGCCGGGGGTCGTCGAGAGGCTCGAGGCGCCCGTCCTGCCGCACATGGGCTGGAACACGGTCGAGGCGGCGGAGCACTCCGTCCTGTTCGCCGGCATGCCTGCCGACGAGCGCTTCTATTTCGTCCACTCCTACGGGGTCAGGGACTGGGTGATGGAGCCGTCCGATCACCTCCGCGCGCCCGACGTCACCTGGGCGGCGCACGGGACCCGGTTCGTGGCCGCGGTGGAGAACGGACCACTGACCGCCACCCAGTTCCACCCGGAGAAATCCGGGGATGCCGGACTGCAGCTTCTCGAGAACTGGATCCGCGCCATTGGCTAGGGGAGGAAGGTCCCCGGCGCCGGTGTCTTTCGCCGCGCTCGCGCTGTGGGTGGCGGGCGCGGGCGTGCTCGGGCTCGCACTCACCGCGGTCGTGGTGGCGGTGCTCCCGGTAGGCCCGGTCGGCCGTGCGGTGGCGGCGCTCGCCGGGATCGTCCTGACCATCGTGGCGATGGGTGTGGCGTCGAGCAGAGTCACCGACCGCGCGATCCGCGCGGAGTACGGGGACGTCTCCACGGGCGAGGTGGCCGATGACGGTGACCCCGGCCCGCACGGACTAGGCTGACCCCCGTGAGCAACGCTTCTTACCTCGAACTCCTGCCCGCTGTCGATGTCGCTGACGGGCAGGCCGTCCGCCTCGTCCAGGGCGAGGCGGGGACAGAGACCTCCTACGGATCGCCGCTGGATGCCGCGATGCAGTGGCAGCGCGATGGAGCCGAGTGGGTGCACCTCGTCGACCTCGATGCGGCGTTCGGCCGCGGGAGTAACCGGGAAATCCTCGCCGAGGTGGTGGGCACGCTCGACGTCAAGGTCGAGATGTCCGGCGGTATCCGCGACGACGAGTCGTTGGAGGCCGCTCTGGCGACCGGCTGCGCGCGCGTGAACCTGGGCACGGCCGCCCTGGAGAACCCCGACTGGTGCCGTTCGGCGATCGCCCGCCACGGTGACCGGATCGCCGTGGGGCTGGATGTCCGAGTCGTGGACGGGGACCCCCGGCTGCGTGGCCGCGGGTGGGTCTCCGACGGCGGCAACCTCTGGGAGGTGCTCGAGCGCCTGGACCGTGACGGGTGCGCACGCTACGTCGTGACGGACGTCTCCAAGGACGGCATGCTGGGCGGCCCCAACCTCGAGATGCTCTCGCAGGTGTGCGCCGCCACCGACGCGCCGGTCGTCGCCTCCGGTGGCGTGTCCTCGGTCGCGGACCTCGAGGCGATCGCCTCGCTCGTCCCGCAGGGCGTCGAAGGGGCGATCGTCGGGAAGGCGTTGTACGCCGGCCGCTTCACGCTGCCTGAGGCACTCGCCGCGGTGAGCACCCGCTGAGCGCCCCGACCACCTGGTAGGCACCCGCAGCATGACCTCGAGCAGGAGGCCCGAGATGGAAGATCAGCCCGGAAACACCCTGCCGACGGATCTCGCCGTCGACCCGGTCGAGGCGCTCGCGCTCGCCACCCGGGTCCTCGACGAGGCCACGCCCCGGTTCATCGAGGGCCTCGGAGCGCCGGGGGTCCAGACCAAGAGCAGTCGCACCGACTTCGCCACCGAGTTCGATCTGGAGCTCGAGCGCCGCATCTCCGATGAACTGCGTGAAGGCACCGGGCTCGAGGTCCACGGGGAGGAGTACGGCGGCCCTCCCATCAACACGGGCACGCTGTGGGTCGTCGACCCGATCGACGGCACCGCCAACTATTCACTCGGCATCCCCACGACGGGAATCCTGGTCTCGCTGGTCCACGAGAGCCAGCCGGTTCTGGGCCTGACGTGGCTGCCACTGCTGGGGTTGCGTTTCACGTCCGTGGCCGGCGGCCCGCTCCGGGAGAACGACGAGATCGTGCCCGCCCTGCCCGACGTGTCGATCCGCGACGTCGCGCTCGGTCTGGGCTCCCTCAACACCGGGGCCCGGGCCACCTACCCTCCGGCCTACCGCCGCGAGGTCTTCGAGCAGCTTACACTGGCCGCCGCCCGGACACGGAAGTTCGGTTCCACCGGGGTGGACCTCGCGTTCGTGGGCTCGGGCAGGCTGTCGGCCGCGGTGAGCTTCGGGAACTACGCCTGGGACAACGCGGCGGGCGCGTCGCATATCCGGGCCGCCGGGGGTGTGGTCACGGACCTGGCGGGCGAGCAGTGGTCCACCCGGTCGCAGTCGATCCTGGCGGCGTCCCCGCGGGCCCATGCCGAGGTCCTGGATACAGTCACGCAGCTCGGCGAGCCGGGCAATTTCTTCGAAGCGGGTCGTCGACGGGCGGCCCCGGAACCCGAGAGCCCTCGTCCGTGGCTCGAGGGAGGACGGTGAACCGATCATGACTCTTGCAACCCGAGTGATCCCCTGTCTGGACGTCGACGCGGGCCGTGTGGTCAAGGGGGTCAACTTCCTGGACCTGCGAGACGCCGGCGACCCGGTCGAGTTGGCGGCCGCCTACGGCGAGCAGGGAGCCGACGAGCTGACGTTTCTCGACGTGACCGCGTCGTCGTCCGGGCGCGGCACCATGATCGACGTGGTCAGGCGGACCGCCGAGCAGATCTTCATCCCGCTCACCGTCGGGGGCGGCGTCCGGACCGGGGACGACGTGAACCAGCTGCTGCGCGCCGGCGCCGACAAGGTCAGCGTCAACACCGCCGCCATCGCCCGCCCCGAGCTGCTCGGTGAGCTCAGCCGCCGCTTCGGCTCGCAGTGCATCGTCCTGTCGGTCGACGCACGCACCGTGCCGGAGGGTGAGCAGCCCACCCCGTCCGGTTGGGAGGTCACCACCCACGGCGGGCGCCGGGGGACCGGCATCGACGCGGTCGAGTGGGCGAAGCGTGGCCAGGAGCTCGGAGTGGGCGAGATCCTGCTCAACTCGATGGACGCGGACGGCACCAAGGCGGGCTTCGATCTGGCGATGCTGCGCGCGGTCCGCGAGGCGGTCAGCATCCCCGTCATCGCCTCGGGCGGGGCCGGGGCGGTGGAGCACTTCGCGCCCGCCGTCCACGCGGGCGCCGATGCGGTGCTCGCGGCCAGCGTGTTCCACTTCGGGGACATGACCGTCGGGGACGTCAAGAAGGCGATGGCGGCCGAGGGGATCACGGTCCGATGAGCGACCACGTCCTCGACCCGGCGATCGCCGGGCGACTCTCCCGCACGGAAGACGGCCTTGTCGCGGCGGTCGTCCAGGACGCGACGTCGAATCGCGTGCTCATGATGGCCTGGATGGACGACGCCGCCCTCGCCGAGACCCTCGCGACCCGTCGCGGGGTGTACTTCTCGCGCTCCCGCGGGCAGCGGTGGGTGAAGGGCGAGACCTCCGGGCACGTCCAGGCCGTGCGCAGCGTCGAGATCGACTGCGACGGCGACACCGTGCTGCTGCGCGTGGACCAGACGGGTGCGGCCTGCCACAACGGCACCACCAGCTGCTTCGACACCGCCACACTTCTCCGGGAGGACTGAGCCCAGTGCCCTTCATCCAGATCAACCAGCTCGCCGGCATGCCCGCCGCGGACAAAGCCCGTGTCATCGACGCGGTGACCGCGGCCTACGCCGAGGCAGCGGGCAAGGACGCTGCCAAGGTGTGGGTCCATGTCGCCGACATGCCTCACGACTCCTTCGGCGTGGGGGGCAGGGTTCTCGGATGAGCACCCGGACCACGACCCTCGAGCAGTTCCGGGCCCTGGCGGCCGGACACCGTGTGGTGCCGGTCGTCCGTACGGTCCTCGCCGATTCCGAGACCCCGCTGTCGGCCTACGCCAAGCTCGCCGACGACAGGCCGGGCACGTTCCTGCTCGAGTCGGCCGAGCACGGCAGGTCGTGGTCGCGGTGGTCGTTCATCGGCTGCGGTGCGGCCGCTGCGCTGACGGTCGATGAGGCGGGTGAGGCGACCTGGTGGGGGAGCGTGCCCGCCGGGGCGCCGACGGGCGGCGACCCGTTGACGGCGCTGCGCCGCACTCTCGAACTGCTGCGTACGGACCAGATCGAGGGCCTGCCGCCGCTGACCTCCGGCATGGTGGGCTATCTCGGTTACGACATCGTGCGCAGGCTCGAACGGATCGAGCCGGACACGACAGACGACCTGCAGGTGCCCGAACTGGTGCAGTTGCTGGCCACGGACCTGGCCGCGTTCGATCACCACGAGGGGCGCATCCATCTCATCGCCAACGCCGTCAACTGGGACGGTAGCGATGAGCGGATCGAGCAGGCCTACGAGGACGCGGTGGCCAGAGTGGAGTCGATGACGGCCCGACTCGCCGCTCCCGGGAGCGGCGGGGTCAGCGTGTTCGACGCCGCGACGCCCGAGGTCCGACGCCGCACCGATGAGCAGACCTACCACTCCCGCGTCGCGAACATCATCGAGCAGATCCACGCCGGCGAGTCGTTCCAGGTGGTGATCAGCCAGCGGTTCGAGGTGGACACCTCGGCCTCGCCGCGGGACGTCTACCGGATCCTGCGTACCACCAACCCCAGCCCGTACATGTTCCTGATGACCATCCCGGACGGCTCCGGCGAGGACGGGTTCGGTGGCACGGCGTTCACGATCGTCGGCTCGAGTCCCGAGGCGTTGGTGACGGTCACCGACCGGATGGCGACGACGCACCCGATCGCGGGAACGAGGCCCCGGGGCGACGACGACGAGCACGACGCCCTGCTCGCCAAGGATCTGGTGGACGACGCCAAGGAGAATGCCGAGCACCTCATGCTCGTCGACCTCGGCCGGAACGACCTGGGCCGGGTCTGCGAGCCGGGCACGGTGACCGTGACCGAGTTCCGTCAGGTGGAGCGGTACAGCCACGTCATGCACCTCGTGTCCACGGTGACCGGGAGGCTGGCCGACGGACGTTCGGGCATCGACGCGGTGACCGCCTGCTTCCCGGCCGGCACCCTCTCCGGCTCGCCCAAGCCGCGTGCACTGCAGATCATCGAGGATCTCGAGGACACCCGCCGTGGGGTGTACGGGGGAGTGGTCGGATACGTCGATTTCGCGGGCAACACCGATCAGGCGATCGCTATCCGGTCGGCGGTGATCAAGGACGGCACCGCCTACGTCCAGGCGGGCGCGGGGATCGTCGCGGACTCCGTGGCGGCCGCCGAGGACGAGGAGTGCCGCAACAAGGCGATGGCGGTCCTGCGCGCCGTGGCGTCCGCGGAGACGCTGCGGGACGCCGCGGACCCGGGCTCCGCGGACCGGATCGACGAGGGGGAGTCGCGGTGACGCAGCGTGCCCGCCTTCTGGTCCCCGTCGTCCTGCTTCTCGTGGCCGCGGTTCTGTTGTGGCTGGCCTCCCGGGCCACCTGGCTCGAGGTGGTGGCCTTCAACGACCAGTCGGGCGAGGTCGTCCGGAGCCTGACCGGGAGCGATTGGCAGCCCGCCCTGGTGCCCTTGGCGCTCGGTGCGGTAGCGGCGATCGCCGCCGTCGCCCTGGTGCGGGGAATCGGTGCACGGGTTATCGGCGCGGTCATCGCACTGCTGGGCCTCGCAGCGGTGTTGCTGGTGCTCTCCGGCGTGGGCGACATCGACACTGATCGAGCCCACTCGGTCGTCACGAGCAGCGAGGGGCAGGCCCGTACGGACGCGGGACCGGGTGCCGAGGGGGCGGCAGCGGTCCCGGAGTGGTCGCAGATCACCGAGATCTCCGCGCGGGCGGCAGGCCCCGCGGCGACCGGCGCTGGCGCGTTCGCGCTCCTGGCCGCCGGCGTCGTCGTCATCCTCCGGCCGGCGCGGGCGGTGAGCCGCGACGATCGGTACGTCACGCCCGCCGCCCGTCGACAGGACGCCGCTACGACTGTTGAGTCGGATCCCGACTCCGGCCGTGACCTGTGGCAGGACCTGGATGACGGGCGCGATCCGACAGTGTGACGGACCCGCGGGGCGGACCCGATTCGGGAACCTCGCCGCGGACCTCTATTGTTGATCTCGATCACACTTTTCCCCCATTTCTACTGAGGGAGGTCACGGTGGGCACCGTGCTCGACTCGATTCTCGACGGGGTCCGCGAGGACGTCGCGGCCCGCGAGGCGGTTATCGACCTGGAGTCGGTGAAGAAGGCGGCCAAATCCGCCCCCGCACCGCGCGACGCGCTCAAGGTGCTGCGTGACCCTGGTGTCGGGGTCATCGCCGAAGTGAAGCGGGCGAGCCCGTCCAAGGGGCAGCTCGCCGACATCCCGGATCCCGCCGTGCTGGCCCGGATGTACGAGGACGGTGGCGCGCGGATCATCTCCTGCCTGACCGAGGAGCGCCGGTTCAACGGCAGCCTGGCGGATCTCGACGCCGTGCGCCGTGCCGTGGACATCCCCGTGCTGCGTAAGGACTTCGTCGTGGGTCCGTACCAGATCCACGAGGCCCGGGCGCACGGAGCGGACCTGGTCCTGCTCATCGTCGCGGCGCTCGAGCAGGAGGCGCTGGTCTCGCTGCTCGACCGTACGGAGTCCCTGGGCATGACCGCACTGGTGGAGGTGCACACCGAGGAGGAGGCGGACCGCGCTCTCGAGGCCGGTGCCACGGTCATCGGGGTCAACGCCCGCAACCTCAAGACCCTCGAGGTCGACCGTGACGTGTTCTCCCGCATCGCACCTGGCCTGCCGTCGGGTGTCGTGAAGATCGCGGAGTCCGGCGTTCGCGACGCCTCGGATCTGCTGGCGTACGCGAGTGTGGGCGCGGACGCGGTCCTCGTGGGCGAGGGCCTGGTGACCCAGGGCGATCCGCGGGCGGCGTGCAACTCGCTGGCCACGGCGGGTGCGCACCCCTCCTGCCCGCAGGGACCCCGGTAGGCCTTCTGCGCAGGCTTCCGGCAGACTGGGACCGTGAATTCCTACGATCTGCCACCACTTCCCACGATGGGGGACGTTCTGCGTACCCCCACCGACCACGAGCCCGATCAGAAGGGCCACTGGGGGCTGTTCGGCGGACGCTATGTCCCCGAGGCGCTCATGGCGGTGATCGACGAGGTGACCGACGCCTACGGCAAGGCGCGCGCAGACGAGGGATACCTCGGGGAGCTGGACCGGTTGCAGCGTCACTACTCCGGACGCCCGTCACCGCTGTACGAGGCGGAGCGGTTCGGTGCCGAGGTGGGCGCCCGCGTGTTCCTCAAGCGTGAGGATCTCAACCACACGGGCTCGCACAAGATCAACAACGTTCTCGGGCAGGCGCTGCTGGCCCAGCGGATGGGCAAGTCGCGGGTGATCGCCGAGACGGGCGCCGGTCAGCACGGTGTCGCCACGGCCACCGCGTGCGCGCTGCTGGGGCTCGAGTGCAAGGTCTACATGGGCGCGGTCGACGTGCGGCGCCAGGCGCTGAACGTGGCCCGGATGCGGCTGCTGGGCGCGGAGGTCGAGGCGGTGGAGATCGGCTCGGCCACGCTCAAGGACGCCATCAACGAGGCCATGCGGGACTGGGTGTCCCGTGCGGATGACACCTACTACGCCTTCGGCACGGCAGCCGGGCCCCACCCGTTCCCGGCGATGGTCCGTGATTTCCAGCGGATCGTGGGAACGGAAGCGCGAGCGCAGATGCTCGACCAGGCCGGCAGGCTCCCTGACGCGGCGGTCGCGTGCGTCGGCGGCGGCTCCAACGCGATCGGCCTGTTCCATCCGTTCATCGACGACGCCTCGGTACGACTCGTGGGCTGCGAGGCCGGCGGGGACGGTGTGGACACCGGGCGGACCGCGGCCACCGTCAACGCCGGCCGCCCGGGCGTCTTCCAGGGCTCGTACGCGCACCTGATGCAGGACGCGGACGGCCAGACCATCGAGTCGCATTCCATCTCCGCGGGTTTGGACTACCCCGGTGTCGGGCCGGAGCACTCACACCTGTCCGAGGTCGGCCGGGCCGAGTACCGCCCGGTCACGGACTCGCAGGCCATGGATGCCTTCGCCCAGCTGTGCCGCACCGAGGGCATCATCCCGGCGATCGAGTCCGCGCACGCGGTCGCGGGCGCGGCCCAGCTCGCCGCCGAGGGCGTCGGGCTGATCCTGGTCAACGTGTCGGGTCGAGGAGACAAGGACGTCGACACCGCCGCCCGGTGGTTCGGCTTGTTGGACGGGGGCGCCCCGCCCGAGGCCGGGGTTGATTCACGCCAGACCGACGACGACGGCGAGGGTGCGTACGCGGACGGGGGAGTCGAGGGATGAGCGTTCTCAGTGACGTGTTCGAGCGGTGCCGGGCCGAGGACCGGGCCGCGCTCATCGGGTACTACCCGGCCGGGTATCCGACACTCGAGGGATCGATCGAGGCCGTGCGCACGATGGTGGCCAATGGGTGCGATGTCGTCGAGGTGGGTATCCCGTACTCCGACCCGATGATGGACGGCCCGACCATCCAGGCGGCCGCCAACACCGCGCTCGAGGCCGGCTTCCGGGTTCGCGACACCTTCGAGGTGGTCCGCGCCGTCGCCGAGGCCGGCGCCGTGCCGGCGGTGATGAGCTACTGGAATCCGATCCTGCAGTACGGCGTGGAGCGGTTCGCCGCCGACTTCGCCGAGGCCGGTGGAGCCGGAGTGATCACCCCGGACCTGATCCCGGACGAGGCGGACGAGTGGATCGCGGCCACCGATGCGCATGGCGTGGACAGGGTATTCCTGGTCGCGCCATCGTCCACGCCGGAGCGCCTCGCCATGACGCTGGCGCAGACCGGCGGGTTCGTATATGTCCAGGCGGTCATGGGTGTGACCGGCGCCCGTGACGTCGTCACGGACGCCCCCGAGGTGCTCACGGCCCGTGTGCGCGAGCTCTCGGGTCTGGCCTGTGGCGTCGGACTCGGGGTCCGCAACGGCGACCAGGCCGCGGAGATCGCCTCGTACGCCGACGGCGTGATCGTCGGTTCCGCGTTGATCACCGCCGCGTCGGAGGGACTCGGGGAACTGGGCCGACTCACCGCCGAGCTCGCCGAGGGCGTGCGCCGGCCGGGGCGTCCGTCATGATCCCCAGTCCGCCGCAGGGGGTGTGGGAGATCGGGCCGCTGCCGCTGCGCGCCTATGCGCTGTGGATCATCCTCGGGATCGTCGTGGCGATCTGGTGGGGCGAGAAGCGCTGGGTCTCCCGCGGCGGTCGGGCCGGCGTGGTCATCGACACCGCGTTGTGGGCCATTCCCTTCGGACTGATCGGCGGCCGCGTCTATCACGTCGCGACCGACTGGTACCGCTACTTCGGTGAGGGGAAGAACCCCGTCGACGCGCTGAAGATCTGGGACGGCGGCCTCGGGATCTGGGGCGCCGTCCTGTTCGGCGCGCTCGGTGCCTACATCGGCCTGCGGCAACAGGGCATCCGTGCCATCGGCGCGTTCGGCGACTCCGTGGCGCCCGGCATCGTGTTGGCGCAGGGCATCGGCCGACTGGGCAACTACTTCAACCAGGAGCTCTACGGTCGCGAGACCGATGTGCCGTGGGCGTTGGAGATCTACCAACGTTACGACGAGACCTACGGCTACTCCGAGACCATCGGGCGATCCACCGGCCAGGTGCTCGCGACCGTCCATCCCACGTTCCTCTACGAGCTGGTGTGGAACGTTCTCGTGGCGGTCGTCCTGGTATTGGTCGACCGCCGGTTCCGGCTCGGCCACGGCCGGGTCTTCGCCCTGTACGTGGCGCTGTACTGCTTCGGTCGGTTCTGGGTGGAGCTCATGCGCGCCGACGAAGCGACACTGGTGTTCGGTCTCCGCATCAACACCATCGTCTCGGTGGTCGTGATGGTGGTGGCGTTGATCTACGTCTGGCGGGCCCGTCGGGGCCGCGAGGAACCCGCGGAGCTGCGGGCTGCGGACGAGGCCGACACCGTCGCCTCGGACAACACTGTCGCCTCGGACAACACCGTCCCCTCGGACAACGCCGACGACCCGGCACCCGGCCGTGCCGGCGCCGACTCGCACCGCCCGGCGGGAGGCGACAACACCGGATAGTCGGGGGAAGCACCCCCGTTGGCCGGTCGTTGACGTCCGGTTCACCGGCAGTCCGACCGAGGGGACTAGATTGGTCCGGGTGAACCGTCGTACGAAGATCGTCTGCACCCTGGGTCCCGCCGTCGCCTCCGAAGCCGGCATCCGTGAACTCGTCGACGCCGGAATGGACGTCGCGCGACTGAATTTCAGTCACGGCGAGCATTCCGATCACGAGACGAACTACCGCTGGGTCCGTAAGGCCTCGGACGAGTCCGGCCGCGCCGTGGGCGTGCTCGCCGACCTCCAGGGGCCCAAGATCCGGCTCGGCCGCTTCATCGAGGGCAGCCACGTCTGGGCGGAGGGCGACCGCGTGGTCATCACCGTCGCGGAGGTCGAGGGCACCAAGGAGCGCGTCTCCACCACCTACAAGGGGCTCGCGGATGACGCGCGCCCCGGCGACCGTCTGCTCGTGGATGACGGCAACATCGGCCTCACCGTCGAGCGGGTCGAGGGAGAGGATGTGCACTGCCTGGTCACGGAGGGCGGCACGGTCTCCAACAACAAGGGCGTCTCCCTGCCCGGAATGAACGTCTCGGTCCCCGCGCTGAGTGAGAAGGACATCGCGGACCTGCGTTTCGCGCTCGAGTTGGGCGTGGACTTCATCGCGTTGTCGTTCGTCCGTTCCCCGGCCGACGTCGACCTGGTGCACGAGATCATGGATGAAGTCGGCATCCATGCGCCGGTCATCGCCAAGCTGGAGAAGCCCGAGGCCATCAAGAACCTCGAAGCCATCGTGCTGGCGTTCGACGCGATCATGGTCGCCCGTGGTGATCTCGGCGTGGAGTTGCCGCTCCAGGAGGTGCCGCTCGTCCAGAAGCGGGCCATCCAGATCGCCCGTGAGAACGCCAAGCCCGTGATCGTCGCGACCCAGATGCTGGAGTCGATGATCGGGAACTCCCGGCCGACTCGGGCGGAGGCGTCTGACGTGGCCAACGCGGTGCTCGACGGCGCGGACGCGGTGATGCTGTCCGGGGAGACCTCCGTGGGCAAGTACCCGATCGACGCGGTGCGGACGATGTCGTCGATCGCCCTCGCCGTCGAGTCGGACTCCACCGCGGCGCCGGACCTCGTCCACATCCCGCGCACGAAGCGCGGCGTGATCTCGTACTCGGCCAAGGAGATCGGCGAGCGGCTGGGGGCGAAGGCTCTGGTCGCGGTCACCTCCACCGGTGACACCGTGCGGCGGTTGGCGCGTCTGCACAGTCACCTGCCGCTCATCGCGATCACCGGCGACCCGAGGATCCGCAGCCAGCTGGCGTTGACGTGGGGCACCGAGACGTTCCTCACCGACCGGATCAACGACACCGCGGAGGTCGTCAAGGTCACCGATGAGATGTTGCTCCCGCTCGAGGGCTACAACGAGGACGATCTCATCGTGCTCGTGGCCGGGAACGTGCCGGGCGTCGAGGGGTCGACGAACTTCATCCTGGTCCACCGGATGGGCGAGGCCGACCACTGATCACTGTCGGATAACGTCGCGTAGGTGCCGGTCAGCAGTTCGCTGACCGGCATCTTTGCGCCTATTTGTTTTTTTGGCGTGACAGCACCGATACAGTTCTGTTACCTTTTTGGAGGCCACCGGGGAAGCCGGTCGGCCCTCTGCTCTACCCCGCAACAGACTTTGAGGTTTCCCTGATGACCGACGCCACTCGCATCCCCTTCGCCGAGCTCGCCGACCGGCTCGGTGTCGATGGCTCCGTTGCGGCCACCGGCCGTCACCGTGCAGTTCGTTCGTCGGCCCGGATGGGTCGCCTCGTCGCCGGCGCCGTCGCCGGTGCAGCTCTCTCCGGTGGCGTCGCCATGGCCGCCGCTCCCGCCGCCTCCGCCCAGTCGGCGGAGGTCAATCCCGACCAGCTCGCCGAGATGGCACAGGGTGTGATCCAGGGCATCGGGCTGAACGAGCAGCAGCTGCGCGACTACGCGAACGACTTCGCGATCGATCCGTCCATGCTCGGCTCGCTGGGCGTCCCGGGCGTCGGGGGCGCACACGCACCCACCCACGGCCCCATCACCTCGGGCTTCGGCCCGCGGTGGGGCACGTTCCACAACGGCACCGACTTCGGGGCGCCCATCGGCACCCCGATGTACGCCGCCAAGTCCGGCCAGGTCGTCGCCGCAGGGCCCGCGTCCGGTTACGGCCTGTGGATCCGGATCCAGACCGATGACGGCGAGCTGCTGGAGTACGGCCACAACGACACGAACTACGTCTCCGTCGGCCAGCGCGTCAACGCCGGCCAGGTCATCGGCACCGTCGGCAACCGCGGATACTCGACCGGCCCGCACCTGCACTTCGGCGTCCGCAACGCCGCCGGCCAGTGGATCGATCCGGTGCCGTGGCTGCGCGGCAACGGCGTCGTCGTCTGATACTTCGGCCCGGCTCGACACCTGATCTCGCGCCCCGTCTCCCACCCGGGAGGCGGGGCGCGAGCTGTTGTCGCGCCACCGGTCGGGCTTTCTGACACAGTGGTGCGGGAGTATTCAGATCTAGCGGAGAGGCGATCAATGTCGCAGACCGTCAAGGGCGTCATCGCCCGCAGCAAGGGGGCCGAGGTCGAGCTGGTCGACATCGTGGTCCCCGACCCCGGACCGAACGACGTCATCGTCCGCGTGCAGGCGTGTGGGGTCTGCCATACGGACCTCGCGTACCGCGACGGCGGGATCAACGACGAGTACCCGTTCCTGCTCGGCCACGAGGCCGCGGGCATCGTGGAGACCGTGGGCGAGCGCGTCACGCACGTGGCCGAGGGCGATTTCGTGGTTCTCAACTGGCGCGCGGTGTGCGGCGAGTGCCGGGCCTGTAAGCGCGGCCAGCAGCAGTACTGCTTCGCGACCCACAACGCCTCCGGGAAGATGACGCTGACCGACGGCACCGAGCTCACGCCCGCGCTCGGTATCGGCGCGTTCATCGACAAGACGATCGTGCACGAGGGCCAGTGCACCAAGGTGGACCCGTCGGCCGATCCGGCCGTGGCGGGCCTGCTCGGATGCGGCGTGATGGCCGGCATCGGCGCCGCCGTCAACACCGGCGGCGTGAGCCGTGGCCAGTCGGTCGCGGTCATCGGGTGTGGCGGAGTGGGCGTCGCGGCCATCGTCGGCGCCCGGCTCGCCGGCGCCTCGACGATCGTGGCGGTCGATATCGATGACACCAAGCTCGAATGGGCCAAGGACTTCGGCGCCACCCACACGGTCAACTCGCGAGGGACGGACCCGGTGACGACGATCCAGGAGCTCACCGGAGGGTTCGGCGCGGACGTGGTGATCGATGCGGTCGGTCGCCCGGAGACCTACGAGCAGGCCTTCTACGCGCGAGACCTCGCCGGGACCGTGGTCCTGGTCGGCGTCCCGACCCCGGAGATGCGACTCGAGATGCCGTTGCTCGACTTCTTCGGTCGTGGCGGCTCCCTCAAGTCCTCGTGGTACGGGGACTGCCTTCCGGAGCGCGACTTCCCGATGCTCGTCGATCTGCACCTGCAGGGTCGTCTGCCGTTGGACAAGTTCGTCTCGGAGCGGATCGGTATCGACGCGGTCGAGGCGGCGTTCGATGCGATGAAGGCGGGTTCTGTCCTGCGATCGGTGGTGACGTTGTGAGCGAGACCTACACCAGTGCCGGTCACACCGGCGGGCTGCGTATCGAGAAGGTCGTCACGAGCGGGATCTTCGCGCTCGACGGGGGCGAATGGGAGGTGGACAACAACATCTGGATCCTCGGTGACGATTCCGAGGTGTTCGTGATCGACGCCGCCCACACCGCTCAGCCGATCATCGACGCGGTGGCCGGACGCAAGGTCAAGGGCATCCTGTGTTCGCACGCCCACAACGACCACATCACGGTGGCCCCCGAGTTGTCCGAGAAACTCGACGCCCCGATTCTGGTGCACCCCGGCGACCAGATGCTGTGGGACGAGACCCATCCCGACGTGTCCCACGGAGACCTCGCGGACGGCCAGAAGCTGGAGATCGCGGGCACGCGGGTCGACGTCATGAACACCCCCGGTCATTCGCCGGGATCATGTGTTTTCCATGTCCCCGAGGCGGGAGTCCTGTTCTCCGGTGACACCCTGTTCTCCGGGGGGCCGGGCGCCACCGGGCGTTCGTATTCGGACTTCCCGACCATCATCACCTCGATTCGGGAGCGCATCCTCACCCTGCCAGCCGAGACGCTCGTGCACACCGGCCACGGCGACGGCACCAAGGTCGGGGACGAGTCCCCGCACCTGGAGGAGTGGATCCGACGCGGGCACTGATCCGCACCTCGCACAGTGACGGGCGCGTCGGGCAGGATGGTTCCTGTCCGACGCGCCCGTCCGTGGGTGCCGGCCCGGCGAACACCGGTCCGCGACCAGGTCGGGCCTCGCGAGGAGGAACACCACACATGGCCAGGGTCACCGCCACCAACACCATCGTCATCGAGGCGCCAGTCGAGGCCGTGACCACGGCTATCGCCGACTATGCGGGCGTGCGCCCACGCATCCAGCCCGAGCAGTTCAGCGCCTACCGGCTTATCGAGGGCGGGCAGGGCCAGGGCACCGTCGCCGCCTGGCACCTCCAGGCCACCAAGAAGCGCAGCCGCGACGTCAAGGTGAGCGTCACGGTCGAGGACGCCGCCGGACACTGGTCACTCGTGGAGCAGGACGCGAACTCCTCCATGGCCACGACCTACACCGTGCGGGAGGCCACCGGCGGTTCGCTGGTCGAGATGACCACCTCGTGGGACGGCGCCGGGGGAGTCGGTGGCTTCTTCGAGCGCACCTTCGCCCCGGCCGGCCTCAAGCGGATCCAGCACGAGCTGCTGACCAACCTCAAGGCCGACGCCGAGAAGTAGGGTGCGCAGTCAGAACGGGGAGCCCGCCGGACGGTAGCGTTCGTCCGGTCGGCGGGCCTGCTCGGTCGGGGCCCGGGCAGGCCCGCCGGGTGTCCGCGCCTCAGCGGGCCGGGTCGGGCGGGGAACTGCTCGTCGTCGTCGCCCCTCCGGCCCCGCGGGGGTCGGTCGCTCCGCCCACGTCCGGAGTCTCCGGACCGTCCGCCACGACCGGGGCTGGAGTGGCGGCGACCTCCGCGGCCTCCGGATGTGTGCCGGAGGCCGCGGCCGCTGCAGCGGCCCGGGCGGCGTCCGCCTGCGGTGAGGTCGTCCGCAGCACGATGCGGGGCAGGAAGAACAGGACCACCGTGGCGATGACGGCCAGGATCCCGGCCACCAGGTAGATGCTGGACATGCTCAGCGCGTAGCCCTGCTCGAACGGGTACGCGACGGCAGCGGGGAGACGGTTGATCACGGCGGAATCCTTGGTCGCGGCCTCGAGCGCGCCGGCCGCCGCCCCGCCGCCGGGATCCGCGAGGGCCTCCAGGATCGAGTAGGCCTCCTTGTCCTGCCGCAGTGACGGGTCGGCCAGACCTTCCCGGATCCCGCGTGCGAGGCTGCCGTTCTTCTCCGCGATCTCGAGCTGGTCGCGGATCGCCCCTCCGACGCGGCTGAACAGGATGGACAGGAAGACCGCGACGCCGGCGGTGCCGCCGAGCTGACGGAAGAACGTCGCCGCGGCGGTGGCCACGCCGATCTCCTGTGGTCTCGCCGTGTTCTGGATGATCAGGGTCAGCGGCTGCATGCAGTTACCCAGGCCGATCCCCATGATGAACATGTAGGTCATCACCAGCCACAGCGAGGTGTGGGCATCGATGGTCGACAGCAGGAACAGCCCCACCGCGGCGATGGCGGTACCGGCGATCGGGTACCCGCGGATGTAGCCGGTCTTGGAGATGAGCTGGCCCGAGACGATCGAGGCGCCCATCATGCCCACCACGAGCGGCAGCATCATGAGACCGGACTTCATGGGGTCGGCGCCGTGCACGATCTGCATGTACAGCGGCAGGGTCATCAGCCCCCCGAACATGGCCATGCCCACGATGACGCTGCCGATGGTGATGATCGTGAACGTGCGATCGCGGAACAGCCTCAAGGGGATCAGGGCGTGGTCGCCGGCGCGGGCCTCGACGATGACGAACACGCCGATGCCCAGAACACCGACGATGTAGCACACCAGCGCGATGGGCGAGCCCCAACCCCACGTGCTGCCCTGCTCGGCGACGACCAGCAGCGGGACGAGCGCCACGATGATGGCGGCCGCGCCCGCCCAGTCCACCCGCTGCTGCACCCGCACGTTCTTCACGTTGAGGGTGAGGATGACCATGGTCAGTGCGATCGCCCCGATCGGGACGTTGACCAGGAAGACCCACCGCCACCCGGCGATGCCCAGGATGGAACTCGTACCGGCGAAGAACCCGCCGATGAGCGGGCCGAGCACCGACGACGTGGCGAAGACCGCCAGCATGTAGCCCTGGTACTTGGCGCGCTCGCGGGGCGGGAGGATGTCACCGAGAATGGCCAGCGACAGCGACATCAGGGCGCCCGCGCCGAGGCCCTGGAAACCGCGGAACGCGGCGAGTTCGTACATCGACGTGGAGGACGAGCTCAGTATCGAACCGGCCACGAAGATGATGATGCCCACGATGAAGAACGGCTTGCGTCCGTAGATGTCGGACAACTTCCCGTACAGGGGTGTCGAGATGGTCGACGTCAGCAGGTACGCCGTGGTGACCCATGCCTGGGCGCTGAGCCCGTCCAGGTCGTCGGCGATGGTCCGGATCGCCGTCGAGACCACGGTCTGGTCGAGGCTGGACAGGAACATCGCGGCCATGAGGCCGGCGAGGATGACGAGTATCTGTCTGCGGCTCAGTTCACTGCCGTCGGAACCACTCTGGTCGGTACCACCGCGGTCGTCGCCTGTGTCGGGTGCCACGGATTTCGGGGTCGTCAACGAGTCTCCTCTTACGGATCAGGGATCCGGGAAGCGGCGCCCCGCAGAGAACGGCGGGGAGCAGCCGGATGCCACGCGAGTATATGTGGGGTCCATGCCGTCCGACGTCGAATGACGGTCCGGGGGACACGTCTGAGGGACAGGGCGGGAGAGGGTCGGCCGTACGTGGTGCCCCCGGTCGGACTCGAACCGACACTGGACGGGTTTTGAATCCGTTGCCTCTGCCAATTGGGCTACGGGGGCGGGCGCGGCGAGCCGCTGGTCGGAAAGTCTAACCGACGACCGTCGAG
Source organism: Dietzia sp. NPDC055877 (assembly GCF_053615975.1). Taxonomy (NCBI): domain Bacteria; kingdom Bacillati; phylum Actinomycetota; class Actinomycetes; order Mycobacteriales; family Dietziaceae; genus Dietzia; species Dietzia sp. NPDC055877. The sequence goes on along the minus strand of NZ_JBSHCV010000011.1, from coordinate 49,664 downwards.
CGTCTGTCCGACGCCCGCCCTAGAGTGGCGGTGTGAGCACCACGAGTCAGACCGTCGAAGCCAGTACCCCGTCAACCGCCGTCGTCGAGGACGGGCCCGCGCGTCTGCTCCTCCTGGACGGGCACTCGCTGGCGTTCCGGGCGTTCTACGCGCTGCCGGCGGAGAACTTCTCCACCGCATCGGGGCAGCACACCAACGCCGTCTACGGCTTCTTGTCCATGGTGGCGAATCTCGTGACGGAGGAGGAGCCGACGCACCTCGCGGTGGCGTTCGACGTCTCCCGTGCGACGCTGCACCGCACGGCCGAGTACCCGGAGTACAAGTCGACCCGGTCCGCCGCCCCCGAGGAGTTCAAGGGGCAGGTCGAGCTCATCCAGGAGGCGCTCGCCGCGCTCGGGGTGCGGACCCTGTCGCTCGAGGGCCACGAGGCGGACGACATCATCGCCACCCTCGCCACCCAGACCGTCGCGGCGGCCCCGGGCTCGAGCACGTTCATCTGCACCGGCGATCGGGACGCTCTCCAGCTCGTCACGGACGCGGTGACGGTCCTGTATCCGGTCAAGGGGGTCTCGGAGCTCGCCCGGTACACACCGGAGTCCGTCGAGGCGAAGTACGGCGTGACCCCCGCCCAGTACCCGGACGTCGCCGCGCTGCGTGGCGACACCTCCGACAACCTGCCGGGCGTGCCCAAGGTCGGGGACAAGACGGCGGCAAAGTGGATCACCCAGTACGGATCACTGTCCGAGCTCATCGCCCACGCCGACGAGGTCAAGGGCAAGGTCGGCGAGAGCTTCCGCGAGCATCTGCCGCAGGTGCAGCTCAATCGCCGGATCACCGAACTGACCCGCGACCTGGACCTCGGCGTCGGGCTCCCGGATCTGGTCCGCCACTCCCCGGAGCGAGCGGACGTCAACGCGCTGTTCGACCGCCTGGAGTTCGGGCCGCAGGCCCGCGACCGCTTCCTCAAGGCGTTCCTGCCGGAGGGGGCACCCGAGCCGGTCGCCGAGGTCGCACTCGAGCAGGCCTCGGTCCTGCACGCCGGTGAGGTCTCCGACTGGCTGGCCGCGCACGCGCCGGCCGGGCAGCGGCATGGCGTCGTCGTCGTCGGACCGTCCAAGCCCGGCGCGGGCGACGCGCAGACCATCACCATCGCCGCCGCGGGCGGCGCCTCCGGTCACCTCGACCTCGCGGCGATCGGCCCCGCCGACGAGCAGGCTCTACAGGCGTGGCTCTCGGACGAGGCGGTGGCCAAGGCCCTCCACGACGCCAAGGCCGCCACCCACGCCCTCGCCGGGCGCGGTCTCGCCCTGGGCGGGGTCACGATGGACGTGGCACTCGCCGCCTACCTGGTGCGCCCCGGCCAACGGAGCTACGGGCTGGCCGAGTTGTACCAGCGCCACCTTCAGCGGGAGCTGCCCGAGGTCGAGGCGGGGGAGAAGCAACTGTCGCTGCTCGACGAGGAGGACGACGCCGAGGTCGAGCAGAAGAACGCCGACGCGGCCGCGACCCGCGCCCGCGCGGTGGTCGATCTGGCGGACCGTCTCGACGTGGAGCTCGATCAGGTGCACGGCGCCCGGCTGCTCGCCGAGATGGAACTTCCGCTGGTACCGGTGCTGGCGCGGATGGAGTCGCTCGGGATCGCGGTGGACGGTGCCGCACTGGACGAGCTGCGCGACGGGTTCGCCGACCGTGGCCGGCAGGCGCAGGAGGCGGCGTACGCGGCCATCGGCGGTGAGCAGATCAACCTCGGCTCGCCCAAGCAGCTGCAGGTCGTGCTGTTCGAGACACTCGGCATGCCCAAGACCAAGAAGACCAAGACCGGCTACACCACCGACGCCAAGGCGCTTGAGGAGTTGCTGGCGAAGGAGACCGGCGAGACCCCCGGCCGGGCGTTCCTCGAGGCGCTGCTGCTCTACCGCGAGACCACCAAGATGCGCACCACCGTCGAGGGGCTCATCAAGACCATCGGCGACGACCGGCGCATCCACACCACCTTCAACCAGACCGTCGCCGCCACCGGGCGGCTGTCCTCGACGGACCCCAACCTGCAGAACATCCCCGTCCGTACCGAGGACGGGCGCCGCATCCGACAGTCGTTCGTCGTGGGAGAGGGATACGACTGCCTGCTCACCGCGGATTACAGCCAGATCGAGATGCGCGTGATGGCACACCTGTCCGGTGACGAGGGGTTGATCGAGGCGTTCCGGACCGGCGAGGACCTCCACTCGTTCGTCGGATCGCGCGCGTTCGGCGTGCCGATCGACGAGGTGACGCCGGAGCTCCGGCGCCGGGTCAAGGCCATGAGCTACGGACTGGCCTACGGCCTCAGCGCGTTCGGTCTGGCCGCGCAGCTCGGGATCAGCCAGGCGGACGCGCGCGAGCAGATGGACGCCTACTTCGCACGGTTCGGCGGGGTCCGCGACTACCTGAAGGCCGTTGTCGAACAGGCGCGGCGGGACGGCTACACCGAGACCCTGTTCGGTCGCCGCCGGTACCTGCCCGAGCTCAACTCGGACAACAGGCTCAAGCGGGAGAACGCCGAGCGGGCCGCACTCAATGCGCCGATCCAGGGCACCGCCGCCGACATCATCAAGGCTGCCATGCTTCGGGTCGATGCCGACCTCACCGAGCGCGGGCTGAAGAGCCGGCTCCTGCTGCAGGTACACGACGAGCTCGTGGTGGAGGTCGCCGAGGGGGAGCTCGACGAGGTGCGAGACCTGGTGGTGGATCGTATGTACTCGGCCATCGAGCTGGACGTGCCGCTCGACGTGTCCACCGGCACAGGGCCCGACTGGGACGAGGCCGCGCACTGAACCCCGGACGGGTCCCCGATCCATCCACGTTCAGATCCCGTACTGACCCTGATCCGATACGGCCGATTCATTTTGTGCCGGTCCCCGGATGCCCTAGGTTCATTGCAGATTCGGCTAAACAACGCCTGAAAGGCCTGTCATGACCTTCACTTCACGGCGCGGACTGCGTGCCGCCCTGGCCATGTCCGCCACCGCGGCCCTCGTGCTCACCGGTTGCACCACCAACACCGAGGGGCCGGAAGACTCCGGTGAACCGCGTGAGGAGGTGGCCGTCGAGGTGAACGACGAGATCGCCGCGCTCGTCCCGGCGGAACTACGCGAGCGGGGGGTCATCGTGATCGGCACCAACACCCCGTACGCGCCCAACGAGTTCAAGGACGAGAACGGCGAGATCGTCGGGTTCGACATCGACGTGATGGACGCCGTCGCCGCGGTCATGGGCCTGGAGGCGGATTTCCGCGAGTCGGATTTCGAGAAGATCATCCCCGCCATCGAGGGCGGCACCATGGACATGGGCGCCTCCTCGTTCACGGTCAACGCCGAGCGGCTCGAGACCGTCGACTTCGTGACCTACTTCGAGGCCGGGATACAGTGGGCCGCCGCCGCGGGCAGCGACGTGAATCCGGATGACGCGTGCGGGCTGCGGGTCGCCGTCCAGCGCACGACCGTCTCCGACCAGGAGGATGTGCCCGCACGCAGCGAAGCCTGTGTCGCCGCGGGCAAGCCCGCGATCACGAAGGTCCAGTTCGACACCCAGGACGAGGCCTCCACCGCCGTCGCGCTGGGCAAGGTCGACGCCATGTCGGCGGACTCCCCGATCTCGGCGTACGCGGTCAAGCAGTCCGACGGAAAGATGCAGCTCGTCGGCGAGGTGTTCGACTCCGCGCCGTACGGCTGGCCCGTGCGTAAGGGCAACGAGCTGGCCGTGGCCCTTCAGGCGGCCGCGAACGAGCTCATCGAATCCGGTGACTTCGAGACCATCGCCACCAACTGGGGCGTCGAGAACGGGCTGATCTCCCAGTCCGAGATCCGGGAGTGACCGCTCCGTGAGCAGCACGGAAATGGGCACCGGGACACCCTCGGGGTCGGCGCCCACACCGATCAAGGCGGTGCCGCTGCGGCATCCCTGGCGATGGGTCTCCGCGGTCGTCGTCCTGATCCTGGTGTTCCTGTTCATCTGGGGCGCCGCCACCAATCCCGCCTACGGGTGGGACACCTACGGCCGGTACCTGTTCGACACCCGGTTCGGTACCGCGGCGTTCTACACGATCGCGCTGACGCTGCTGTCGATGATCCTCGCGGTGGTCCTCGGCATCATCCTGTCGGTGATGCGGATGAGCAGCAATCCGGTGCTCAAGTCGGTCGCCTGGGTCTACCTGTGGATCTTCCGTGGGACACCGGTCTACGTCCAGCTGCTGTTCTGGGGTCTGGTCTTCACGATCTACCGGCAGGTCCAGTTCGGGATCCCGTTCACCGACATCCAGTTCATCCGGTTCGACGACACGATGGTCCTCTACTCGGCCTTCTGGCTCGCCGTGATCGGTCTGGCGATGAACGAGGCCGCCTACATGGCGGAGATCGTCCGCGCCGGCATCTCGTCAGTTCCGGAAGGGCAGGCCGAGGCGTCCACGGCGCTGGGTATGTCCTGGGGTCAGACGATGCGTCGGACGATCCTCCCGCAGGCGATGCGGGTGATCATCCCGCCGACGGGCAACGAGTTCATCTCGATGCTCAAGACGACCTCGCTGGTGGTGGCGATCCCGTTCTCCGGGGAGTTGTACGGGCAGGCCCGCGACATCTCCGGGGTCAACTTCCAGCCCATCCCGTTGCTGCTCGTGGCGGCCACCTGGTACCTGGTGATCACCAGCGTCCTCATGGTGGGCCAGCACTACCTCGAGAAGCGGTTCTCCCGCGGTGCGACCCGGAAGCTGACCGGCAAGCAGCTGCGGGCATTGGCCGATGCCGAGGGGCTGACCCCGTCGTCACTGGCCGCCAGCGGGGCCGCGGGTCCGACCGTCACCGACCAGCCCGGGGGGAACCGATGACGCCGATGGTCAAGGCCGACCAGGTAGTGAAGAACTTCGGGTCGCTGGAGGTCCTCAAGGGTATCGACCTCGAGGTGGGCGCCGGTGAGGTGCTGTGTCTCGTCGGTCCGTCCGGATCGGGCAAGTCGACGTTCCTGCGGTGCATCAACCACCTGGAGAAGGTCGATGCGGGACGCCTGTACGTCGACGGCGCGCTGGTCGGATACCGGCAGAAGGGCGACAAGCTCTACGAGATCTCACCCAAGGAGGCCGCCCGGCAGCGCCGCGAGATCGGGATGGTGTTCCAGCACTTCAACCTCTTCCCGCATCGCACCGCCCTCGAGAACATCATCGAGGCGCCGATGCTGGTGAAGGGCGAATCCCGCGCGACGGCCACCGAGCGGGCCCGGAGACTGCTGGAGACGGTCGGGCTCGCGGCCAAGGCCGGCGCCTACCCGGCCCAGCTCTCGGGCGGGCAGCAGCAGCGGGTGGCCATTGCCCGAGCGCTGGCGATGGAGCCGAAGCTCATGCTGTTCGACGAGCCCACCTCGGCACTCGACCCGGAGCTGGTCGGCGAGGTGCTCGCCGTGATGCGGGATCTCGCCGAGGCCGGGATGACCATGGTCGTGGTGACCCACGAGATGGGTTTCGCCAGAGAGGTCGCCGACACCGTCGCGTTCATGGACAACGGGGTCGTGGTCGAGTCCGGCAAGCCCGCCGACGTGCTCGGGGCGCCCGCCCAGCAGCGGACGAAGGACTTCCTGTCGAAGATCCTGTGACCGCCGATGCCGCCTGATCGCGTCCCCTCGTGTGCTGTCGCCCGCGAGGGGACGCGTGTATCAGGACCGCGGGTGGCCACCGAACGGGTGGCGTCGCGAGGTCAGGGCAGGGTGGCCACGAAGATCGCGGTGCCGGGGAAGATGCTCCCGCGCAGAGGACTCCACTGGCCCCACTCCCGGTCCAGCCACTCGGGCCATTCCGGCTCGATGAGATCCCGGACGACGAATCCGGCCGCGACCAGCTCCCGGATCCGGTCGCCCACGGTCCGATGGTGTTCGACGTAGGTGAGCTCACCGTCGTCGTACTCCGTGTAGGGCGACCGGTCGAAGTACGGGAAGACGGCGACGAGCCCGTCGACCCCCGGGTCGTCGCGGAAGATCCACCGCATCGGATGGTTGACGGAGAACACGAAGCGCCCTCCCGGACGGAGCACCCTGGCGGCCTCGGCCATCACGCCCGCCGAATCCGCGACGAACGGGATCGCGCCGAAGGCGGAGAACGCCACATCGAAGCTGTCGTCGGCGAAAGGGAGCCGCCCGGCGTCGGCCTGGATCAGAGGGACCGATGCGGCCGGGCCGGTGGACCTGCTCGCGGCCTCCGCGCCCACGCGGAGCATCCCCGCGGAGAGGTCGACCGCCACGGCCCGGGCGCCGCGGCCGGCGATCCAGCGAGCGCAGGGCGCCGAGCCGCTACCGATCTCGAGGACATCGCGGCCCTCGACCTCGCCCAGCAACCGCCAGTCGCCCTCGTGCAGGCCTTCCGGGCACCAGACGAACTCGCCGTCGGGGGAGTGGGCGCCGAGAAAGTCCCCGTGGGTGGCGTGATAATCGGTGGCCTCGGAATCCCACCACGTGCGGGAGGCGCGGACAGACTCTCCATGTCCAGGGGGGTTTGTGGACGTCACGCTGGAAGCGTACAGTTGACGGTCGCGTGCGTACACGCTCGCGTTTTTCCCGCCCACCTACGATTCCTATCCACCTCGGAGCACCCCACCATATGACCACCAACACCACGTCCCCGCAGGTAGCCGTCAACGACATCGGCTCCGCCGAGGACTTCCTCGCCGCCATCGACGCCACGATCAAGTACTTCAACGATGGTGACATCGTCGAGGGCACGATCGTCAAGGTTGACCGCGACGAGGTTCTGCTCGACATCGGCTACAAGACCGAGGGCGTCATCCCCTCGCGTGAGCTGTCCATCAAGCACGATGTCGACCCGGGTGAGGTCGTCGAGGTGGGCGATGAGGTCGAGGCTCTGGTCCTCACCAAGGAGGACAAGGACGGACGTCTGATCCTGTCCAAGAAGCGCGCCCAGTACGAGCGTGCCTGGGGCACCATCGAGGAGCTCAAGGAGAAGGACGAGGCCGTCAAGGGCACCGTCATCGAGGTCGTCAAGGGCGGCCTCATCCTCGATATCGGCCTCCGTGGCTTCCTCCCCGCCTCGCTGGTGGAGATGCGCCGCGTCCGCGACCTCCTGCCGTATGTGGGCAAGGAGCTCGAGGCGAAGATCATCGAGCTGGACAAGAACCGCAACAACGTCGTGCTCTCGCGCCGTGCATGGCTCGAGCAGACCCAGTCCGAGGTCCGCTCCGAGTTCCTGCACCAGCTGCAGAAGGGCCAGGTCCGCAAGGGCGTCGTGTCCTCGATCGTCAACTTCGGTGCGTTCGTGGACCTCGGCGGCGTCGACGGCCTCGTCCACGTCTCCGAGCTGTCCTGGAAGCACATCGATCACCCGTCCGAGGTCGTCGAGGTCGGTCAGGAGGTCACCGTCGAGGTTCTCGACGTCGACCTGGATCGCGAGCGCGTTTCCCTGTCGCTCAAGGCGACGCAGGAGGATCCGTGGCGGCACTTCGCTCGGACCCACGCGATCGGCCAGATCGTCCCGGGCAAGGTCACCAAGCTCGTTCCCTTCGGCGCGTTCGTGCGCGTCGAGGAGGGCATCGAGGGCCTGGTGCACATCTCCGAGCTGGCCGAGCGCCACGTGGAGGTCCCGGACCAGGTTGTGACCGTGGGCGACGACGCCATGGTCAAGGTCATCGACATCGACCTCGATCGTCGTCGTATCTCGCTCTCGCTGAAGCAGGCGGACGAGGACTACACCGAGGAGTTCGACCCGTCGAAGTACGGCATGGCCGACAGCTACGACGAGGCCGGCAACTACATCTTCCCCGAGGGCTTCGATCCCGAGACCAACGAGTGGCTCGAGGGCTTCGAGAAGCAGCGTGAGGAGTGGGAGGCCCGCTACGCCGAGGCCGAGCGTCGTCACAAGATGCACACCGCCCAGATCGAGAAGGGACGCGCCGCCGCCGCGGAGGCCGCCGAGGCCGCGCCGACCAACTACTCGTCGGAGTCCGCTCCGGCCTCGCGTCCGGCCGCCGAGGCCAGCCAGGCCGAGTCGACCAGCGGTTCGCTGGCGTCGGACGAGCAGCTCGCCGCCCTGCGCGCGAAGCTGGCCGGCGGCGAGTGATCCTCGCTGCCCTGAGGCGCTAGCCGTCTCGTAGCACTATGCACGGCCCCGGCCGCGCTCCCTGAAAGGGAGAGCGGCCGGGGCCGTCGCCTATTTGCCGCCCGCCCGCGGGTTCGGGCGATCGTTGCACAGCCGGAGTGGGCGTGTGACGCGTCGCGGTAGCGAACGTAGCCAGGGCGCCTCCCGGCGCCTGTCAACGTGGCCGGGTGGTGGTATACGACGACGAGGTCATCGGTCGCCGAGGATGCCCACAGCCGGGGCCCGTCCTCCGCGCTCTGCCCGAGGGGTGACTGAGGCGGGGAGGAGCCGGCGAGGGCGCAGCGGCGTTCCCGGACGGTTGCTCGAAATGAACTCACCGGCGTCGGAGGCATATAGCTCCGACGCCGGTGGGTGTTCGTCGTACGCGCCCTTCAGACGCGCACGGCTGTGGGACCGCGGTTCACCGCCCGAGGGCGGTTCAGCGGCCCGCCGGTTCCGTGATCGGCTCGGGTGCGGCCGGTGCGGTCTCGGCGGCCTCCTCCAGGCGCTGCTCGTCGATCACGCCCTCGTCGTTGATGGCGCCGGCCTTCACCGCCTCGCCCACGGTGATACGGGACTGCACGTCGGTCTTGGTGTCTGCGGTGGGTGCGCTGAAGTCGAACTGGTCGAGGTCGGTGCGCAGCAGGAAGACGTTGTAGGCATCCCACGTGGAGAGTGTGTAGTAGAGGTACCTCCCGCCCGACGTGATCGACTCCGGGTGGATCATCGGTGCGTAGGCGTTGGGGAACATGCGCCGGTTGACCAGAGTCTGGGGCTCGGACCAGGGGCCCTGTGGTTCGTTTGCGACCCGCATCGAGACGACGCCGCTCGCCATCGAGGTCAGGGACACGTACTTGTCCAGGTGCTCGTTGTACGCCACGGAAAGCTCCTCGACCGGTCGCGGAAGGACCTCGTAGTCGGTCGGCTCGTTGGCCCAGGCGCCTTCTCCCGCGTACCACTCGTATGCGGTGGGGTCCTCGATCTTGTCGAGATCGACACGCGCGAGCGTGGCCAGCCCGCGACGCCCGGACGGGGTCATGTACTCGTACAGGTGGCCGTCGGCCTCGAGGAAGGCGCTCATCTGCATGCCGTACCAGCGGTCCTGGTCGACTGCGGGCAGGTTCTCAGCGGTGTGTGGCGTATCGAACTTCACCGACTGGTTCCAATCAGTGAAGTTGGTGACGCGGCGCATCGAGTCGGTGAGGACGGTCCAGGTGGCGCCGTCGTCCTCCGACTTCACCAGTGCGGAGTAGTTGGTGTTCCAGCCACCCGGGGCGTTCCAGTCCCGCACGGACATGACGCGCATGTACATGGTGTCGCCGACGCTGATCGCGGCGGTGGGTATCACCGTCACCTCGCCCACGCCGTTCGCCTGGTGGGCGCCCTGGACCAGCGCGGTTGCCTGCTTCCCGTCGGAGGGCCGCGCGCCGGTGATCCTCAGACCGTTCGTGGGTGTGCCGGACTGCGCCGTGAGCATGACGTTGGACCGCCAGCTGTTGTCCGTCAGGGTGCAGTCGCCGAAAGTGTCCCCGAACATCACCATCGTCTCGTCGCCGTGCTCGAACATGATCCCGAGGTCCGTGCCGTGGATGTTGTACGCGGAATCGGTCTTGGCGGGGCTGGTGGGGCCGGTGACCAGCTGGAGTACGGACGTGGCGCCCTTGAGTACGGGGATCGTGCCCTGGTCACTGGTGATCCACCGCGGGAAGTCGCGCACGGAGGAGGCCGCGACACCGGCCACGGAGTTCGCGGCGTCGGCGAGTGAACCGGTGGTGAGGTTCAAGCCCAGCGAGGCGGGAGGGAAGTTGCCGAGGAAGTTGTTGCACGGCCCGCTCTGGGACCCCGTCGATCCGGTCGATCCCGCTGAGCCACTCGACCCGGGCAGTCCAGCGGAGCCGAGCGAGCCCGAGGACTGGGCGGCGGCGGTGACCGGGGCCACGAGGGATACCGACATGACGGCCACGGGCACGGTGAGGAGAAGCGAGTTGATCGCTGAACGACGACGCATAAGGGGGAGTTTAGGGGAAGTGGTTATTGGGGTGCACATTGATGGGTCACTTACACTCCAGGCATGTTGATGGTGGGTCTGACCGGAGGGATCGGTGCCGGTAAGTCGACGGTGACCGCGGTGCTCGCTGAGGCCGGGGCGGTGATCGTCGACGCGGACCGGATCGCACGTGAGGTCGTGGAGCCGGGCACTCCGGGCCTGGCCATGCTCGTCGCCGAGTTCGGCGAGCAGATCCTCGGCGTGGACGGGGCATTGGACCGGGCGGCCCTGGCGGGGCTGGCGTTCGTGGACGCGGGGCGCACCGCCGCGCTCAACGCGATCACGCACCCGTTGATCGGCCAGCGCACCGCCGAACTGTTCGGCACGGCGCCGGAGGACGCGATCGTCGTGCACGACATGCCGTTGCTCGTCGAGGGCGGGATGACCCCGGGATACAACCTGGTGATCGTGGTGGACACGCCCGCCGATATCCGCCTACAGCGACTCGTCGAGCAGCGCGGAATGCCCGAGGACGACGCACGGGCCCGCATGTCCCGGCAGGCCACCGACGAGCAGCGGCGAGCGGTCGCCGACGTCCTGCTCGACAACTCGGGGGAGCGTCAGGTCGTCGCGGATCTGACGCGATCGCTCGTCGAGTCCCGGCTGCTGCCGTTCGAGCACAATCTCCGGACCGGCACGCCGGTGATAGGGGATCGGGCGGTCGTGCCGTTCCGTCCCGAGTGGGCGGGCGAGGCGGAGCGGGCGTCGGCGCGGCTGGGCCACGTCCTGGGGGAGGTCGCCGTGCGGATCGACCACGTCGGTCCGACCTCGGTGGGCGGACTCGATGCGCCGGACATCATCGATATCCAGGTGACGGTCCGTGATGAGGCGGGCCGGGACGCGGCACTGCGCGCGCTCACCGCCGCGGGCTGGGTGAGGGACCGTTCGAGCGAACGCCCGCTGTTCCACTGGTGCGATCCCGCGCGGCCCGTCGAGGTGTCGGTCATCGCGGAGGACGACCCGGAACACGAGTTCTCTTTACTCATGTCGGAGGTGATCGCCGATGATCCCGCGGCCCGCGAGGAGTACGCCGGCATCCTTCGACGCGCGGATCGCGACGAGACGCGGCAGTGGGAGCGCGCGCGATGCGCGTCTGCGCGGTCCTGACAAGGAACGCTGCCGCGCGGTCCTGAGTAGCCGAGGACCGGACACCTGAAGGCCCGGCTTTCGCCGGGCCTTCAGGTGTCTTCATCGGATCACTCGGTCGGGACTACCCCGTTCACCAGTTCGGCGACCGGAACCTGTCGCACGACCTCGGACTGTGCGGGCGACGCGGCCCTCGCGGTCCGCAGAGCGGAGGGGGCCGGGAACAGCTCGTTCAGGTCGGTGCGCACGAGGAACACGTTGTATGCGTTCCAGGTGGTGACCAGGTAATACAGATCGCCACCCTGTGCCCACGGGTGCATGAAGCCCCCGTATACGCCCGGCAGCATCGAGTAGTCGATCAGGGCGGTGGTGTCGCTCCACGGCCCCTCCGGGTGGTCCGCGGTGCGCATGACGATCGAGTCGAACCCCTTGGAGTACATCGCCGTGTACTTTCCCAGATGCTCGTTCCACATGGTCGACAGCTCGCTGGCGGGGGCGGGCATCACGACGGAGGCGTCCTCGATATCGGGCACCCACGCCTTCGCATCCCCGTCCCAGTAGTCGTAACCCGCCGGATCGAGCACGCCCGTGAGAAGTGTGTCGTCGGTGAGGTCGTCGTCGCCGAGTTCGGCAGCGGTGGGGGAGTCGCCCGTCGCCACCCGCGCCAGGATCACCGCGCCCTGCCGGCCCGAGGGCGTCAGATACTCGTACAGGTAGTCGTCGTCCTGGCCCTTGACGAACGAGCTCATCTGCGCTCCGCGCCAGGAGCTGTCGACGGCGGGCGCGCCGTCGCCGACGGGCACCGCGTCGGTGATCGGCCGGGCCATCTCGGGCACGGGGGTCCAGTTCTCGCCGTTGTCGGTGGAGTAGGCGATGCCCGAGTAGTTCGTCGTCCACGATCCCGGCTGTCCCCAGTGCGCCACCGACATGTAGCGCAGGTACTGCACCCCGTTGACGGAGATGCCCGCGGTGGGGATGATCGTCACCTCGCCGGGCTGGTCGGCCCGGGGCACGATCGACTTGGCGAGCCCGTCGGCCCCCATCGCGGCGGAGTCTATGGTGATGCCGTCGTCCAGCACGGCGTCGCCGGAGCGGAACAGGACGTTGGAGCGCCACTGGTTGCCGGGCACGGAGCAGTCGCCCATGGTGTCGCCGAAGGCCATGAGGATCTCGCGATCATCGGCGTCGCCGTTGTCCCACATGATGCCCAGGTCGGTTCCCCCGACCCCGTACTCGGCGAGGGACTCGGAGGGGCTGGTCGGGCCGGTGACCAGCTGCAGGAACTGGGTGGGGCCGCGGAGGACGGGCACGGTGCCCTCCTCGCCGGTGATCCACGGCGGCATCCCGTAGACGGAGCCCACGAGCGGATCGAGCGATCCGGAGAGACCGTTGCCGACCGACCCGGTCTCGAGCTCCTGCACGAGCGACCCGGACCGGTCCGCTGACCCCAGCGACCCGGAAGCCGAGCCCAGCGACCCGGAGTCGCCGGTTGAGCCGAGCGACCCGAGGGAGCCGGTGGCCATCCCTGCGCCGGTCCGGTGTTCGAGTAGCGAGCCGAAGTTGCCGAACATCTCGCTACAGGGTCCGGCGTCGGCCGTGCCCGCGCCGAGTGTGCTGACGGCCGTCACCGTGGCGGCGGCGGTCACGGTGACAGCGGCCGCCGAGGCGAGGCGCCGGGCGAGGGAGGGGGTGAGGGGGCGGGTCATGTACTAGGCCTCCGGGAGGGGGATTCGGTCGACGAGAACGGTCTCGCCGGTGTCTGCGGGGTCGGGGGTGTCGCGGGTCCAGCTGTCGTCGGCGGCGCGCATGCGGGCCGCCGCGGACGGCGCCGTCCGCGCGGGGAGCTCATCGAGATCCGTCTTCATGAGGAAGACGTTGTAGGCGTCCCACGTGGACAGCGTGAAATACAGATCATCCCCGTTCGTCTTGATCGCGGGACTCCAGGGGTGCGCGAACGCCCCGTAAAGGGTGGGGAGATGGTCGTACGACAGGAGGATGTCCCTGCCCGACCACGGTCCCTGGGGCGTCGGGGCCCGGCGCATGACGACGTCGTTGTTCTGGTCGGTGTACAGCGAGATGAACTGTCCGAGGTGCTCGCTCCAGGAGACCGATAGTTCGCTCACCCGGCCGTCGAGCACCACCGTCGCGGCGTCCTGATCCGCCACCCAGCCGGTGCCGTCCCAGAATTCGTAGGCGTCCATGTCCTCGATCGAGGCCTCGTCGACGCGGGCGAGGATCGCCGAGCCGTTGCGGCCCGACGGGGTCAGGTACTCGTAGACGTGACCGTCGTGTTTGAGGAAGGCGCTCATCTGCCCGGCGGTGTGTGCGGAGTGCGGTTCCCCGAGAGCGGACGGGACCAGCGCCGGATCGCCTGTCCCCGTACGGGCGGTGCCGGCGACCTCGGTCCAGATTTCGCCGTTGTCTGTGGACTTTGCCAGGGCCGAGTAGTTGGTGGTCCACTCGCCGGGTGCGCCCCACGTCCGCACGGACATGTAGCGCACGTACTGGGTCGTCCCCACGGCGACGCCCGCGGTCGGGATCACCGTGGTCTCACCCGGGACGTTCTGCCGGGGCAGGATCGACTTGGCGATGCCCGCGCGTTCCATCGGGGCGTCGTCGATGCGCATGCCATCGGAGAGGTCGCGGTCCGAGGAGCGGAAGAGGATGTTGCTGCGCCACTGGTCGCCGTCGACGCTGCAGTCGCCCATGGTGTCGCCGAGCGCCATGTGCACCTGGTTCTTCCCGTCGGCGTTGCCATTCTCCCAGAGTATGCCCAGGTCGGTGCCGGTTATCGCGAAGCGGTCCACGGTGTCGTTGGGGCTGGTGGGCCCGGTCAGGAGCTCGACGGTGGTGGTGCGGCCCTCCAGCACGGGGATGTATCCCGACTCGCCGTTGTGCCACGGGGTGGCGGGGTTCGACGGCGCCGCGGACGAACCGCCGAGGCTGCTCGAGCCGCCCCCGCCGCCCCCGCCGCCGGCACCCGACGGCGGCCAGGGGTCGCAGGGGGCTGCGGCCGCGATCGGCGCGGCGAGGGTGAGGGTCCCCGCCGCGAGGGCGGTGGCGGTGGCCATCGCCGCGGGTCGGCGCCCGATGCGGTATCCGGGGCGGTGGGAAGTACGACGACGACGAGGTTCATTGAACACAGGGCGACTCCAGACGGACGAGCACGATTCACGCCGATTCATGGACGGGGCGGCGATGCGGGCGGTGGAGGCGTAAACACTAGACGAGCGGGACGCGTCGCAGGCTCGTATCCTGGATGTCATGGCTTTCGCGACCGAGATCCCCGACGACGGGATCCCCGTCGACCCGACTGTCCTGTCCTACTCGGAGTTCCGTCCGATCGGCGATATCGAGCGCAGTACGGACCGTTTCGAGGTGGTCAGCGAGTTCACGCCGTCGGGCGACCAGCCCACGGCGATCGCAGAGCTGGCCGAGCGGCTGGGCCGGGGCGAGCGGGATACGGTCCTGCTCGGCGCGACCGGTACCGGCAAGTCCGCCACCACGGCGTGGCTCATCGAGCAGGTGCAGCGGCCGACACTGGTGATGGCCCCCAACAAGACGCTCGCGGCGCAGCTCGCCAACGAGTTGAGGGAGATGCTGCCCAACAACGCGGTCGAGTACTTCGTGTCCTATTACGACTACTACCAACCCGAGGCGTACATCGCCCAGACGGACACCTTCATCGAGAAGGACTCCTCCATCAACGACGATGTGGAGCGGCTCCGGCATTCGGCCACGTCCTCGCTGTTGTCTCGCCGCGACGTCGTCGTCGTCAGTTCCGTCTCCTGTATCTACGGCCTGGGCACCCCGCAGTCCTACCTCGACCGCTCAGTGGCGCTGTCCGTCGGGCAGGAGGTCGACCGCGACCAGCTGCTCCGGCTCCTCGTCGACGTGCAGTACGAGCGTAACGACGTCTCGATGACCCGCGGGACGTTCCGGGCCAAGGGCGACACCGTCGACATCATCCCCACCTACGAGGAACTCGCCGTCCGCATCGAGTTCTTCGGCGACGAGGTCGACGCCCTGTACTACATCCACCCGCTCACCGGGGACGTGGTGCGCAAGGTCGACGAGGTGCGCATCTTCCCGGCCACCCACTACGTCGCGGGTCCGGAGCGCATGGCCAGGGCGATCGCCTCCATCGAGGAGGAACTGGAGGGGCGGCTCGCGGAACTGGAGAACCAGGGCAAGCTGCTCGAGGCCCAGCGGCTTCGCATGCGCACCACCTACGACATCGAGATGATGCAGCAGGTCGGCTTCTGCTCCGGCATCGAGAACTACTCGAGGCACATCGACGGGCGCGCGGCGGGCAGTTCGCCGGCGACACTGATCGACTACTTCCCGGAGGACTTCCTCACGGTGATCGACGAGTCCCATGTGACCGTCCCCCAGATCGGGGCGATGTACGAGGGCGACGCCTCCCGCAAGCGCAATCTCGTGGATTTCGGGTTCCGGCTGCCGTCCGCGCTGGACAACCGGCCGCTCACCTGGGAGGAGTTCTCCGAGCGGGTGGGGCAGACCGTTTACCTGTCCGCCACGCCGGGCAACTACGAGATGGGGCAGACCGGCGGCGAGTTCGTCGAGCAGGTGATCCGTCCGACCGGGCTGGTCGACCCGAAGGTGGTGGTCAAGCCGACCAAGGGCCAGATCGATGACCTGGTGGGGGAGATCAGGGCGCGCGCCGAACGGGACGAGCGGGTGCTGGTCACCACGCTGACCAAGAAGATGGCCGAGGATCTCACCGACTACCTGCTCGAACTGGGCGTTCGCGTGCGCTACCTGCACTCGGAGATCGACACGCTGCAGCGTGTGGAGTTGCTGCGTGATCTCCGGCGCGGCGAGTACGACGTGCTGGTGGGCATCAACCTCCTCCGCGAGGGACTCGACCTGCCGGAGGTCTCGCTGGTGGCGATCCTCGACGCGGACAAGGAGGGCTTCCTCCGGTCGAGCACCTCGCTCATCCAGACCATCGGTCGTGCCGCGCGAAACGTCTCCGGCGAGGTCCACATGTACGCGGACCGGATCACCGACTCCATGCAGCACGCGATGGAGGAGACCGATCGGCGCCGCGAGAAGCAACTCGCCTACAACGCCGAGCACGGGATCGACCCGCAGCCGCTGCGCAAGAAGATCGCCGACATCCTCGATCGGGTCGGGGAGGATCGGCCCCTGACGGGCGATGCCCAGGAGCGCCCCGAACTCGTCGGCGCCCGCGCGGTGGGCGATGCCGCCCGTCCTCGGCAGGAGTTGGAGAAGCTCATCGAGGAGATGACCGAGCAGATGGTTTCTGCGGCTACAGATCTGCGGTTTGAGCTGGCCGGACGCCTCCGGGACGAGATCGCCGAGCTCCGTAAGGAACTCAAGGGTATGCGCGAGGCCGGTATCGAGTGATAGCTCATCTGTGATGTGACACGCTTACCCCCTACGGTGGCGGCCTCTGCCGTCTACGCTGGATGAAACGTGTTCCCTAGGAGAGGACTGAGAATGAGCGCCTACACCAAGGTGATCGTGGGGACGGACGGGTCCGAGTCGTCGTACCGTGCGGTCGAACGTGCCGCGGTTCTGGCGGCCGACGCGTCTGCGACCCTGGTGGTGGCCTGCGCGTACGTGCCGGCCGATCAGCGGTCGGTCAGCCAGGTGGCGGATCAGATGGGCGAGGACGCCTACCAGATCCGTGGCGACAATCCCGCCGAGGACATCGTCCGCGGCGCCAAGGACAGGGCCCACGCCGCGGGCGCCACCGAGATCGAGGTGCGCACCGTCAAGGGCGCCCCGGTCGAGTCGCTCATCTCCCTGGCGGAGGAGACCGGCGCCGACCTGCTGGTCGTGGGCAACAAGGGTCTCAACTCGCTCACCGGTCGGCTCCTGGGTTCGGTGCCCGCCGACGCCGCGCGTCGCGCCACCTGCGACGTGCTCATCGTCCACACCACCTAGCAGCACGCCCGGCCAGGGAACCGTGGGCATCGTTCGGCACGGAACTCCGGGGGCGGGGCGCTCGTCTTGCATCGAGGCCGGCCGGATCAGTCGCAGAGGTGAGCCCGGCTGGCCTCCACGATGGTGCGACCGACGCGGTCGGTGTCCTGGTCCCTGCTCTGTGTGGCGATCGCGCTGCTGAGGGGGCGGATCTGGTCGAGAATGGTCTCGGTGTCGACACCTTCCGCGGTGTTCTCGCAGATCCCGATCCCCACCTCGACAGTGGTTTCGGCGCTCATGCCGGTCGGCAGCCCGAACTCCGCGAGATCATCGAGAAACGCCTGCTCGGCGTCGGTCCTCGTCTCCGGTGCGGGGTCGGCAGGTGCCGGCGCGCTGTTCGCCTTCACGGAGGTGGGGGAGTCGGCGGCGGTCTCCGACGCCACCTCGGCCGCCTGACCGCACCCGCCGGCGGCCAGCGCGAGGATGAGGAGGGCCGGCACCACCCGGACGCGATCCGGAACGGACCTCATGCGGTGAGTTCCTCTCTGCTGCCGGCCAGCGTGTCCCGGATCTCCGCGAGCAGGGGGCCGAAACCTCCTGGCTGGGCCAGGACCAGCTCCTGCGTCGCCCGGGTCGTACCCACGTAGAGGTCCTGGAGACCCTGGGGCGAGCGTGCCAGGATCTGTTCGGGATCGATCACCACCACCACGTCGAACTCGAGCCCCTTGGCCAACGCCAGCGGCAACACGGACGTGCCCGGGCGGACGCGCTCGACCGCCTCGCGAAGATCCGGATAACCGGTCGACGCGGCGGAATCGTTCACACGACCACCGTCCGCTGTGCCGTGACCGTCCTCCGAGTGGACGTCGTTGTCGTCGTCGTACTCGTTCCCATCCGGGACCACCACCGCCACGGCCCGCTCGGGCGATACGGCGGTGACCCGCTGCACCACCAGATCCACCAACGACGCGGCGTCCGGTTCCGCCCACTCCACCGGGTGCCGGCCCTGACGGACCGGACGCGGCGACGTCGCCGCGGGGTCGATCTCGGCGAGCAACGCCTCGGCCACCGCCGACACGGTCGCCGGGGTCCGGTAGTTGACGGTGAGCTCGCACAGCACCCACCGGTCGTCCACATACGGCGACAGCGCGTCGCCCCACGAGTCGATACCCGCCGGGCTCGACGTCTGGGCCACATCGCCCACCAGGGTCATCCAGCGGTTGGGGGAGCGGCGCATGAGAGTGCGCCACGCCATCGCCGACAGCTCCTGCGCCTCGTCGACGATCACGTGCCCGAACGCCCACGTCCGGTCAGCACCGGCGCGGTCGGCGACGGTGAGATCGGAATCCGCGCTGTGCCGACGGGCCAGCGACTCCGCATCCACCACGTCGTACGCCATGAGCACCTCGGGGTCGAGATCATCCTCGATGTCCTGGACCGCGGAACCGGTGAGGATCTCGAGTGCCTCCTCCGCCTGACGGACCTGCTCGGCCCACGCGCGATCGGCCTCGGTGCCCTCCTCCGACGGGTCGTCGCCGAGGAGCTCCGCCAGCTCGTCCAACAGCGGGACGTCGGCCACCGAGAAGGCGTAACCGTCCTCGCGGAACAGCGCCTCCTGGTCCTCTGCCACATAGTCGCCGGCGGCCTCGGTGATCCGCTCACGACTCGACAGGAGCTCCGCGAGAAGCCGCTCGGGTCGCAGTACCGGCCACCACTCGTCGATGGCCTCGCCCACCTCGACGGACTCCTCGACTTCCGTCCGGAGAGCGGCCCGGTCCTCGGCGTCCAACAGGGGGCGGGCCGGATCGCCCAGATCGCCCAGGCCGTCGCCCCGGGGTGCCCACGCCTCGTCCTCCGCGTCACCCACGGGATCGGTCAGGGCGGCCATGTACTGCTCGGTCAGTGCCTCCGTGATCCGCGTCGCGAACGCGTCCCGCGCCTGATTGTGCGGGCGGCGCGTCATCCGGGCCCGGCCGCGCGCGGCACGGACCGTCGCCGGTTCCAGGACCAGCCGGTGGCCGTCGACGTGGACCTCCACCTCGTCCGCGGGGGCGAGCTGGCGTGCCCGCACCGCGGCCCTGAGGATGTCGACCATCGCCTCCGAGCCCTTGACCTCTTCGCCGCGCAGGGACTCGGGACCGGTCGCCCTCACCCCGGGGTAGAGGTCCCCGAGAGTCCGCAGAACGACCCCCGACTCGCCGAGGGACGGGAGGACGCGGGCGATGTAGTCGAGGAACCGCGGGTTCGGGCCCACGATGAGCACGCCGCTGCGGTCCAGCCGCTGGCGATGGGTGTAGAGCAGGTAGGCGGCGCGATGAAGCGCCACCGCGGTCTTCCCGGTGCCGGGGCCACCCTGGACCACCAGGACCCCGGAGTGTGGGTTACGGATGATCTCGTCCTGCTCGCGCTGGATGGTGGCGACGATGTCCGTCATGTGGCCGGAACGGGCCGCGTCCAGCGCCTCGAGCAGCGCGGACTCACCCACCACGTCGTCGTGGTCCTCCGGCACGTCGCCGTCCACCGGGGCGGTGAGGAACTCATCGTGCACGCCGATCACCCGGCGGCCGATCGTGCGCAGATGGCGACGCCGGTGGGCCCCCTCCGGGCGGGCCGTCGTGGCCAGGTAGAAGGGCCGGCTGTGGTCGGCGCGCCAGTCGAGGAGAAGCGTCGTGAGGTCCTCGTCGTCGTCCCTCAGTCCCACGCGGCCGATCCGGCGGACCTCGCCGTCCTCCATGTCCAGGCGCCCGAAGTACAGGCCCAGGTTGGCGGCGTTGAAGGACGCGAGCTCCGACGAGTACAGGCGGGCGAACGACTCGCGCTCGGATCGGGCCTGGGGCGTCCCTCCGGTCCCGCGGAGAACGGCGTCGAGCCGCGCGCGGGTGTCCTTGCGCAACTCCTCGAGCCGGTCGAGGAGTCGACCGAGGTGTTCTTGCTCCTCGGCGAGGGCATCGTTTCCCGTCACGGGCGCTCCTTCCCTGGTGGACGGCTCTGGGCAGGACGTCCAGGCTACCGGTATTCGCGACAGGACCGACGACGACGACCCCGCCCGTCGACGGGCGGGGTCGTCACTGGACCCGGGCGGCCCCAGGGTGGGCCGGAGTGGCGTCAGGGCGCGATGGCCCTGGCCGCCTTCTTGCGCAGTTTGTCGCTCTTCTTCCGGGCGTCGGCGCCGGCCTTGCGGGCGCGCTTCTCGGTCTTGCCGCCCCGCTTCTCGGCCGCCTTGCGGGCGTCCTTCGCGGTCTTGCGCACGGCCGAGGTGTCGATCTCCTCGACCCGGTCGGCCACGTTCGCCGCCACGGACCCGGCGCGGTCACGCGCCTGCGCGGCGAGCGGTCCGGCCTCCTCCGCGGCGAGGTGTGCGGCGGTGGTGGCGCGCTCTCGTGCCTCTGCCGCGTACGGGGCGACCTGCTCACGGGCGTCGGCGACGCGGTCGCGCACCTGAGCGGCGATGACAGGGGCCTTGGACTTCACCAGTCCGGCGATGCCCGACGCCTGGTCACGAACCTGCTCGGCCACCTCGGGGGCCCGCTCGCGGACCTGTTCGGCCACCTCGGGCGCCTTGTCGCGGACGGTGTCGGCTGCGTCGCGCGCCTGGTCGGCCACGGTGTGCGCCACCCCGGCGACAGCCGAGCCGGCGGTGAGGGCCTCCGCCTTCGCCCCGGGCAACCTGGCCGCGACCTTGTCCCTGGCCTTGCCGGCGCGCCAGGCCAGCCCCGGCTGGCCGGCGGTGTCGGCGGAGGCGATCAGCAGTGCGCCGAGCAGTGCGACATCGGTTGCCAGGCCGGTCGTCTTACGGCTGCGCGCCGCCGGATCGGACTCCGTCCAGAACGCGTGACGACTGACCGTCGAGGGCACGTGTGACGCGGTCAGGGCGAGGGCCGACAACCGCGGCGCCTTGCCCAGCGCGAAGAGAGCGCCCGCGCCGATCTTGACCCCGGCGAGTGCCTTGACGAGGGTCTCGGTGTCCTTGGGGACGGGCGGCACGGTCGTGTTGACGCGCTCGTTGACCGCCTGCTCCCCCTTCTCCACCAGCGGGGTGGCCTGGTCGACCAGCGGGGCCGCATCGGCGACATGGGCCTGGGGATTACGCAACGTCTCGATGCCGTCGATGACGAAAACCGAGGCGAGCATTGGTCGTGCGAGTCGTCGGATCATCGTTCCTCCTGAATCAGTGGGAGTGCGTGCTCGAACCTAGTGCGAACTCGGGTGCCGCGCCTCCGATCGCGTCATCCCGGGTCGGTGTCGACGATGTCCGACAGGGGATGGGCTGCGGGAATCGTGTGACGAGTGGGATTGATAACGATTCGGATATGGCCGTCGCGACGGTTCGGTCGGGCGGCTGGAGCGGCGATCACCGATGTCCTTCTCCCGTCACCAGCCGCGGTCCCGCCACTCGGCCAGGTGCGGGCGCTCGGCCCCCACGGTGGTGTCGTCGCCGTGCCCGGGGTGGACCACCACGTCGTCCTCGAGCTCCGCGAACACCCGCGACTCCAGGTCGCTCATGAGACGGTCGAAGTCCTCCGGTGAGCCGGTCTTGCCCGGGCCGCCTGGGAACAGCGAATCACCCGAGATCAGGTGGGTGCCCTCGTCCGTCCTCAGCAGCAGGGCGATGCCGTCCGGGGTGTGCCCGCGCAACCCGATCACCTCGAGCCGCAGATCGCCGACGGTGAGCTGGTCCCCATGGGACGCATGACGATCGGTGGGGATGTCGATCGACCCGGCGTCACCAGGGGAGGCGATGGTGGTGAGACCGAGCGCCTCCACCGTCTCCGCGAGCCCGATCCAGTGGTCGGCGTGCAGGTGGGTCGTGAGCACCTCCTTGAGCGACGGGGCGTGCTCACGCAGGTGGGCGATCAGCTGAGGCGCGTCGTTGGCCGCGTCGACGAGGAGGACGTCGCCCGTCGCGACCGACTCGACGATGTACACGTTGTTGTCCATCTCGCCGACGGAGATCTTGGTCAGGCGGGCAGGACCCACGGTCCAGCGCTCGCCGGTGAGACGGCCGTCGAGACGGCCGGTGTAACCCTCGGTGAGGGTGATTCGGTCAGGGATTGGCGTGGTGGAAGTCGACATAGCTGCAGGCTACCGACGCTGCCGGTGGTCGGGGACCGGAAACATGTCGGACGACGTTGGTACCTTCGTGTGCGGGAACGGCGGCCATGCGGCACGTACGGCAATGTGGCGACCTCCCCCCGGAAGGAGAACCCCCATGGTGGACCGGCTGGTCGTCCGCGGCGCGCGTGAGCACAACCTCAAGGGCGTGGATATCGACGTCCCCCGAGAGGCGTTGATCGTGTTCACCGGTCTGTCGGGGTCGGGCAAATCCTCGCTGGCGTTCGACACGATCTTCGCGGAGGGGCAGCGGCGCTATGTCGAGTCCCTCTCGGCGTATGCGCGGATGTTCCTCGGCCAGATGGACAAGCCGGATGTCGACTTCATCGAGGGTCTCTCCCCGGCGGTGTCGATCGACCAGAAGTCCACCAACCGGAACCCGCGCTCGACCGTCGGCACCATCACCGAGGTGTACGACTACCTCCGGTTGCTGTACGCCCGGGCCGGCGTCCCGCACTGTCCCACCTGTGGTGAGGAGGTGTCGCGGCAGACGCCCCAGCAGATCGTCGACCAGATCCTGGAGGGCGAGGAGGGCGTCCGCTTCCAGGTCCTGGCGCCGGTGGTCCGTACACGCAAGGGCGAGTTCGTGGACCTCTTCGCCCAGCTCGCCGCTGACGGGTACAGCCGCGTCCGGGTGGACGGGGAACTGCACACCCTCGCGGAGCCCCCGACGCTGAAGAAGCAGGAGAAGCACGACATCGAGGTGGTGGTGGACCGTCTCGCCGCCAAGCCGTCCGCACGGCAGCGGCTCACCGATTCCGTGGAGACCGCGCTCGGCCTCGCGGACGGTGTGATCGTGATCGACTACGTGGATCTCGAGGAATCGGACCCGGGCCGGCGTCGGCGCTTCTCCGAGCACATGGCCTGCCCCAACGGTCACCCCATCGCCCTGGACGACATGGAGCCCCGGGCGTTCTCGTTCAACTCGCCGTACGGTGCGTGCCCGGTGTGTGACGGTCTCGGATCGCACCTCGAGGTCGATCCGGACCTGGTGGTACCCGATCCGGAGGTCTCTCTCGCGGACGGTGCGATCGCCCCGTGGGCGGGCGGCCAGAGCGCGGACTACTTCCAGCAACTCCTGACCGGACTTGCTGACGACATGGGTTTCGACCTCCGCACCCCGTGGCAGGAGCTGCCCGCGAAGGTGCGTAAGGCCGTTCTCGGCGGTGCCTCGACCAAGGTCCGCGTGCGCTACCGCAACCGCTACGGGCGGGTGCGGACGTACGACGCCAAGTTCGAGGGCGTCATGTCGTTCCTCAAGCGCCGGCTCGAGCAGACCGAATCGGAGTCGCAGAAGGAGCGGTACCAGGGCTACATGCGCGAGGTGCCGTGTCCCGCGTGCGAGGGCACCCGTCTCAAGCCCGAGATCCTCGCGGTGACCCTGAGCGGTCACGGCGGGCACGAGCGCTCGATCGCCGATATCAGCAGGATGTCCGTCGCGGACTGCGCAGCCTTCCTCGACGGGCTCGAACTGAACGCCCGGCAGGCCATGATCGCCGGCCGCGTGCTCAAGGAGATCCAGGCGCGCATGGGCTTCCTGCTCGACGTCGGGCTGGACTACCTGTCGCTCGACCGCGTTGCCGGAAGCCTGTCGGGCGGCGAGGCACAGCGCATCCGGTTGGCCACCCAAATCGGTTCGGGTCTGGCGGGGGTGCTCTACGTGCTCGACGAGCCGTCCATCGGGCTCCACCAGCGCGACAACCGACGCCTCATCGACACCCTGGTGCGTCTGAGGGACCTCGGGAACACCCTCCTGGTGGTCGAACACGACGAGGACACGATCAGGGCCGCCGACTGGATCGTCGATATCGGACCTCTCGCCGGCGAGCACGGTGGCCGGGTCGTCCACTCCGGTGACTACGAGGGGCTGCTGGCCAACACCGAATCACTCACCGGTGACTACCTCGCTGGTCGACGCTCCATCGCGCTCCCGCAGTCTCGCCGTGAACGCGATCCGGACAAGCAGTTGCGGGTGCGTGGCGCCCGCGAGAACAACCTCAGGAACGTGGACGTGGTGTTCCCCGGCGGCGTGCTGTGTGCGGTCACGGGAGTATCCGGATCGGGCAAGTCGACCCTGGTCAACGACATCCTCGCGACGGCGCTGGCCAACCAGCTCAACCGGGCCCGGCAGGTCCCGGGGAGGCACTCCGGGATCGACGGCGTGGAGTCGTTCGACAAGTTGGTGCAGGTGGACCAGTCGCCGATCGGCCGGACACCCCGGTCCAACCCGGCCACCTACACGGGCGTGTTCGACAAGATCCGCACCCTTTTCGCCGCCACCACAGAGGCCAAGGTCCGGGGCTACAAGCAGGGGCGGTTCTCGTTCAACGTCAAGGGCGGCCGCTGCGAGGCGTGCCAGGGCGACGGCACGTTGAAGATCGAGATGAACTTCCTGCCGGACGTCTACGTCCCGTGCGAGGTCTGCCACGGAGCGCGGTACAACCGCGAGACCCTCGAGGTGCACTACAAGGGCAAGACCATCGCCGAGGTGCTGGACATGCCGATCGAGGAGGCTTGTGAGTTCTTCGAGCCGATCACCTCGATCCACCGCTACCTCAAGACGCTCACCCAGGTCGGTCTCGGATACGTGCGGCTCGGTCAGTCCGCACCCACACTGTCCGGAGGCGAGGCGCAACGCGTCAAGCTCGCCGCCGAGCTGCAGAAGCGATCCAGCGGACGGACCGTCTACATCCTCGACGAGCCCACCACGGGCCTGCACTTCGAGGACATCACCAAGCTTCTCCTGGTCATCCAGGGGCTGGTGGACAAGGGCAACACGGTGATCGTCATCGAGCACAACCTCGATGTCATCAAGAGCGCCGACTGGGTGATCGACATGGGGCCCGAGGGTGGTGCAGGCGGCGGAATGGTGGTCGCCGAGGGCACGCCTGAACAGGTGGCGCGGGTGCCGGAGAGTCACACTGGGCGCTTCCTCGCCGAGATCCTGCCCGCCGGATCGCCGAGCGGTGAGGACGCAGCGGGCGATTCAGCGCCGGGCCCGGCCACGAAGCCGGCGGCCAAGACCGCGGCGAAAAAGTCCGCGGCCAAGGCGACACCCAAGAAGTCCACTTCAACGAAGTCGGCAGGGCAGAAGACCTCGGCGCAGAAGACCCCGGCGCAGAAGACCGCGGCCAAGGCCGCGCGAAAGGCCAGGTCGCTTCGCTGACACGCAAGGGCCGCCCCGGGGCGTTTCTGTCCCGGGGCGGCCCTGATGTGCGTGGGCGGGATCACGGTCCCGCGGGAAGTGAGTCAGTAGACGGGGCCGGTGAACTTCTCTCCGGGTCCCTCGCCGGGCGGATCGGGGTAGGCGCTGGCCTCGCGGAAGGCGCGCTGCAGGCCCTGCAGGCCGTCGCGCACCACGCTCGCCTGCGGGCCGAGGTGCTCGGCGGACCCGGCGACGAGGCCGGCCAGGGCGGTGACGAGCTTGCGGGCCTCGTCGAGATCGAGGTGGGCGCTGGCCGTCGGCTCATCGTCGGAGAGTCCGAGCTTCTCCGCGGCCGCGCTCATGAGAACGACGATGGACCGGAAGATGACTTCCTGAGCGGAGACGTCGGCCAGATCGACGATCTCGACCTCACGGGCATCGACGTGCTCCTCGAGGGGGCTGTCCGAGGCCTGGTCGGCGGATGCTGGCTGGTCGGTGGTCATGGCGAATACTGTCCCACGGACGGCCCGGTCGCGCGTGCACGGGCACCGGTTTGGGGGTCCCCGCCGAACCTGGTAGTCTCTACCTCGACTGTGGGATCCCGTTAAGCAATGGGGTCCATCGTCCAAGAGGAGCCTGATCTCCCACCATCCGACGCCAGTAGGGTTGTTTGATGGTCACCACCCCCGGCGAGGGGTCTGCGAAGTATGGCAGACGTGTCTTCGACGAGGGTGAGGAGTGAGAGGCCCCGGGTATTCGTACCGTGGGGCCTTCTCGGTTTTCCCGACGTTCGTCGGGGCGACCGGGGTCCCTCGAGGGCGCAGGTGCGATCACGCGAGTGGTCGACAGCACACACGCACCGTTACTACCGAGGAGGGCCCATCAGCGCCGAAGCACGTATCAACGAACGAATCCGTGTCCCCGAAGTCCGACTCGTCGGCCCCGGGGGCGAGCAGGTGGGGATCGTTCGCGTCGAGGATGCACTTCGTCTGGCCCTGGAGGCCGATCTGGACCTCGTTGAGGTCGCGCCCAACGCCCGCCCGCCGGTCTGCAAGATCATGGACTACGGCAAGTTCAAGTACGAGGCCGCGCAGAAGGAACGCGAGGCCCGGAAGAACCAGCAGCAGACCGTCGTGAAGGAGCAGAAGCTCCGTCCGAAGATCGATACGCATGACTACGAGACCAAGAAGGGGAACGTCGTCCGTTTCCTGGAGAAGGGCTCCAAGGTCAAGGTCACGATCATGTTCCGCGGCCGTGAGCAGTCACGGCCCGAGCTCGGGTTCCGTCTGCTGCAGCGGCTCGCGGACGACATCACCGACTACGGATACGTCGAGACCAGCGCCAAGCAGGACGGCCGCAACATGACGATGGTCGTGGCCCCCCATCGCGGCGCGAAGACCCGCGCCAAGGCGCAGGACTCGAAGGTCACCGACCCCGCTTCGGAGTAGTCCGCCCGGCTCTGAAACGCCGAACCAGACCCCGGACGTCCGCCGTCCGCCCCCCGAGACCCCACCGGGTCCCGGGACGAACCATGTGAGGAAGACCGATCATGCCGAAGATGAAGACCCACAAGGGCACCGCCAAGCGTTTCCGGAAGACCGGAACCGGCAAGCTGGTCCGCCAGCAGGCCAACCGCCGCCACATCATGGAGAAGAAGCCCACCAAGCGCACCCGTCGTCTCGACGGCCGCACCGACGTCGCCCCGGCCGACGTGCCCCGCATCAAGCGGCTCCTCGGGCTCTGAGCCCCTTCCCATACGTAGAACTTTCGGTCACCGCAGCAGGTGGCCACCCCAGACCAGTGAGGATTGACCAGTGGCACGCGTGAAGAGGGCCGTCAACGGCCAGAAGAAGCGTCGGACCGTACTCGAGTCCACCAAGGGCTACCGCGGGCAGCGTTCGCGGCTGTACCGCAAGGCCAAGGAGCAGATGCTCCACTCGATGAACTACAGCTACCGCGATCGTCGCCAGCGCAAGGGCGACTTCCGCAAGCTGTGGATCTCGCGCATCAACGCGGCGGCCCGCGCCAACGACATGACGTACAACCGCTTCGTCCAGGGCCTCAAGCTCGCCGGCGTCGAGGTCGACCGCAAGGTCCTCGCCGATCTCGCCGTCACCGACCCGGCCGCCTTCACGGCGCTGGTCGAGGTCGCGCGCAAGGCCCTCCCGGCCGACGTCAACGCTCCGGCGGCCTGACGTCCGCCAATTGACGCATCACACCTCGCCCGAGCAGGGCACGCAGCGACGACCCGCGGATCCGTTCACCGAACGGACCCCGCGGGTCGTTTCTGCGTCGAAGCTCCACCGGGCGGCATCCAGACGTAAGGCCGGCCGCTTCCTCGCGGAGGGCGCGAACTCGGTCGAGGCGGCCCTGGCGACCGACCGTGCGCTGGAGGTCTTCTGCGACGAGGACGCTGCCGATCGGTTCTCCGCCCTCATCGACACTGCCCGCGGACGCGGCGTTCGGGTCTCCATGGTGACCGCGCGGGCGATGCGGTCCCTCGCGGATACCGTGACGCCGTCCGGGATCGTCGCGCTGTGTCGGACCCTCGTTGTCGAATCCGGGCACGATCCGGCCGACACCGCCGGGTCGCACCCGGCACGGCTCGTGGCGATCGGGCAGGCCCTGGCCGAACCCGGCAACGTCGGCACCCTCATCCGCGTCTCGGATGCGCTCGGCGCCGACGCGGTATGGCTCACCGAGGGCTCGGTGGATCCCGAGAACCCCAAGGCGGTCCGCGCGTCCGCGGGGAGTCTTTTCCATCTACCGGTCGTGCGGGGCATCGCCGAGTCGGGGCTGGTTGCGCGCGCCCACGCCAGTGGGTTACAGATCGCCGTGGCGACCGCCGACGGCGAGGTGGACATCGAGCACGCCGACGAGATCCTGTCGCGCCCGACCGCCTGGGTCTTCGGCAATGAGGCGCACGGGGTGCCCGCTGCGCTGGCCGCGGCCGCCGACGTGCGGGTCCGCATTCCGATCCGCGGGCGAGCGGAGAGCCTGAACATCGTCACCGCCGCCTCGATCTGTCTCCACACCAGCGCCCGTCTGCAGGGCGCC
The DNA here is from genome assembly GCF_053615975.1 of Dietzia sp. NPDC055877. Classification (NCBI taxonomy): domain Bacteria; kingdom Bacillati; phylum Actinomycetota; class Actinomycetes; order Mycobacteriales; family Dietziaceae; genus Dietzia; species Dietzia sp. NPDC055877. The sequence goes on along the minus strand of NZ_JBSHCV010000011.1, from coordinate 21,197 downwards.
GGGTTGTGACGGCCACGTTGACGGCACGTGGGGTCGGGGCCACCCGCGGTGCACGAACACTCTTCGACGGGCTCGATCTCGTCGTCGCCGCCGGTGACGTCTGGGGACTGACCGGCCCCAACGGTGCCGGTAAATCCACGCTGCTCCACGCGCTCGCCGGTGCTCCCGATGCGGAGATGTCCGGTCGGATCACCGTGAGCCCACCGGAGGCGACCGTCGGAGTGTTGCGCCAGGAGGTGGAGAGCGACGACGACGAGCTCGTCCGTTCACTCCTGCACCGGGTGACCGGTGTGGCGCGAGCCCAGACGCTCATGGACGGTTTGGCCGAGCAGATGGCGGAGTCGGACGCGGCCGCCGAGGCCTACGGGGATGCCCTCGAGCGATGGCTGGCCCTCGGAGGCGGCGACCTGGACGATCGGATCCCGGTTGTGGCCGCACGACTCGGGCTCGACGAGCAGGTTCTGGGCCTTCCGGTCGCGGCGCTGTCCGGTGGGCAGGCGGCCCGGGTCAACCTCGCGGCGGTACTGCTCAGTCAGTACGACATCCTGCTGTTGGACGAGCCGACCAACGACCTCGACCTGGCGGGGCTCGACGTGCTCGAGGAGTTTATGCGATCCGAGCGGCGGCCGATGGTCGTGGTCAGTCATGACCGTGAGTTCCTCGCCCGCTGCGTCACGGGGATTGTCGAGCTCGATGCGGCGCAGCGACAGATCACCGTGTTCGACGGCGGATACGAGTCCTACCTTGCCGAACGGGTCCTGTCGCGTCAGCGCGCCCGCGAGGCGTATGAGGAGTACGCGGGGCGGGTTGATCAGCTCGCCAGCCGCATCCAGACGCAGAAGACGTGGCTGGACAAGGGCGTGCGAAACACGATGCGCAAGTCCGGCGGTAGAGACGCTGAGCGCGACAAACACATCCGCAACCGGGCCGGGCAGCGCTCGGAGAAGCAGGCGGCCAAGATCGCGCAGTCCGAGCGGGCCATGGAGCGGCTCGAGGTGGTGGCCGAGCCCCGCAAGGAGTGGGAGCTGCGGATGGAGATCGCGTCGGCGCCGCGTTCCGGCTCGGTGGTGGCCGTGCTCGACGAGGCGCTCGCCCGACAGGGCGACTTCGTGCTGGGCCCGGTGACGCTGCAGATCGATGCCGGCGACCGGGTCCTCATCAGCGGCGCCAACGGGTCCGGCAAGTCGACACTGCTCTCGCTCCTCCTGGGCGATCGCACGCCGGGGTCCGGGCGGGTCACCCTCGGTTCCTCCGTCGAGGCGGGGCGGGTTGATCAGGCGCGCGCCGCGTTCGCCGGTCCGGATGAGCTCCTCGACGTCTTCTGCGCCGCTGCTGACCCGGACGGGGCCGACCCCACCGAGGCCCGGACGCTGCTCGCCAAGTTCGGTCTCGGCGGCGAGCACGTGTCGCGACTGTGCGATTCACTCTCACCGGGTGAGCGGACCCGCGCGGCGCTGGCTCTCCTGCAGCACCGCGGCGTGAACCTGCTGGTGCTGGACGAACCCACCAACCACCTAGATCTCCCCGCCATCGAGCAGCTCGAGGAGGCGGTCGAGAACTTCGACGGCACCGTCCTGCTGGTGACGCATGACCGGCGTATGCGTGATGCCTTCCGGTCGACTCGTGAGCTCCTGGTGGACGCGGGCACCGTCCGCGAGCAACGCTGACCCGGCGGCGGGTGGATGCTCGTGAGCTGAGACAGCCGCCGGTCAGAGGCCGGGCGAGACACACCCGGAGGGCGGGAGGACCGGCCGGTAGCGGTGCCGGACCCCCGGGGCCGCGGAGTCGGACCCCGGAAGTGCGGAGAGCACACGGAGAGCCCGCACCGGGTTGCGGAGGAGGTCCCGACCGAGCTCGGCGACCGGGTCGTCGGGATTGACCTCGCTGACCGTGCAGCGGGCCAACGGTTCGGATCCGGCCGGAGTTGCCGCGGAGGGCGCTGCTGCCGCAGACGGTGCCGCTGATGCCGTGGCCATCGCAGCCGACCCGGGACGGCCCTGCCAGAGTGCGACGTCGACGAGCCCGGCGACCGCGGGGTCACGCAGCGCCGCCACTCCGGCTTGCGCCCCCAGGCTCACCCCGTGGACCACCAGTTTCGGACGGTCGTCGTGGGGGAGTGCACGGAGCCGCGACGTGATCTCGGCGAGGATCGCGTGCGCGGAGTCGGCCGCCAACTCCGGCCGGAGCGAGTACACGGCCGCCGAGGGCGCGGACGAGTAACGCATCGCCACCGTCGCCACGTCGCCCCCGGACCAGTCCTCGATCGCCGTCACCTGCGCCGGGTCCACCCAACCCGATCCGGTGGGGATGGTCACCAGCAGGACGGACCGGTCGAATCCGCCGGCGCCGACGAGGGCGTCGGTGGTCAGCCGCGCCGCGTGGTCCGGGTCGAGACCGGGGTGGTCGCCGTATACGCGGATGGCCGACGACGCGGCCCGGTCGTTCAGGACGAGTCGCGGATCAGCTGCCAACGGCCCCGAGTCGAGTGCCCACCACAGGGCGGAGCCCAGCGCGCCGACGATCGCGTACACGATCACGGCGTCGAGCGTGACCCGCGCGACGACCCGGGTCACCACGGCAGCGTTTCCTCGACGGGCGCACCGTGCCTCTGGCGCACGGTGTTGAGCTGGACGGCCGCGTGGGCGATGTCGGCCATCACCGTGCACGCCGTGCGCCCCTCGCACGAGTCGTGCAGCTGCCGCGCGAGGAGGGCGTCGAGGTCGGACCGGAGCCCGGGTGGGATCGGGACCTGGTGTCGGTGCGCCACGCGCAGAAGGTCGTAGCCCAGGTCGTGGACGCGGCAGGCGGGTTCGAACGACCGCGGGAGCGGCACCGGGGACGAGCAGTCGCCTGTGCGCTTGGCGGCCGACGCCTGCTCCACCACCGGTTCGTAGCCGAGGTCGACAACCACGGCGGGGACCACCATGTCGGCGCCCGGGGTGCCGTCCGCGATCTTCCGCGCGGCGGCCAGGGCGGCGATCGCCGTGTCGCTGTCGGCGTCGGCGTCGGTGCCGTGCGGGCGGGTGAGGTCGGTGTGCGCGGCGTGGCCCGCGGCCGCGGGCGCCGGTGCGGCCTCGGCGACGGTACCGGCGAAGAGCCCGATGACGACGACAACGCCCGCCACCGCCGCACCTACACCGACAACGGCGCGGGACCCCGGTCCGCGGGACCGGCTCGCGGTGCCCGAGCGGTGGTCACCGGCCGGCCGGTTCGAGGTGCGCGGGACGGCGGGCGGGTTCGGGTGCTTCGGAGGTGGGGTCATGAGGGCGAAACTAGGAACACCGGCCCGCCGGGCGGATCCCCCCCGGAGGTGATCTCGAGGTCACTCTCCGGGGGTAGCCCGCTCGGGGGACGGCGAGGTCACTCCGCAGGGGGATGCCCGGGTACGGAGGTCACGCATACCGTCATGGCCATGCGATCAGAAGACGACAGGCCCGCCGCCGAACCCGACAACGCGGGGCCCCGCACAGTGGAGGCCCACGCCCGGGGTCGCCGTGCCGGCCTCGTCGGCGTGCTGCGACCTTACGCCTGGGACCTCGCCCTCGTCGTGCTCGCGCTCGTCTTCTTCGCGGTGGCCTGGCCCACCTACTTCATCACCCACTCGGCGTGGACGGTGCTCGTGCCGATCATCGCCGCGCTGGGGGCCCTCCCGGTGGCGGCGGCGCGCCGTGCGCCGTTCCTCGCCTGGGGTGCGGTCGCCGTTGCGTGTGCGGTGTCGGTGCCGCTGCGGGCCGAGTCGACATTTGCCCTGGGCTGGCCGGTAGTGTTCCATCTCGCGCTGGCCGTGTGTCTGGCCGCGGTGATCCTCGTCGAACGACCGGTGCGGGTCGCGGTCGCGGTCGGGGTGACCATCCTGCTCATGGCGCTCAATCCCGGCGCGGAGGTGTCCGTGGGCTGGATGATCGGGGCCGCGGTCTTCTCGGCGGTGGTACTCCTCGTGCGGTGGTTGGCGGTATCGCGCCGCCAGCTGGAGAACTCGAACCTGCGCCTGGCACGAGAGTCCGAGCGGACCCTCCGGCAGTCCGAACTGCGCTTGCTGGCCGAGGAACGCAACCACCTCGCGCGGGATCTGCACGATGTGGTGGCCCACCAGATGTCCATGATCGTGGTCCAGTCCCAGTCGGCGCCGTACCGACTCCAGGGCGTCACGCCGGCCGTCCACGCCGAGTTCGACTCGATCGCCGAGACGGCCCGCGCGGCGCTCGACGAGGTGCGGGGCCTTCTGGGGGTGCTGCGCACAGACGCGGAGAACCCGATGGTGGAACCCGTCGGGGTCGAGCAGATCGAGCCCACCCTCCGCGCCGCACGCCGCTCGGGCGTCGACATCACCTGGCAGCTCGGCGGGCAGATGGACACGATTGACGAGACCGCCGGCGTGGTCCTGCACCGCGTGCTCCAGGAGAGTCTGGCCAATGCCGCCCGCCATGCGCCGGGCGGGCTCGTCGTCGTCTCCCTCGCGGTCTCCACGGTCGACGCGGACGGGGCGCCACCCGCGGTGACCCTCGAGGTGGACAGCGGCCCGGCGGCGCCGGGCGCCCTCGTCGCGCCCGGTGAGGGCGGCGGGTCCGGGATCGCGGGGATGTCCGCCCGGGTCCGGGCCGTCGGCGGGGCGTTCGCGGCCCTCCCGGCTTCCGACGGTGGCTTCACCGTCACCGCGACGGTTCCGCTCAGGGACGGGACGGGGCCCGGGACGCGGACCCGGTCGCGTCTAGGCTGATCCGTATGACCATCTCCGTGCTGATCGCCGACGACCAGGCGATGGTGCGACAGGGTTTCGCCGCGCTGCTCGGGTCGCAGCCGGACATCAGGGTCACCGGCGACGCGGCGGACGGCGCCGAGGCGGTCGGGAAAGTGGAGGCGCTCCGCCCCGACGTGGTGTTCATGGACGTCCGCATGCCGGAGATGGACGGGCTCGAGGCCGCGCGGCGCATACTCGGTTCCGGGATCGACCCGGCCCCGCGGATCATCATGCTCACCACCTTCGATCTCGACGACTACGTGTACGAGGCGCTGCGGATCGGATGCTCCGGATTCCTGCTCAAGGACGCGCCCGCCGAGGAGCTGTTCCGGGCCGTCCGGGTCGCCGTCACCGGTGAGGCGCTGCTGGCGCCGACCGTCACCCGCCGGCTGATCGAGGACGTGGTGACCCGGGGCCGCCGCCCGCGCCGCGAGCCGGCGGAACTCACCTCCCTCACGCCGCGGGAACGCGAGACCGTCGAGCAGATCGCCACCGGGCGGTCCAATGCCGAGATCGCCGGGGTGCTGTTCATCTCGGAGGAGACCGTCAAGACCCACGTACGGCGGGTCCTGCAGAAACTGCGGCTGCGGGACCGCGCTCAGGTGGTCGTGTACGCCTACGAGAACGGGGTGGTCTGAGCAGGACACGGGGCAGGGGGCGCAAACGCTAATCGACTAGGCTGTCCGGCGATGCACCCGGCGGTCGCCGGAGCTGACCGGGACGGGGAGGACGCAGCACAGGTGAGCGAAGACAGAGGCGCGGCCGAGGTCGGGATCGACGAGGAGTCCCTGGCGGGATACGCCACGGACGCGGAGGGCGCGTTCGCCACGGCCGCGGACCTCGACGCACTGGCCGCGGCCAAGACGGCCCACCTGGGCGACCGGAGTCCCATCGCACTGGGTCGGCGGACACTCGGCTCGCTCCCGAAGGAGCAGAAGGCCTCCGCGGGCAAGGCCGTCAACGTGGCGCGCGGCCGTGTCCAGAAGGCGTACGAGGCGCGGCTCGGGCAGCTGCAGGCCGAGCGCGACGCGGCGGTCCTGGTGGCTGAGACACTCGACCTGACGGTGCCGTCTGGTCGATCGCCGGTCGGGGCCCAGCATCCCATCACGATCATCACCGAGCAGGTGGCGGACGTGTTCGTCGGGATGGGCTGGGAGATCGCCGAAGGGCCGGAGATCGAGGCCGAGCACTACAACTTCGACGCGCTCAACTTCCTCCCCGACCACCCCGCGCGCACGCTCCAGGACACCTTCCACGTGGCACCCGAGGGCAGTCGGCAGGTGCTGCGGACCCACACCTCGCCGGTGCAGATCCGGACCATGCTCGATCGCGAGCCGCCGATCTACGTCGCCTGCCCGGGCCGGACCTTCCGCACCGACGAGCTCGACGCCACCCACACCCCGGTCTTCCATCAGGTCGAGGGGCTGGCCATCGACAAGGGACTGACGATGGCGCACCTGCGCGGCGCGCTGGACGCCTTCGCACGCGCGCTCTTCGGGCCGGAGACCCGCACCCGTATGCGGCCCAACTACTTCCCGTTCACCGAGCCCTCCGCCGAGGTCGACGTCTGGTTCCCTAACAAGAAGGGCGGCGCCGGCTGGGTCGAGTGGGGCGGTTGTGGAATGGTGCATCCCAATGTGCTGATCGCCTGCGGCATCGACCCCGAGGTGTACTCCGGCTTCGCGTTCGGGATGGGCCTCGAGCGCACGCTGCAGTTCCGCAACGGGCTGTCCGATATGCGCGACATGGTCGAGGGCGACGTGCGGTTCTCGCTGCCCTTCGGCATCCGGTACTGATCGGCGTACCGGCCCGGGCGGCGGCCGCCGCCGGGGCCCGGGCCGATGCCCCGCCCGCCCGATCCCAGAGCTCACCCGACCACCGAGAACTACGAAGGACCCCACAGTGCTAATTGCGCAGTCCTGGCTGACCGAGATCCTGCAGCGGGCCAACGACGGCTGGTCGGTGTCGCCGGCCGAACTCGACGCCGGGTTCGTGCGCGTCGGCCTCGAGGTGGAGGGGGAGCCGCAGACGCTCCCGGAGATCACCGGCCCGCTCACCGTCGGCCGGGTCAGCAGCATCGAGGAACTCGAGGGCTTCAAGAAGCCGATCCGCTTCTGCCTCGTCGACGTCGGCGGCGACGAGCCGCAGCAGATCGTGTGCGGCGCGCGGAACTTCTCCGAGGGCGACCTCGTGGTGGTGGCACTGCCCGGTACGGTCCTGCCCGGTGGCTTCGAGATCGGCAAGCGCAAGACCTACGGCAGGCCCAGTGAGGGCATGATCTGCTCGGCGTCCGAACTCGGGATCGGGTCGGATCACAGCGGCATCATCGTGCTCGCGCCGGGCACCGCCGAGCCGGGCACCCCGGCCGGGCCGGTCCTCGCCGCCGGTGCCCCCGAGCGGGACACGGTCTTCGAACTCAACGTGACCCCGGACCGCGGCTACTGCCTGTCGGCCCGCGGTCTGGCCCGCGAGCTCGCGTGCGGCTTCGACCTGGACTTCGCGGACCCGGCCACCGAACTCGGGCTGCCGTCGGGGAAGGAGACCTGGCCGCTCGAGGTCAGCGGGGAGTCCGGCGCCCAGCGGTTCGCGCTGCGCCGGGTCACCGGCGTCGACCCGTCGGCCAGGACCCCCTGGTGGCTGGCCCGTCGCCTGCTGATGTCGGGTGTGCGGCCCATCTCCCCGGCCGTCGACGTCACCAACTACGTCATGCTCGAACTCGGCCATCCGATGCACGCCTTCGACGCCGCCACGCTCACGGGCGGGCTCACCGTGCGTCGCGCTCGGGCGGGGGAGACGCTGACCACCCTGGATGGCGCGGAGCGCTCGCTCGACCCGGAGGACGTGGTGATCTGCGACGAAACCGGCCCGGTCTCGCTGGCCGGCGTCATGGGCGGCGCCAGCACAGAGGTCTCGGACACGACCACCGACGTGCTGCTCGAGGCCGCCGTGTGGGACACCCTGGCCGTGTTCCGGACCATCCGCCGACACAAGCTGCCCAGTGAGGCCGGGAAGCGCTACGAGCGAGGGGTGGACGCAGCGGCTTCCGTCGCCGCGCTGGATCGCGCGGCCACGCTGCTCGCCGAGATCACCGGCGGCACCGTCGAGGCGTCGCTCACCGACGTCGGCGCCGCGCCCGTCCCACCCACGATCGCCTTCGACCCGGACCGGCCCTCGCGGGTCGCGGGGCTCGGGTACCCGGTCGGGACCACCCGCCGGCGCCTGGAGCAGATCGGGGCCACGGTGGCCGGCGACGACGCCGTCCTGCTCGAGGTCACCCCACCCACGTGGCGCCCCGATCTGACGATGCCTGCCGACCTGGTCGAGGAGGTCCTGCGACTCGAGGGGCTGGAGGACATCCCGTCCGTGCTGCCCACGGCCCCCGCCGGTCGGGGCCTGACGGCCACCCAGCGCGGCCGCCGGGCCGTGGGGCGGGCCCTCGCCGCGTCCGGGCACGTCGAGGTGCTCACGTCGCCGTTCTGCGATCCGTCCGTGTTCGACGCGATGGGGCTCCGCGACGACGACGAGCGTCGCCACACGATGTCCGTGGTCAATCCCCTGGAGAGCGACAAGGCGCATCTCGCGACGACCCTGTTGCCGTCGATGGTGGAGATCGCCCGGCGCAACCTCACCCGCGGGACCCGCGACCTCGCGCTCTTCTCGATCGCCCAGGTCGCGTTCCACACGCCCGCGACCTCCGGGGTGGACATGCTGCCCGTGGACCGTGAGCCCACCGCGGACGAGCAGAAGCGGCTCGGCGATTCGCTGCCCGCGCAGCCGCTGCACACGGCCGCCCTCTACACCGGTAGACGAGTGCCGGCCGGCCATCTCGATCCGGGCCGCGACGCCGACGCGCTCGACGCGGTCGAGGCGGCCCGGACTGTCGGCGCCGCGCTCGGCGTCGAGGTCGAGGTGAGGTCGGGGGAGTACGCACCCTGGCACCCGGGCCGCTGCGCCGAGATCGTCGTCGACGGCGCGGTGGTCGGCCACGCCGGTGAGTTGCACCCCGCGGCGTGCGAGCGTCTGGAGCTTCCCGCGCGGACATGCGCGATGGAGCTCGACCTGACCGCCATCGGCACGCGCGAGGTCCTGCCCGCGCCGGCGATCTCCTCCTACCCGTCGGTGAATCAGGATGTCGCTCTCGTCGTGGATGAGGTGGTCCCGGCATCCGCGGTGGAGGCGGCCCTCATCTCGGGAGGCGGCGACCTGCTCGAGAGCGTCCGCCTGTTCGACATCTACACCGGCAGCCAGCTCGGTGAGGGCAGGAAGTCGCTCGCGTACGCGCTCACCTTCCGCGCCGACGACCGGACGCTGACGGAGGACGAGGCCAGCGAGTGGCGCACGGCCGCGGTGGACGCGGCAGCACGGGCCGTGGGAGCGAGCCTTCGTGGCTGACGCGGTGCGGGTGCCCCGCATTCTCTGCATCGCCGGCACCGACCCGTCGGGTGGTGCCGGCCTGCTGGCCGACACCAAGTCCGTCACGGCGATGGGCGGCTACGCGATGGGCGTGGTCACCGCCGTCACGGTGCAGAACACCCGCGGCGTGGCCGGCGTCCACGCGGTGCCGGTCGATACGGTGATCGCCCAGCTGGACGCGGTCGCCGATGACGTCCAGATCGACGCCGTCAAGATCGGCATGCTCGGAGAGGCTTCACTCGTCGAAGCGGTCGGGGCGTGGCTTCGTCGTCGTCGCCCTCCTCACATCGTCCTGGACCCCGTCATGGTCGCGACCACCGGCGGGCGTCTCGCGAGCGAGGATGCCGCGTCCATGCTGCGCGACCTCGTACCGCTCGTCGACCTCGTCACCCCGAACGTGCCCGAGCTCGGTGTGCTCTGCGGTACAGACACCGCGACCGACATCGAGGGGATCGTCAGTCAGGCGGAGCTGGTCCACGAGCAGACCGATAGCGCGGTTCTCGCGACGACCGGCGACCTCGAGGACGGCAGCGCCGAGGACGTGATGGTCGAGTCCGAGACGGACCGTCGCACGACACTCCGGTTGCCGTTCGTCCGCGTCGAGACGCCGCACACCCACGGCACCGGATGCTCGCTGTCCTCGGCACTGGCCACCGCGCGTGTCGGTGCGCCCGATTGGGAAGCGGCGTACCGACGGGTCCGGCCATGGATGGACGGGGCCCTGCACGGCGGGTTGTCCCTCGACGTGGGGCAGGGTGCCGGCCCGCTCGACCACACCTGGTTCCTCCACCGCTGATCGGACCGGGGTCATCGACCCGGGCGGCTGTCCGGCGGCGTCGACACAGCCCTGTCGTACGTGTGTGCGAACATCCGTCTCGACATCAATGCTGAGACGATCAGGAGCAGGCCATGACCCACACTCGTTCCGACAACTCCCGCGCGACCGGCCAGAACGGGGGCGGCGCCGCGTCAGCGCTCTCCTCGGAGAAGGCCTTCGACCGGGTCCGCAAGCTGTTCGCCAAGGCCGAGAGCGTGGCCGGGACGCCGGAGGCGGAGGTGCTACTCGAGCGGGCCTACGCGCTGCTCGCGAAGTACGGGGTCGACGAGGCGCTGGCCAGATCCGGTCCGGATCAGGCGGCGGCCGAGGTGGTGGTCCACGAGCACGTGGTGCTCGGAAAGTACCAACCCGACCAGATCGGTCTCGTCGCGTCGCTGGCGGTGGCTATGCACTGCAGGGCGGTGTCATCGAGGCGGGCGGACGGGGGTCGGATCGTGTATATCGTCGGGGTCCGTCGACACGTCGAGCGCGTGTCGATGCTGGCCGGTGCGCTGACCGGGATCATGTTGGCCGGCGCCGCGCGGCAGCGCCCGGCGCCGGGGGTATCAGCGGTGACCCACCGCAAATCGTTCATGACCGGGTTCGCCTTCGAAGTGGGCCGGCGCCTCGCCGCGGCCGAGGCCGAGGCGGTGTCCGAGAGTTCGGATGCGGCAGGGGCTGGGCTGGTCCTGCGTACGGATTCACAGTGCGCCGAGGCGGAGCTGCGTCGCCGTTTCCCCCGCACCGTCAAGAGTTCCAGGCGCCGCGTCGGCACGTCCGGCCTCGATGAGGGGCGTCGCATGGGCGGTTCGGTCGACCTGGGGCAACAGCGTTTCGGCGGTGCGCCACGGCAGATCGGGGCATAACCTGGATGTGCTGGTGATCGGACCGGCTCCCGGTTGAACGCGAGGCTCGCCGACGGACCTTGTGTGCAAAAGATTGCAACGTGATGCATACTCGTGCGTATGGCAATCAAGGTAGCTGTCGCAGGTGCATCGGGTTACGCGGGCGGGGAGTTCCTCAGACTCCTCCTCGCACATCCCTCGTACCTCTCGGATGAGCTGGAGATCGGAGTCCTGGCGGCGGGGTCAAACGCCGGCCAGACGCTGGATCGGCACCATCCGCACCTGCTGCCGTTGGCGGACCGGGTTCTCTCGGAGACCAGCGCCGAGTCGCTGTCCGGTCATGATGTGGTGGTCCTCGGCCTCCCGCATGGCCACTCCGCGGCGATCGCCGAACAGCTCGGGCCGGACGTGCTGGTGATCGATCTCGGGGCGGACTTCCGTCTGACGGACGCCGGTGACTGGGAGGCCTTCTACGGCTCCCCGCACGCGGGTACGTGGCCGTACGGGCTGCCCGAGCTCCCCGGAGCGCGCGAGGCGCTGCGGTCGACCCGGCGGGTCGCGGTCCCGGGCTGTTTTCCGACGGGGGCGACCCTGGCGCTGTTCCCGGCAGTGGCCAAGGGGCTCGTCGATGCGTCGAACATCACCATCGTCTCGGTGACAGGGGCATCCGGCGCGGGCAAGGCGGCCAAGGTGCCCATGCTCGCGTCCGAGGTGATGGGCTCGACCAAGGCGTACGGGGTCGCCACCCACCGTCACACCCCGGAGATCACGCAGAACCTCCGGGCGGTGACCGACGCCGAGGTGTCGGTCAGCTTCACGCCCGTGCTCGCCCCCATGGCGCGCGGCATCCTCACCACGGCGGTCGTGCCCACCACGGCCTCTGCGGACGAGCTGCGTGAGGTCTATGCGGAGGCCTTCGGTGATGAGCCGTTCGTCCACCTCCTACCGGCCGGGGTGCAGCCCATGACCGCCTCGGTGCTCGGCTCCAACGCCGTGCAGCTGGGTATCGAGGTCGACGCGCGCACCGGTCGGGCCGTGTTCACCGCCGCGATCGACAACCTGGCCAAGGGCACCGCCGGCGGTGCCATCCAGTCGATGAACCTCGCGCTCGGGCTGCCCGAGACCGCCGGTCTCAGCACGGTCGGCCTGGCCCCTTGAGCGCGGAGGTCCTGCCCGGGGCGACGTTGGTCGGGCACGATCACGGGCTCGAACTGTGGACGGATCCGGCCCGGAACATCGCCGGGATCTGGCTGGCTCCCTCGGGTGCGACGGCCGCACTCGACGTATCGGGTGGTGGGGCCGACGCGGTCGAGCTGCAGTGGAGCGCGCTCAGCGCCCAGGTGCCGTCGACCCGCGCGGTCGTGCTGCTCGACGGACCCGGATCCGGCGATCCTGGCGCGGACTTCACGTTCGTGCACGGTGTCGCCGAGGGCGTCGCCGGATTCGTGGGCGTCCGCACGGGGGTCGAGGCCGGGCCGGTTGAGGTCCTAGTCTTGCGGCCCGACACCGAACTCGGGCCGTGGCCCGGACCCGCGGCCACCGAGGCCGGCGCCGCGTTCCGCTTCCGCCACCGCGGCGGCGCACAGATCCACCTGACCCTGACCATCCCCATCACCGCCGGAGGCGACTGATATGCCCACATTGATGAACGACGGGTCGACCGAACTGTCGCCGTTCGTCCGCGCGCACGTCCTCGCCGAGGCACTGCCGTGGCTCAAGGAGTTCCACGACAAGATCGTCGTGGTGAAGTACGGCGGTAACGCGATGGTCGACGAGAGGCTCAAGGCCGCGTTCGCCGCCGACATGGTGTTCCTCCGCACCTGTGGCCTCAAGCCGGTCGTGGTGCACGGCGGTGGTCCCCAGATCACCGCGATGCTCGGTCGGCTGGGCATGGAGGGCGAGTTCCGGGGCGGTTTCCGTGTCACGACGCCCGAGGTGATGGATGTCGTGCGAATGGTGTTGTTCGGCCAGGTCGGCCGCGAACTCGTCGGGCTGATCAACGCGCACGGCCCGTACGCGGTGGGGATCTCGGGCGAGGACGCGGGTCTGTTTACCGCGGTCCGTCGGACGGCGATGGTCGACGGGGAGGCCACCGACATCGGACTCGTCGGGGACGTCGCCGCGGTCGATCCCGGGGCGGTCATCGACCTCATCGAGGCCGGACGCATCCCGGTCGTGTCCACGATCGCCCCCGATGCCGACGGCGTCGTCCACAACATCAACGCGGATTCGGCCGCGGGCGCACTCGCCGCGGCACTCGGAGCGGAGAAGCTCGTCGTCCTCACCGACGTCGAGGGCCTGTACACCGACTGGCCGGATCGCTCGTCGCTCGTCACGCACCTGGGCACCACGCCGCTGGAGGCACTGCTGCCGTCGCTGGAGAGCGGCATGGTTCCAAAGATGGAGGCGTGTCTGGCCGCCGTGCGGGGCGGCGTCGGCGCAGCGCACGTCATCGATGGCCGCGTCGAGCACTCGGTGCTGCTCGAGATCCTCACGGAGGGCGGCATCGGAACGATGGTCACCGAGGGTGACCACGAGACACGTTCAGCAGTAGGAGAAGCACAGTGAGCCCGCAGGACACCACTGATCTCACCTCACGGTGGGACACCGCGCTGATGCGCAACTACGGCACCCCTCCGCTCGAACTCGTCTCGGGCCGGGGCGTGACCGTGACCGACGCCGACGGTCGCGAGTACCTCGATCTGCTGGCCGGCATCGCGGTCAATTCCCTGGGGCACGCCCACCCCGCCGTCGTCGAGGCGGTCAGCAGTCAGGTCGCCGAACTGGGGCACGTGTCGAATCTCTATGTCCACCCGGTTGTCGTGGAGTTGGCGGAGCGTCTCGAATCACTTCTCGCGGTGGAGGCGCCGGTACGGGCCTTCTTCTGCAACTCCGGCGCCGAGGCCAACGAGGCGGCGTTCAAGATTGCCCGCCGCACCGGCCGTTCACGGATCCTCGCCGCGGAGAACGGCTTCCACGGTCGGACCATGGGGGCGCTGGCGATGACCGGTCAGCCCGCCAAGCGTGCGCCGTTCGAGCCGATGCCCGCCGGCGTCGAGTACTTCCCCTACGGGGACACCGCGGCGCTCCGGGCGCTCGTCGAGCAGGCCCCGGCGGACACCGCCGCCGTCATCGTCGAACCGGTGCAGGGGGAGGGCGGCGTCGTGGAACCGCCCGAGGGCTTCCTCGCGGACGTGCGGGAACTGTGCACCGAACACGGGATCCTGATGATCGTCGACGAGGTCCAGACCGGGATCGCCCGCACCGGCGCGATGTTCGCGTCCCGCAAGGCCGGGGTGGTTCCGGATGTGATCACCCTGGCGAAGGGGCTCGGCGGCGGGCTGCCCATCGGCGCGTGTCTGGGCATCGGCCGGGCGGGGGAGTTGCTCACCGCCGGGCAGCACGGCACCACCTTCGGTGGTAACCCCGTCGCGTGCGCGGCCGCGGTGGCGGTCCTGAGAACGATCGACACCGACGACCTCGTCGCCCACGTCGACAGGCTCGGCAAGTTACTCGCCGCCGAGATCGAGTGCCTGGATCACCCGCTGGTCGATCATGTCCGGGGCCGCGGACTCCTGCTCGGAGTGGTGCTGACCGCGCCGCGGGCGAAGGAGGTCGAGGAGGCCGCGCGCGCCGCGGGCTACCTCGTGGGCGCCACCGGCACGGACGTCGTCCGGCTGGCCCCGCCGCTCATCCTCACCGAAGACCAGGTCGCGCAGTTCGTGACCGCCCTGCCCCCGATCCTCGACGCCGCGTCGGAGAAGGAGACCTCGTCATGACCGGTACGACCTCGCCGTCGTCCACGACGACAGCCCCGGGAAGCCCGACCCCGCGTCACTTTCTCCGAGACGACGATCTCAGTCCCGCGGAGCAGGCCGAGGTGCTGGAGCTCGGGCTCAGGCTCAAGGCGGAGCCGTTCTCGGCGCGCCCGCTGGAGGGGCCGAAGTCGGTCGCGGTGATCTTCGACAAGACCTCCACGCGGACCCGCTTCTCCTTCGACGCGGGCATCGCACAACTCGGTGGCAATGCGATCGTGGTGGAATCCGGGTCCACCCAGATGGGCAAGGGCGAGACGCTCTCCGATACCGCGATGGTGATGTCCCGCTACGTCGAGGCGATCGTGTGGCGGACGTACTCGCAGGCCGGACTGGCCGAGCTCGCGGCGGATTCGGCCGTGCCTGTCGTCAACGCGCTCACCGACGACTTCCACCCCTGTCAGATCCTCGCCGACCTGCTGACGATCCGGGAGAACTTCGGACGCACCGCGGGCCTGCGGGCGGTCTACCTCGGCGACGGCGCGAACAACATGGGGCACTCGTACCTCGTCGGGTTCGCCACTGCGGGGATGCACATCACCATCGCGGCGCCGGCCGGCTACCAGCCGACCGGACAGGTGGTGGGTGACGCCGAACGGATCGCGGCGGAGACCGGCGGTTCGGTCACCATCACGACCGAGGTCGACACGGCCGTGATCGACGCCGATGTCCTCATCACCGACACCTGGGTGTCGATGGGGATGGAGGACTCGGCCACCGAGCGTCTGCGCGATCTCGCCGACTACCAGCTGGGCCGGGACGCGGTCGACAAGGCCTCCGACGATGTGATCGTCCTGCACTGCCTGCCCGCGTATCGCGAGAAGGAGATCACCGGCGAGGTCATCGACGGTCCCCGCAGCCGGGTGTTCGACGAGGCGGAGAACCGGCTGCACGCACAGAAGGCGCTACTCGTCTGGCTGCTGGAGCGATCGTGACCTCCGTCGGCGCGGTCAGTCGGACGGCTCGTCACGCGCGCATCGCCGAGATCCTCCGGGACCGGCCCGTGCGCAGTCAGACCGAACTGGCCGACGCGTTGGCCGGTGAGGGGATCGCTATCGCGGTGGCCACTCTCAGTCGCGATCTCGATGAGCTCGGCGCGGTCAAGCTCCGCGCTGCCGACGGCGGTGCCGGCCGCTATGTCATCCCGGAGGACGGCAGTCAGGTCCCGGGCATCCCCGGCGGAACGGACCGGGTGGGACGCCTTCTGGGTGAGCTGCTCGTGTCCGCCGACCACAGTGGGAACACGGCGGTCCTGCGCACGCCGCCCGGGGCGGCGAACTTTCTCGCCAGTGCCCTGGACCGTGCGAATCTCGACGACGTGGTCGGCACGATCGCCGGGGATGACACCATATTCGTGATGGCCCGCGAACCCGTGCGCGGAGAAGAGCTGGCGGGCCGCCTCGCAGCGTTGGCCCGGCGCCAACTCTGACGCGGCCCCGGGCCGATAGACAACACCTGAACAACAACCAAGGAGAAACACCATGACCGATCGCGTCGTCCTCGCCTACTCGGGTGGACTGGACACCTCCGTCGCCATCAGCTGGATCGGCAAGGAGACCGGTGCCGAGGTCGTCGCCGTGGCCATCGACCTGGGACAGGGCGGAGAGGACATGGACTCCATCCGCCAGCGCGCCCTCGACTGCGGCGCGGTCGAGTCGATCGTCGTGGATGCCCGCGACGAGTTCGCGAACGACTACTGTGCGCCGACCATCAAGGCCAACGGCCTGTACATGCGCGAGTACCCGCTGGTGTCGGCGATCTCCCGCCCGCTGATTGTCAAGCACCTGGTGACCGCCGCGAAGATGCACGGCGGTACGGCCGTGGCCCACGGCTGCACGGGCAAGGGCAACGACCAGGTGCGCTTCGAGGTGGGCTTCGGCGCGCTCGCTCCCGACCTGGACGTGATCGCCCCCGTCCGCGACTACGCCTGGACCCGTGAGAAGGCCATCGAGTTCGCCGAGGAGAACGCGATCCCGATCAACGTCACCAAGAAGTCGCCGTTCTCGATCGATCAGAACGTGTGGGGCCGCGCGGTCGAGACCGGCTTCCTCGAGGACCTGTGGAACGCGCCGACCAAGGACGTCTACGACTACACCGAGGACCCGACGATCAACTTCGCCGCCCCGGACGAGGTCACCATCACCTTCGAGGCCGGCGTTCCGGTCGCCATCGACGGCCGTAGGGTCTCCGTCCTCGAGGCGATCGAAGAGCTCAACCGTCGCGGCGGCGCCCAGGGCGTCGGTCGACTGGACATGGTCGAGGACCGTCTCGTCGGTATCAAGAGCCGCGAGGTCTACGAGGCCCCGGGCGCGATGGTGCTCATCACCGCGCACAAGGCCCTCGAGGACGTCACCCTCGAGCGGGAGCTGGCCCGCTACAAGTCCGGCGTCTCGGACACCTGGTCCAACGCCGTCTACGACGGTCTCTGGTTCTCGCCGCTGAAGTACGCCCTGGACGCCTTCATCGACAACACCCAGGAACACGTCTCGGGCGATATCCGACTCGTGCTGCACGGTGGCTCGATCACCGTCAACGGCCGCCGCTCCGACAAGTCGCTGTACGACTTCAACCTGGCTACCTACGACGAGGGTGACTCGTTCGACCAGAGCTACGCCAAGGGCTTCGTCAACCTCCATGGCCTGAGCTCCAAGATCGCCGCGAAGCGGGACCTGGGACTGTGAGCGACGAGCAGGGCCGGGACGACCGGCACGGGACCAACACCGGGGCCCTGTGGGGCGGCCGATTCGCCGGCGGCCCCGCCGAGGCGATGGCGGCCCTGAGCAAGTCCACCCACTTCGACTGGGATCTGGCGCCGTACGACATCCGGGCGTCCAAGGCGCACGCCCGGGTGCTGCATCGCGCCGACCTGCTCACGGGTGCCGACCTGGACACGATGCTCGACGGTCTGGATCGACTCGCCGCCGACGTCGACTCCGGGGAGTTCGTGCCCGCCGAGTCCGACGAGGACGTGCACGGCGCCCTGGAGCGAGGCCTGATCGAGCGGGTCGGTCCCGAGGTCGGCGGACGGTTGCGTGCCGGCCGCTCGCGCAATGACCAGGTGGCCACCCTGTTCCGAATGTGGCTGCGGGATGCCGTGCGCGCGGTGGCCGCGGGTGTGCTCGATGTGGTCGACGCACTCGTGGCGCAGGCCGATGCGCACCCGGAGACGGTCATGCCGGGCAAGACCCACTTCCAGGCGGCCCAGCCGGTCCTGCTCTCCCACCAGCTGCTCGCGCACGCCCAGCCGTTGCTGCGCGACCTCGACCGGATCCGTGATCTGGACCGGCGCCTGGCGGTCTCACCGTACGGCTCCGGCGCACTGGCCGGCTCGTCGCTCGGTCTGGACCCGGACGCGATCGCGGCCGAGCTCGGTTTCGACCGCGCCGCCGACAACTCGATCGACGCCACGAGTTCGCGTGACTTCGCGGCCGAGGCCTCCTACGTGCTCGCCCAGATCGCGGTGGATCTCTCGCGTCTGGCGGAGGAGATCATCGCCTGGTCGACGCCCGAGTTCGGCTACGTCACCCTGGCCGACGAGTGGTCCACGGGCAGCTCGATCATGCCCCAGAAGAAGAACCCGGACGTCGCCGAACTGATGCGCGGCAAGACCGGCCGGCTCATCGGCAATCTGACCGGGCTCATGGCGACGCTCAAGGCACAGCCGCTGGCCTACAACCGGGATCTGCAGGAGGACAAGGAGCCGGTCTTCGACTCGGTGGCCCAGCTCGACCTGCTGCTCCCGGCGATGGCCGGTCTGGTCGACACCCTCGAGTTCCACCCCGAACGGCTCGCGGAGCTCGCCCCGGCGGGATACACCCTCGCCACGGACATCGCGGAGTGGATGGTCCGGCAGGGCGTCCCGTTCCGGGTCGCCCACGAGGCGGCGGGGGAGTGCGTGCGCATCGCCGAGGGACGTGGGGTGGGACTGGATGAGCTCGACGACGACGAGCTCGCCGCCGTCGACCCCGCGTTGACGCCCGAGGTTCGCGAGGTGCTGACCGTCACGGGATCGATCGCGTCCCGGAACGCCCGCGGCGGCACCGCCGGTGAGGCTGTCGCGAAGCAGCGCGGGCGGCTAGCCGAGTTCCGTGACGAGCTCGCCGCCTGGGTAGGGTGAACGGCATGTCCGTCCTAGACGAACGACTGCTGTCGATCCTGGCCTGCCCCGAGGACAAGGGCCCGCTCCTGCTCGCTGGTGACGACACGCTGTACAACCAGCGTCTGCGCCGCGCCTACCGGATCGACGACGGCATCCCCGTGCTGCTGGTCGACGAATCCCGGCAGGTCGACGAGGCCGAGCACGCGGAGTTACTCGCCAAGGCGGGCGCCGGAGAGGGCTCGTCCCCGGAGTGAGCAACCCTCACACCGACCACGGGGCCCGGTCCGGCGTCACCGACCCGCTCAGAGAGCTGCTGCGGGAGGCGGCGCCGGACGAGGCCGCGCGGATCGTGCTCGGTGGGACGCTGACACACGGCCCGGTTTCTGTTCGCATTCTCGAGGTCGAGGCCTATGGCGGGCCGGCCGGATCCGCCTACCCCGATGCCGCGGCCCACACCTGGCCCGGCCCGACGCCGCGCAACCAGGTCATGTTCGGCGACGCCGGCCACCTGTACGTCTACCTCAGTCACGGCATCCACCAGTGCGTGAACATCACCTGCCGGCCGCCCGGTGAGGGCGGGGGCGTACTGCTCCGGGCAGCCCGCGTCGAAGAAGGCCACGAGGTCGTCGCGACCCGCCGGCCGGGCATCACGTCCAACAAGCTCGCACGCGGACCCGGCAATCTCGGCCGCACACTCGGGGTCGACCTGTCGTTCCGAGGTCTGGACGTGCTCAACTCGTCGTCGTCGGTCTCCTTCCGTCCCGACCCTCTTCCGGACGAACTGATCCGCTCCGGGCCCCGCGTCGGCGTCTCCCGCGAGGCCGACCGTCACTGGCGGTTCTGGGTCGCCGGCGCCCGGGAGGTCTCCGCCTACCGACGGAGCCCGAGGGCACCCGCGGTCACGCGGCCAGTGCTCGACCCCGGCCGGTGATGGGGGACAATGAACGTCGTGACCAATAACATCCTCGATGACCTGCAGTGGCGTGGCCTGATCGCCCAGTCGACGGACCTCGACACGCTCCGCGCCCATCTGGACGAGAGTATGGTGTCGCTCTATTGCGGTTTCGACCCCACCGGGCCGAGCCTGCACGCCGGTCATCTCATCCCGCTCCTGACGTTGCGCCGCTTCCAGCTCGCCGGGCACCGGCCCATCGTTCTGGCCGGCGGCGCGACCGGCATGATCGGTGACCCGCGTGATGTCGGGGAGCGCATCATGAACACCTCCGACACGGTGGCGGACTGGGCCGAGCGGATCTCCGGCCAGCTCGAGCGCTTCGTCGACCTCACCGAGGGGCCCACGGGGGCGCGCATCGTCAACAACATGCAGTGGACCGGCCACCTCTCGGTGATCGAGTTCCTGCGGGATGTCGGCAAGCACTTCTCGCTGAACACCATGCTCGGTCGGGACACGGTCAAGCGCCGGTTGGATGGCGACGGCATCTCCTACACCGAGTTCTCGTACATGCTGCTGCAGGCCAACGACTTCCTGCAGTTGCGACGTCATCACGAGTGCACGCTCCAGATCGGTGGCTCCGACCAGTGGGGCAACATCGTCGGCGGAGTCGACCTCAACCGTCGTGTCGACGGCAAGGCGGTCCATGCCATGACCGTGCCCCTGGTGACCTCGTCCGACGGCAAGAAGTTCGGCAAGTCGACCGGCGGCGGCAGCCTATGGCTCGACGCCGCCATGACGAGCCCGTACACGTGGTACCAGTACTTCCTCAATACGGCGGATGCCGACGTGGTCCGCTACCTGCGCTGGTTCTCGTTCCTCGGCAGGGAGGAGATCGAGGAACTCGAGGTCCTCACCGCCGAGAAGCCGCATCTGCGCGCTGCCCAGAAGCGGCTGGCAGAGGAGATGACAACGCTCGTTCACGGGGTCGCGGCCACCGAGTCCGTTCAGGCCGCGGCCCAGGCACTGTTCGGGCGCGGCGAACTCGGCCAGCTCGATGAGGCCACTCTGGCGGCGGCGCTCGACGATGCCGGCGTGGCCGAGATCGCCCCGGACGATCCACGGACGATCACGGATCTCCTGGTGGCCGGCGGGCTCTGCTCGAGTAAGGGCGCCGCCCGGCGTGCGGTGGGAGAGGGAGGTGCGTACGTGAACAACGAGCGCATCTCCGATCCCGAGTGGACGCCGTCCACCGACGACCTGCTCCACGGCAGCTGGGTGGTTCTGCGCCGGGGCAAGAAGAGCTTCGCCGGAATCCGCATCCGCTGATTCCTCGCGATTCCGACCACGATCACGCCGGCCATGCCGGCGTGATCGTGTTTTTGGGGCCGTTAACCAGCGGGTTTGCGTTTCAGTTCATGTCTGCGTAACTTAATGGACGTCGCCGAGAGCGAGCCCGGACCGAAAGGAACGGGGTCGCTCAAAGTAGACGTGCTCCAGGAGCAAGCGGAACCCCCGGTTTTGGAACTGGGAGTTGTTGCTGCTAGGCTGGAGAAGTTGCCCGGGAGGGCGGCGGTT